>JAVEWA010000613.1:0-4259 GCA_034004785.1 Polyangia bacterium
TGAGCGCCCCCACGCCGTCGTAGTAGCCAGCCCGGCGGCCCACCCCCACCGACTCCGACACGGTGATCTGCACGGCCTGGATGCGATCCCTCGTCCAGAGGGACTCGAAGATGGGGTTTCCGAACCTGAAGGCCAGGAGGTTCTGCACCGTCTCCTTCCCGAGGTAGTGATCGATGCGATAGATCTGCTCCTCCTTGAAATGCTCGTGGAGGGACTCGACCAGCGCCCGGGCCGAAGCGAGATCCGAGCCGAATGGCTTCTCCAGCACGATGCGGGTGAACCCAGGGCCCGCATTTAGCCCGGCCTCGCCGAGGGCGGCCACCGTGCTCTCGAGGGCACGCGTGGGCAAGGCGAGGTAGAAGGCCCGGTTTCCGGTGAGGCCAGAGGCGGCCTCCAGCTCCTCCATGCGCCGGCCGAGAGCCGCGAAGTCTTCGGGCGCCTGCTCCCCGATGCTCTGGTAGTGCAGCCGCCCTCGGACAAATCCACGGATCGACTCTTCCCCGAGGCCAGAGGACTTCATCGCCTCGAATGCCATTGCCCGATAGGCCGCGTCTTCCAGATGGCGATCCCTGGCCACCCCGAGGACATGGACCTCGCCCATTCGCCCTGCCGCCTCCAGGCGCCCGAGGGCTGGCAGGAGCTTCTTCTGGGCCAGATCGCCTGTGCCTCCGAAGACTACGAACAGTGCTGGGGGTGCGCTCTCGATGGTCATTGGGCTCCTTCGCTCACCAGGGCCATGGACGCGTCGAGGACTGCGCCCGGGCGCATCCTTTGCCCCGATCCATGTGTCACATCATGCTCGATTCCAGCCGCAGCGCAAAGCCCGGACGCTGCACTGGGTGGCCCGGTGAGCCCTTGTACGCTCTTGGGCGAGCCGGGCAGCACGACAGGGCGAGCCGGGCCGCGCGACAGGGCGAGGCCGGGCCGCGCGACAGGGCGAGCAGCCGTCCCACTCGGGGCCCTGCCTGCGAACCTCGCTCCCCTGGGTCCCTCGCTCCGCCAGTGCGCTACCTGGGGCACAGCCGGGTGAACAGGGCCGCGGCCGAGAGCACCTCGCAGGAGACCTCGCCAAAGAGGATCTTGTTCCCGCTGAAGATGGGCTCCGCCTCCCCGGTGAGGAGCCTCCTGCCCCCGACCACTGTCCCGTTCGCGGATCCCGCGTCCGAAAGGAGCAGCTCGGCGGTGTGGAGCGGGCTCAGCCGCACGAGGGTGCCGCCGTGAAAGTGCGCGTGCACCTTGGAGACGCTCATGTGAGGGATCACGATGTCGTTGTCCGGGGCGCGCCCGACGGAGATCCTGCGGCGCCAGCCGGTCCGATCGCTCCTCTGCACCCGCCAAAGAGCCGGCTCGGTGGGCTTGGGGCGCTCGGGGCGTCGCTCGGGCCGCAAAACCCGGGCCGTCGAACGCTCGGCCTTGTGTGGCCGCACGGGGATCGCCTCTGTTCGCTCGATGGACAGGTGGAGGCGGTCGCGGGCGCCATGGGCCGCTGCCTGCCGCGAGCCCAAGCTCGCCTCCAGCTCGCCGCCTCCCTCCTCTTCCTCGTCCTCGAGGGGCAGCTCGCCGAATAGGTAGAACCCCTCGTAGAGCCGCTCGAACTCGCGGGCGTCCATGCCCCGCGCCTCCCTTTTCGCCTGCCTGAGAAGATCCATGGCCGCACCTTCCGTCTCTGTCACCTGTCCTCGGCGTCACCACCGCCGTCCAAGCCCCAGAGCGGCCTCGAGCCGCGTCGCTTCCGGAGCCCTGTCCTGTCCCACCGGGCCTCGCTTTCAGCTCCCAGGCCCAGAAGACCGCCTGGCCCCCAGTTTGAACGAACCCGGCGCGCCTTGCATGCAAAATCTGACCAGGCTCTCTGTGCAGCCAGATTCAGACCCAAGACCAGCTCCAGGCTTCCAATCCGAGGAGGGATGGTCCAGACTGGTCTTCCACCCTGACGAGGATGTGCACAAATGATGTCTCCCCGGCCCGTCACGCACCCCTTCCGGCACGGCCAGGCTCGCGGCCCGGGGTCTGCGAGCGCCATCTTTTCCATCACAATCGCCGCCGCCGCCCGATGGGCCGCGCTCCTCTGCGTCGCGGCCCTCGTCCCAATGGCCGCTGGGTGCAAGAAGAGCGAGGACAAGTCCGAGCCTCCCCCTCCCGTGGTGGAGTGCAAGCCCTTCTGCGAGAAGACCTTTGGCGCCTGCGGAAGGGAGGTCTTCATCGCGAGCGGCAAGCTGCGGCCGGACAAGGCCAAGCTCTTCAACGTGACGCCGCTCCTCGAGAAGCTGAAGGCCGAGGGGCAGGAGAAATGCCTGAAGGGCTGCGAGGAGCACCAGGGGGTCTTCGGGGACTCGAGGGCGGTGAACGCCTGCATGAAGCTCGAGGACTGTCAGGCCTTCGCTGCCTGCGTCACCAAGCACATCAAGTAGAGAGGGAAGTCGGCCATCCTGAGCGCAGCGCAGCGCAGCGCAGCGCAGCACGCCCTCCAAAACAATCACGCGGGGGCATCTCCGATGCGGCGGAGGCTACAACCCGAGTGAGCGGCGGAGCCCGCCTTGGAGCTGGATCTTGTACTTTGCCTCCACCCTGCCCGAGACCGTATCGTCCTCCTCGGTCACGTCCTCTCCCTGGACCCTTCGCCTCACGCGCCCCTCCAGCGAGAGGTTGTCCGTGACCCTGAAGACTGCGATCCCCTCCTGGCGCTGGGAGCCGGAGTAGCCGAACTCGCCCTCGCCCTTCAGCCTGAAGAACCGACCGAGCTTGCGCTCCACAAAGACCTGGACGGCGTCCGAGCTGAGATCGAGCTGCAGATCCATGGGGATGTAGTCCTCGATGAGGGGCGCGAGGTTCGGCAGCGCGGCGGAGCGGCCCTTGCGGAGCTCGTCCGGGGTGCGGCTCGTGACGAGGAGGGTCAGGACCTGCGACGAGGTGAGGCCGGTGCTCGAGCTCCAGGTGGGGGCCAGCTTGGACAGGTAGCCCTGGATTGTGAGGGTGATCTCATGGTCCGTCTCGCTCCTGTCGGTGTGCACCGTGGCCCCTTCCAGGAACACGTAGGGCTCGTTCTTGCCCTCCCCACGCCCCCTGTCGAAGTCGATGCTCCCCGTGGCGCCGGAGTAACGGCCCCTGAGGTACGGCACCCTGAAGGTGCCATCCTTGATGTCCACCGTGCCGCCGAGCTTCATGTCTGGCAGGGTGCCGGTCACGGTGAGATCTCCCTCCAGCCCCACGTCCGCCACGTTGTTCTTCACTCGCAGGGTCCCGGTCGAGGTGATCGTCAGGTTGAGCTGCAGGTTCTCCAGGAGAGGCGAGCCCTCGTAGAAGGCGCCCGAGGACTCGGAGGTGCGCGATGGCGAGAGGAGGCGGGAGACCGGGTTCACGTCGAACTTCTGGATGTAACGGCCCTCCACCACGTCGATCACTCCCGCGAGGCTGTAGCCCGACGCGGGATCGCCCCTCCCGGTGAGGCGCAGGTCCGGGCTCACCTCCACCTCGTACACCCCGCCCGAGCGGTGCGGGATGTTCTCCCCGACGAGATGGAGATCCACGCCGTCCAGGGCGAAGCCCCGCAGAAAAAGGTCACCGGTCACGGTGAAGGCCCCCTCGTCGAGCTTGCCGCGCAGATCGTGGAGCTTCACGCTCCCATGCCGGAACTCCACCCTCCCCGACTGCAACGCGAGATCCTGCGAGGCTGACTTCAGGCCCATCTGCATCTTGCCCACGTGCAGGTTCCCGAGGATCACGGGCTCGCCGATGGTGCCCACCACCCGCAGGTTCATGCGGGACGGTTCTCCCTTGGGGCGCACCACCGCATCCCCGAGGGCCAGCTCCAGGGCCCGGGGAGAGAGCCAGCCCTTGATGGCGAGGTCGAGGTTCCTGGGTCTCAGACCATCGAGGGTCACCCGGCCGCTCACCTCCGACTCCTCGTCCACCACCTGCAGGCGCACGCCCTCTAGGACGAGGGCGTCCTTGTCCAGCTTGACGCGGCCCGCCCGCACCACGAGATCCCCCCCGAGCCCCTGGGCGCGGACCAGCACCCCGGCGGGGTAGAGAGCCCCCTCGAGGTATGGCTTCGCGAAGGTGCCGCCGAGAATGGCGTCCACCCCCACCACCCCCCTGAGACGCCTGATGCTGTCGGCCAGCAGGATCTCGGCGGGCAGGAGATTCACGCGGCCCCTGATGTGCAGCCTGCTGCCAGGGGCGCCGAAGTCGCCGGAGATCACCAGGCGGTGCACGTCGTCCCGGTCGGTGAGCATGCACCGATCCACCACCAGGCGGCCCTT
>JAVEWA010000037.1:0-20504 GCA_034004785.1 Polyangia bacterium
CGTGGAGGCCCTGGGTCCATCCACCCGGCTCCTCTTGCTCGGAGACCCGCATCAGCTCGCGTCCGTGGAGGCGGGAACCCTGCTCGGGGATCTGGCCGGGCCCTGCTCTTCCAGGGCGCCATTCTACTCGGCCCCGCTCCTGGAGGCTGTCGGCGATTTGGAGGGCGCCCCCTTGCTGGCGGAGCCCGGCGCCAGCGAGCTGGGGCTCGTGGACTCCCTCGCGCCCTTGACTCACTCCTTCCGATTCGGCGCCCGGAGCGGCATCGGCCGCCTGGCCCGGGCCATCGAGGAGGGGGACGCCGATCGAGCCCTCGCCCTGCTCGGAGACGAGGCCCTGCCGGATGTGTGCCTCGTGGAGCCGAAGGGGCAATGGGCAGAGGCCCTGGCCATGGGCGCCCAGGGGCGCGGCCCCTGGCATGGGCTGGATCTAGGGCCCCTGATGGCCCTCATGAGGGAGGGCTATGCAGACTTCCTAGCTGCCCAGGGGCCCGAGGAGCGCCTCCTCGCCCTTGGCCGCTTTCGCGTCCTCTGCGCTCATCGGCAGGGCCCCCTGGGTTCGGAGGCCCTCTCGGCGGCCTTCGAGGCGCCCCTTCGCGAGGACGGCCGCCCATGCACTGGGCCCCACTACGACGGCCGCCCGCTGATCGTCACGGAGAACCACTACGCTCTGGAGCTCTGGAACGGGGATCTTGGCGTGGTGAGCGCCGCCCTTGATCCCGGCGTCCAGCCAGATGGACGCCCTGGCCCAGCTCGCCCGTCTCCTCCCTCGCTGCGGGCCTTCTTCCCGACGTCCTCGGGCGTGCTCCGGTCCCTTGCGCCCGCCAGGCTGCCGGCCCACGAGCCTCTCTTCGCCATGAGCGTACACAAGAGCCAGGGCTCGGAGTTCGACGAGGTGCTGGTGGTGCTCCCAGATCGGGTGACCCGGGTGCTCAGCAGGGAGCTCCTCTACACCGCCGTTACCCGCGCACGGCGTCGGGTGTCGATCTATTCTGGCAGGGAGGTGCTGGCCTCCGCGCTCGGCCGGAGGGTGGAGCGGGCCTCTGGCTTCGGGGAGCTGCTCTGGGGTCCGGGGGTCACGGACGCCTGAGGCTACCTGACCACGGCAAAGCTCAGGAACGAGGCGCGCTCCCGGTACACCCGCACCCCAGATAGCCCCTGTGTCCAGCTATTCTGCACGCCCGTGAGGGTAACGCTGCTCGACTCGCCAATCGTGTTGGACGAGTCACACCTGACGACGGCGCCGTCCCAGTACATGAACAGGCGGCGCACCGTGCCGTGTGAAGCCGAGTCGGCTCCAGTGGTCTCCGCGACCTTGTTGAGGCTGCTAGGCGGAGTGAGCCGCCATATCTGAAGGGCCGACGGGGTCGTTGGGTATCTCTGAAGGCAGCAGATGAGCCAGCTCTTGCTCTCTCCGTAGCCCATCATCAGGCAGCTCCAGCCATCCGAGGCGGCGTCGTGGGAGAAGCGGGCGGAGATCCCGTAGTAGCCGCTGAGCTCCTCCTGCCAGAGCGAGTTCGAGTAGCAGTTGTCTCCACAGGCGGTGGTGTCGGCGAGCATCTGGTCGGCGCCCCAGGTCATGTACTGGCCGATGCTCCAGTTCGGGAGGGCGGCGGACAACTCGAAGCTCTCGAAGTACAGGCCCTCGCCAAAGAGGGTCTGGTTCGAGGGCGCCTCGCAGGAGTTGCCGAGCCGGTCCCCATCGCCGTTCGTCTGCGCTGTGTTGGCCACGTCCGGGCAGTTGTCGCACTCGTCGAGGACGCCGTCGCCGTCCTCGTCGTGGGTCGCCGAGGCGCAGGCCGGGCAGATGCAGACCGACCAGTGGGCGTCTGCGCCGCACGTCTGCGTCTCCAGCTCCCATCCGGGGCAGGAGCACTCGCGCTCTTCTTCCGGCAGGCACTGGCAGTCCGCCGGGCAGCTCGAGAGGTCTTCGCCCCTCGACGCGTCGCACTGGCCGTCTCCGCAGTTGAAGCAGCCAGAGTCGTCGAGGGACAGGCAGCCGTCGCCGCAGGCCAGCAGGCCGCCGTTGTAATCCCCCATGTCGGCGCAGGCGCGGCCGCCGAGGTCCGTGGGCTCGCAGACCTCCGGTCCCTCCACCGAGCCGTTTCCGCACTCGTGGCAGCCCGAGGCGTCCAGCTCGCAGGCCACGGAGCATCCAAGCGAGCCGTGGGCGAGGCCAGCGAAGGTCTGGCAGGATTGGGCGTCGAGGTCGGTGCCGTCGCAGACCTCGCCTGGCTCGACGTAGCCGTTGCCGCAGCCGTTGCAGCCGGTGAGGACGAAGCGGCACCTTTCGTCGCAGCCGAGGGCGCCGCCTACGAGGCCAGGCAGGACCGAGGCGCAGGTCGCTCCCGCGAGGTTCGATCCGTCGCAGTCCTCCAGGTTGTCCACCACGCCATCCCCGCACCGGGCCCTCGTGCAGTCGGTTCGGCAGGCGTCGGCCCCGGTGTCCGAGTTCCCCGGGCCATCGTCGCACTCCTCTCCTGGATCGAGCAGGCCGTCTCCGCAGGAGGCGCCCGAGGAGAATGACACCAGGCAGGAGGACTGCCCGAGAAAGGCCGCCAGGAGCGCCGCCAGGCCTGACGCCCGGGCAATGGATTGGCTACGTCTCATCTCATACCAGAACCCAGGCGACCATTATGTCAGAATCCACGGAGAGAGAACAGAGACCTGCCAAGTGTCTGACGGATCCTTGCATGTGGGTGCGGCCCCTCGGGGCGCGAGGCCGCTCCTAAAACCGTCTCCTTGACTCCGGGCGCCAGGGCGAGGAAGCTCCATGAACAGGCCCAATACTCTGGGCTCGCCAGGAGACGACACCATGTCCATCCGCTCGTTCTCGCTGCTCCTTTCTCCCTTGCTGCTCGTCACCGCCGCCTGCGGCGACGACTCTGGCGCCGGCTCGGGCGACGGAGGCCTGAACGCGAACACGAACCTGAACGGCAACCAGGACAACAACAACCTCAACCAGAATGGGAACCAGAACTCCAACCTGAACGAGAACTCGAACCAGAACAACAACAACAACCCGGTGGACAGCGATGGCGACGGGGTGCCGGACAGCGAGGATTGCGCGCCCAGTGATCCCACGGTGTACCCGGGGAATACCGAGATTCTCGGCAACGGCAAGGACGACGACTGCGATCCCACGACCCCGGACGACTGCAGCTACGTTCACGATCCGAGCCTGTCCACCGGAGAGACCGGCGCCCTCGTGGGGATGACCGAGGCCCACGACTACTGGCGGTTCAGGGTGGGGGTGCCGCTCGCCTCCTGGAACAGCGCCGTGGCGGCCAACGCCCAGGCCTACGTGGATGGTTGTCCCACGAGCCACAGCTCGCCTTCGAGCCGCCAGAACGTGGCGGGGTTCTCGTACCTGGGCGAGAACATCTACTACCACAGCTCCTCAAGCGCCGATCCAGTCGCGGCCGTGGCCTCCTGGGCCTCGGAGCGGGAGGACTACGACTTCGGCACGGCCGTAGGTGGCTCGAGCGCGGTGGTGGGCCACTACACGCAGATAGTGTGGGAGAGCTCCACCGCCATCGGCTGCGGGGTGGCGCGCTGCGGCGGCACCTGGGGCACCATCGTCGTGTGCCAGTACGGCCCCGGAGGCAACTACACGGGCCAGACTCCCTACGGCTGGTCTGTGGGCCAGTGCCTGGACCTCGACAACGACGACGTGCTTCAGATGAACGACTCGGACGACACCGATCGCGCTGTGCACTGACCGGGGAGAGGGGTCGCCTCGGGCAGCTTCGACCATTCGAGTCGAGGATTGTGCTCGGTGGTCCGGGGGAGCTTGTTCGAGCGTGAGCTCGCCTGGTGCAGGCTCGACCTCCAAAAGACCGTTGCATTGTCTGTTCGGTTGGAGATAGAAACGGCCTGGGACGAGGCCACGAGAAACTGCATCACCGGGATCCCCGTCCGACTGAAGTCTGTTCACCCCCTCGACACTGCAGTCATCTTACGATCTGAGAAGGGAGAAAGGCCGACCATGAAACACGCGATGCTGTTGCTGCTCCTCTGTACGCTGGCGCTGGCTTCCCCTAGGGAAGCCCTGGGACAGGACTCTCGAATTTTATCCTACATGGACAAGGACCCTCAGGTGAAGACCTACGCGGACCTGGGGATTCGAGGCAACTCGTTCCGTCTGCGCTGGAAGCACGACATCCCTCAAAGGCTCCACAGAGACTGCAATACCTCATACGGTTGGGCCGGCTGCAAGGCGGGCTGGGATGCCTTTGCTGGCCGCCCCATGCCGGGCGTGGCCGACTTCGTCGCGGCCTCGGTGGCGGTCGCGAAGTGGCACGACGCGGGCAAGGTGTGGGTGTACAAGCTCCAGTACATGCCTTCCTTCACCGGACGGAACGCGCTCGACGGGTTGGTGCTGTTCAACGTGCCGAACGCGGCGGCCCTGGCTCTTGAGACCATCAAGACCCCCAAACGGCTGAGGGAGCTGAGCTCGGGCGACCACTCCAACGCCTACAGGGTCCTGTGGTACCTTGGGGCCAAGAACTACGCCGACAGGATGATCAAGGGCATGTCAACGAGGAGGGGGCGTCCGCTGCACGTGAGCTTCGGGCTCCACGTGCTCCACAACTGGAAGTTGACGAGGCCGCAGATCGAGATGGTGGAGAAGCTCTGCGTCAACGAGATCTTCCAAGGAACGGACGGCGACGCCAAGCACGCAGTGCCGGCCTGCGCGCGCTTCCTCGGCTTCGTGCAGACCACCAACGGCGACGCCAGGGAGTATCTGGGGAACCTCACGGGAGATCGATCGGACGGCAGGCACGGCGTCCGGGCCCTCGGCCTCATCGGCCACAAGGGGTCGAGGCGTCTTCTGACCAAGAAGTTCCAGGAGGGCTACCGGAAGAGCACGATCACCTTGAGGAAGGGGCGCAGGCGCGTCAACAAGGTCATGGACGTCTGGAATCCTAGCCAGGAGGTCGTGCCCGCCGCCGTCGCGCTGATCGCCATGGGAGACCCCAAGGCCAAGGCAGCCGTCTCCAACTGGACCACCTTCGACGCAGGCGACAAGAAGCTGCTCGACGACACGGGCTGGGAGGAGCTCTCCTTCGAGCTGCCCTTTGCCCACCCCAAGGCCTACGCCGCCATTCGCGGCCCGTTCCTCAAGACCTACAAGCAGCTCCTGAGGGCCGCCGAGAGCGAGCAGGGGCTCCGCCGTTACTCCCTGGCCGCCACCATCGGCCTGGCCCAGGCCGGTGAGGCCGCAGTGCTCAAGCCGCTCCTCGAGGCGCTCCGAAGCACTGATCAGCGCGAAGTCCTCAAGGTGCTCAAGGGCATAGGCGGCGACATCGAGCGCATGTACGACAACCAGCAGACCGGGTGCCCGGGGATCCGGGTGGGCAAGGGCGGCTTCACCGTGGCCCAAGCCAAGCAGGTTGCCTCCGAGATTCGCCGGCGCTTCAAGTTCTGGAACGACGAGGAGCTCAAGCGCGTGGCCATCCAGGCCGCCCTCGACATCGAGGCCCGGATCAAGGCCCAGGAACCCTAGGACTCTCCTTCGCGCTCGGACGCCAGGGCGCCAGGACGCTCCTGGGGCGTCCGGACCCTCTCGGACCCCGGCCTGTCAGCTCAGGTGGCCCGTCGCTCAGCTCATCGAGCCGAGCGCTGCTTCCAGTGCCTTGATCCTGTCCTGGACCGACCGGGGGATCTCACCCGAATAGCGGCAGAGCTTGAAGGTCCGAAGGGCCAGCTTCAAAAGACCCCTCTGGGCGAGGAAGGCGCCGTATCGCTCCAGGAACTCGGGGCTGTCGATCTCGACTCCGCCCTCGGGGTCGGGGCTCGGCTCCCCAGGGATGGGAGTGACGCGGTGGTGGTCCAGGAAGGCCAGGAGCAGCACGGCCTCGAGGGAGGTCCCGCCAGCGCTGGCCAGGTGCCTCGAGTAGCGGACCATCGCGATTGCGCTCGGGGCGTCGCCGTCGTCGTCGCCCTTGTCGTCGCCGTCGTCGTCGCCCTTGTCGTCGCCGTCGCCGTCGCCCTTGTCGTCGCCGTCGCCGTCGCCGGCCCCCTCGTTCGATTGGAGCCATTCGTCGCAGAGCTCGGCGTACAGCTCGCGATCGGGGGCTGAGAGGCCCTCGGTGGCCCGCCTGATGGCGAGCTCCCGGGCGGCCTCCTTGGCCTCCTCGGCGCCTGTCTTGCGGATGAGCTGCACCGTCTCGATGACCAGGGGCAGGACGCTCACCAGCGGGAGCGGCACTGGGAAACGATCGGCCACTATGGCGTCAACGACCCGGTCGTGCAGCTTCCTGGCCGTCTCCAGCATGGCCTCGCGGCGCTCGGCGGACAGGTGGCCCGAGGGGCCATGGCCATGGGCGCCCGCGCCCGCCCGCTCGTGTAGAGCCAGCCGGAAAAGGAGCGTCTCCAGCGGGTGGGGCTGCTCCGAGGAAGGGCTCCAGGAGGAGTGGAAGAGCAGGCCCAGGCCGAGGGCCCTGAGGGCATCGGGGTCCTCCCTGTGCCTTGGCGCGGCTTCCAGCAGGGCGTCCTTGACGGCTCCAAGGATCTCCTGCGCAGAAAGCCCCGGTGCTCTCGCGGCGCCGTCGCCGGCTTGTTCGTTGGCAGCTTTGGTCCGGGCCTGCACGAAGGCGTGGGCCTGCTCGGCGAGCCACTGGTCCCGGGCCCGCTCGTCGGAGGGGGCATTGGGCTCGGCCTTTCCCAGGTGCTCGATCACCTCGTCCACCGGGAACCTGCAGCGCTCGAGCGAGGGATCCCGGACGAACAGCTCGGCCAGACGCACTGTGTCTGCCTGCAGCTCGGGCAGGGTGATCCGGGGAACGAAGGCTGGCTGCACTCCGCCAAAGGAGGGGGAGGGAGCCGCCGCAGCGCTGTCGCCAGCGTCCAGGGCTCGGCCTTTGGTTCGGATGGACTTCTTCGCCCGGGCGGCGCTCGAGTCGGCTTCTGCCACACCTAATGCTCCAGCGACTCCAGCGACTCCATCGGCTCCCTTGGCATCCTTGGCATCCTTGGGGCCCTCTCCCCCGGACAGGCAGCACTTCTTGTACTTCTTGCCGCTCCCGCATGGGCAGGGGTCGTTCCTCCCGGGCTTGGCCTTCGAGCCGGCCTCCGAGCCAGGTGGTCCCTTGGCGAGGCCCGCCGCCAGGGCGACCATCTGGGCGGCCATGAAGGCGGCAGCGCCCCTCTTGAAGGACTCTGGATCCTCTGGCCGATATCCGGCCTTCGAGAGGATATCCGAGAGCTGGGAGGCTCCTTGGTCGTCTTTCTCGCTCATGGTGACAGGCCTCTAGCACTTTCGGGCCACCCTGGCCAGAGCGAGTCTCCGAGAGCGGGCCTTCCTCCCTGGCAGGTTAGCTCGAAGGTTCGGGGCAGGAATCACCACTCACTCCTTTACGGGATTGAGATCACGGAATAAACTCACTTTGCCCGCGGGATAGTGGGGCCGCGGCCGGACAGGACAATGGTGACGCGATGAGCATCGGCATCCTCTACGATGAGCGATACTTGGACCACCGGGACATGCAGTGGGAGCACCCCGAGTGCCCCGAGCGGCTCGTCGCCGTGCTCGCCGCGCTGAGAAGGAGCGGGCTGCACGAGAAGACCTTGGCTCGGAGGTCGAGGGAGGCCAGCCGGGAAGAGATCCTGGCGGTGCACGAGGCACCCTACTACGACCTGCTGGCTGCGAGAATGCCGGGCAACTGCGGCAGGCTGGATCCCGACACCTTCTTCTCCGAGGGGAGCTGGGTGGCGGCCACCCATGCGGCAGGTGGGGCCGTGGATCTGGCCCTCGACGTCTATCGGGGAGTCGAGGGTCTCACCGGAGGCTTTGCCCTGGTGCGTCCCCCGGGTCATCACGCCGAGGCGGACAGGGGCATGGGCTTCTGCGTCTTCAACAACGTGGCCATCGTCGCAGAGGCCCTAAGGGCGGCCGGCGCGGAGCGGGTGGCCATCCTCGATTGGGACGTCCACCACGGCAACGGTACGCAACACAGCTTCGCCTCTCGGCGGGACGTGCTCTACCTGTCGAGCCACCGCTATCCCTTCTACCCTGGCACCGGCGCGGCCCGGGAGCTGGGGGAGGGGGACGGCAAGGGGTTCACCGTGAACGTGCCCCTGCCCGGCGGCTCGGGCGACGCCGAGCTCATGGAGGTCTTCGACCGGGTGTTCGTGCCGGTGCTCATGCAGTACAAGCCCGATGTGCTCCTCGTCTCCGCCGGCTACGACGCTCACGAGGCCGATCCCCTCGGGGGCATGGAAGTCTCGGACGAGGGTTTCCGCATGATGGCGAGGAAGCTGCACCTGGTGGCCAAGGCGACGTCAAAAGGCCGCCTGGTGGCGCTGCTGGAGGGGGGATACGACACCGAGGCGCTGGGGCGCTGCGCGGTGGGGCTCCTCGAGGAGCTGACCGCCGAAGAACCGGAAGAGCCAAGTAAGCCAGGGGGCGGCTGCAACCCAAGGGTCGCGGCGGTCATAGACGAGGTCAGAAGGCACCAGGAGGCGTACTGGAGCCTCTAGGGCTCGGGCAGGATCCATGGCCGACGAGAACGTCTTCACCGATAAGTACGACCTGCTCCGCAAGCTGGGCGAGGGGGGCATGGCCGAGATCTACCTGGCCAGGCAGCGGGGGCTCGGCGGCTTCCAGAAGGAGCTGGTCATCAAGAGGATCCACCGGGAGCTCGCCAAGAACGAGCGCTACGTGGAGCTCTTCCTGGACGAGGCGCGCATCGCGGCCAACCTGAACCACCCCAACATCGTCCACATCTACGACATCGGCAAGGCCTACGGGACCTACTACATCGCCATGGAGTACATCCAGGGCGCGGACCTCATGGACATCTGCCGCAGGGGGATCCGGGAGAAGAAGTTCCTGCCAATAAAGCACGGCGTGAAGATCATCAGCCAGGTGGCGGAGGGCCTCGGCTTCGCCCACGCCTACAGGGACCCACAGGGTCAGCACCTGGGCATCGTGCACCGGGACATCAGCCCATCGAACATCATCGTGTCCTACTCGGGCCTGGCCAAGCTGGTGGACTTCGGCATCGCCAAGGCCGCCACCCAGGTGCACGACGACTCGGGCAAGGTGATGGGCAAGCTGAACTACATGGCGCCGGAGCAGCTCAAGGGCGAGGGGGTGGACAACCGCTCCGATCTCTTCGCCCTCGGCGTGGTGCTCTACGAGGTAACCGCCGGGAAGCGGCTCTTTCGGGGCGCCGGCGAGGAGGTTGCGCGGAAGATCCTGGAGGAGCCGATCCCGCCGCCGTCCCTGGCGCAGCCCGAGTACCCGCCGGATCTGGAAGTGATCCTCATGCGGCTCCTGGAGAAGAAGCCCGAGAACAGGTATCAGGACGCCCAGGAGCTGCACCTGGACCTCGAGGAGTTCTTGGCCGAGTCCGGCGCCAAGACCGGCAAGCCCCAGATCAGCCGCTACCTGGTGGATCTCTACGACCTGGACGGCGTCCCCCTGGACGTCGAGTACGACGCCTACGACGAGGAAGACGACGACGAGCTCGCGCTGGAGCGTCCGGCGGGCGGCTTTGACGACGACTTCGCCGAGGAGCCGGGCGGCGAGGTGATCTTCGCGTCCAGGATGGAGGACTCCTTCAGCGGCGGCTCCGCCGCCCACGTGAGCGGAGAGCATGCGGTGCCCACGGCCTCGCGTTCCTCCTCGGGAGGGCTGACGACGGGAGAGCGGCCGCCAACTGCGCCGCGTTCGGGGCGGGTCACGGGCGTCACAGGGCAGACGGCGCCCCTCAGGGTGACCTCTCCTTCCACGCCCGCCTCCGCCGCTTCATCACCATCTTCATCTTCAGGTCCAGCCTCAGGTCCAGCTCCGCCCCCTCCGCCGCAGTCGCCGGCCAAGGCGGCTCTCGCGGCTCCTGCTGCCCCCACGGAGCCTCAGGCTGCTTCGGACGGCGCTGCCGGGTCATCGAAGGGAGTCCCGGCCGCCGATGCGCCGCTCCCAGTGCTCACGGGCCTGTTCTCCAGCCCCAGCACCCCGAGTCCAAGGGCCGCTCCCATCATCAATCCCCTGGCAGAGGATCTGGAGCGGAAGGCCCAGGCGCCCTCGGGCTCCCTCACCTGGCTGTGGGTCGTCCTGGGAGTCCTCGGCGTGGCGCTCGCCGTGCTCCTAACCAAGCTCCTGGGCGTTTTCTAGGCCTGGCAGATCGAGGCAGGGCTCGGATTAGAGGCATCGAAGAGCGGGCCTAGAGGCGGCGATACACCTGGGACCGGTCCCGCTCGATGGTCCAGCGCTCGAGGAGCTCGAGCATGCCGGGGCCGCCCTCGAGGAGGAGCTCGAAGAGCATGTCCTGGATCCCCATCTGGATTCGGCAGCGCTCGCTCTCGGGCTGGACGGCGAAGAGGTCGCCCTGCATCTGGTAGTTGTATACCGGGCAGACGCCGCAGTAGGGGTTGTAGGCGCAGTCGCTGCAGCCCGGGAGGCACTCCAGGCAGGAGGCCAGGCAGAGGGAGCCCACGCTCTCGTGGCGTATGATCTCCTCGTAGGTCTGCTCGCCAACATGGCCGATGCAGAAGAGGTCCTCGCCCATGGCGCTGACCATGCGGCCCTCGTCGCAGAGGTAGACCCTGCCGTCGAAGTTGTAGGCGAGCTGGCCGATGCCCGCCCCGCAAGGGGACCTGAGGTCCATGTAGTTGGGGTTTTGCGCCGTGAGGATGCGGGTCAAAAACAGCGAGGCCGTCTTCTCCTGGATCTCGACCCCTTCCTTGTTGAGCCCGACGATGTAGTCGAGGGCCTCGCGGTAGAAGGCCAGGAACTCCTCGGCGGAGTAGCCCTCTCGCGCCCAGACCTTCTCTCCGAAGCCGAAGGGGTTCAGAGGGCGGAGGTGGATGGCCTTGAACCCGAGCTTGCGGTACTCGTCGACGAGCCCCTTGGGATCCTTCAGGGTCGCCCGCGAGATAGTCGCGAGGGCGTTGACATAGGCCAGGCTCGGATCCATGCCGCGCTCACGGTAGAGGGCGTTGATTCGGCCCATCCAGCGCAGGGTCTCGTCGTAGCTGGACCCGTCAGCCATGGGGCGGTTCTTGTCGTGGAGCGGCTTCGGGCCGTCGAGGGAGGTGCAGATCATCACCCCGTTGTCCACGAGGAAGGCGAGCTTCTCCTCGTCGAGCAGCGAGAGGTTGCTCACCAGGGTGAACTCCACGTGTCTGCCCGTCGCGTCGGCCCGCCCGTAGGCGTCCTCGACTATCTGCCTGACCACCGGGAAGTTCACGAGGGGCTCTCCCCCCTGGAACTCGATGGTGAGCCTCGGAGAGGGGCTCTGGAAGATCACGTCCACTACTTTACGGGCGGTCTCGGGCGTCATGTCCCAACCACCCGCGCTCATCCCCTTGCGGCTGGCGTGGCAGTAGCGGCACTTCTGGTTGCACCTGAGGGTCGTGATGACGATGTGCAGGAGCGGGCCCTGAAAGAGGTGCTCGCTTCTCAGCCGGATCTGCTCGATGAGGCGCGCCTCCGACTCGGGCGTGAGGACGAAGCCCTTGTCCTCCAGCTCCGCCGCCAGGGGAGAGGAGGGGTCCAGGCTGCCCCTAAGGAAGGCATCCAGCTCCTCAGCCGTCAGGCGGGCGTAGGCGCCCGAGTCGTTTGTGATGAGGAGGCGGTCCCCGGCGAGCTTCCTGAAACGGAACGGAGCCACCGCGGCGTTCTTGATCTGGGTCAGCGGGGCCTTCTTGACGCTCTTGCTCATCGGCTCCTCGCCGCCCGTCCGAGGGCGTAGTTCGCGAACTCGTGCCGCAGGGTCGCGGGGGAGTGCTCGCTGCCGAGGGGGCGCAGGGTAATGATCTGGTACTCGCCCTCTTTGACCATCTCGGCCTGCAGGAGCTCCTCGAAGGCCTTCACCGTGTCCGAGATGGCCTTTGGCGGGTAGATGCTGCGGTGCAGCCGCAGGGGCTCCATCGGCTTACTCATGGCTGTCTTTCTCTCCGGCGGGGTGCTCCCCTTCGGCCGGGGCCTCTCCCTGGTCCAGGGGGGCAGCTTGATCCCCGTATTTCTCCTCCCAGGGTACGGCTATGCCCAGGGGGTCGTCCAGGTAGTCGTCCTCGTCTCCGAAGTCGTCGAAGTCGTCCTCGAGCTCGCCTTCGAAGCCGGCTCCAGAGCCTTCGGCCGAGAAGAGGGCCCGGCCCACGATCATCTCGCGAACCTTGCCGGACCGCTTGGCCAGGCGGGCTCTCAGCACCTGGTGCAAGAGCTCGTTCGCGAACTGGCCGCAGAGAGCCTCCAGGGCCTCGTCGTCGAGGGGCTCCTTGCCTCTGAGCACCACCTCGATGCCCTTGCCCTTCTTGTCGAGGTAAACGTAGCAGCGGTCGATGAACACGTAGCTGGCGCCATAGACCGCGTCCATCGGGTAGGTGGCGAGGCTGATGGTCCACCTTATCTCGTGTTTTTAATTGTCCACTTTGGGGGATGTGGCCAAATCGTACCTATTATGTCCGAAAAAATCGGACCGCCAGGGGTTCCTGCGATAAATGGCGCAATCGGCCTTGGGAGTCAACAGGTTGCTGATCGGCCCGCGGGAGGGACCAGCCTTGGTCGAGCACGGGGTCGGGGCCAGCGAGGGCTGCCTTTGGCGTGGCGCCAGGGAGCTCGAGAAGGGCCGGCGCTCAGCTCTTTCCCGAGCGGAGCCCGGGGGACGCCAGGAGCGCCTTGCAGCGCTTCAGTAGCTCCTGCGGCCGCCCAGGGGAGGCTCGAAGGGCTTGGCAGGCGGCCCGGGCCGGTCCCAACCTGCCGAGCCCAAGGTGGGCGGCGGCCTCCTGCAGGTAGGCTGCGTGGAAGGCGGGCTCGAGCTCCCTCGTCCGGCCAAAGGCCTTGGCCGCGCTCTGGAGGTCCATGCGCCGGGCGGCCAGCACCCCCATCGCGAAGTGGGCCCTCGCCGAGAAGGGGCGGCCCGCCAGGACCCTTCCAAACTCCCGCCTGGCCTCCGCATCCCTTCCAGATGCCAGCAGGGTGAGCCCGAGCTGCATCCGCAGCGACAGATCTCCCGGATCGAGACGCCTGGCCTCCTCGTGGGCCCGCAGCGCGGAGGCGAGATCTCCGTTTGCCCTGGCGAGGGCGCCCTGGGCCACCAGGGCCTCTGGAGAGCCTGGACGAAGGGCGGCGGCGCGCCGGATGGCCTCCCCGGCGGCGGCCCTCAGGCCGAGATCCACGTTTATCAAGGCCAGGGCCGACCAGACGGCCGCGTCCTGGGGCCGCACTGCCGTCACCTTCAGGAGCTCCTGGCGGGCCCCCGGCAGATCTCCCATCTCGTGAAGGGCCCGCGACAGGTTGAAGCGGGCCTGGTGATACCCGGGGTCCACGTCCAGCGCGGCCCTGAAGTGCCCAGCCGCCTCGGCCGCCCGCCCGCGGCTCAGCCAGAGGACTCCCAAGTTGTTTCGGGCCTCTGCGAGATCCCCGTCCAGGTGAACGGCCCTTTGGAAGAGGGCCGCGGCCCGGCCCCGCTCGCCCCGGGCCAGGGCTACCAGGCCGAGGCCGTTGTAGGCCTGGGCCGCCCTCGGGGAGTACTCGGCCGCCACCGCGAAGTGGGCCTCGGCTTGGTCCAGGTGGCCAGCCTGGAGCTGCCTGGCCCCGGCCCCGAGGTGGGTCTTGGCCACCTGGGAGGGGGCCTTGGCGACGGGCAGGCAGGAGGGGGCAGAGGCGGCGGCAACCGCGCTCAGGAGAAGGAGAGTCCGGGGCGAACCTGATGTTATCATTGATCTTTATCCTTTTTCTACCCGGTGTATGACCCCTGGGTGCATCTGTTATCGGCCCAATCTGGCCCTGGTTGCGTCCTCCTTGCGCTTTTCTCGGACCCCTGTGCTCGGGGGGCGGAGCTAGAAGGGTCTTGCGGCCCGATGCATTTCCCCGTAAAGTTTTCGCTCGCTCATACGTATCAACCCATGATTTGAATGATTGGAAGCGGACCGTCCGAACAAAGTCGCAAGGAAAGGTAGGCAACATGATCCACGCAAAGCGAATCGGCCTGATGTTGGCCATGATAGGCGTCGTCGGGATGTTCTCCTCCGGATGCTTCGTCTCGGCCTCTCCCGCGGAGCCGGCGGTGGCCACGAGCTACTACTCGCCGCTCTACTACAACGGCTACGTGGTGTACTACGACGAGGTGGGCAGGCCCGTTTACTACGTGGGTGGGGCCAGGTACTACATCCCGGCCAGCTATCACCTGTACAACCACTACATCGGTCACTACCGGACCCACAGGGTGCACTACAATCGCTGGTACGGCGCCCGGGGGCACAGCTATCGCACCTATCGCCGCGGCCACACCACTCGTAGCCATCACCGCGGTGGCAGGGCGCCGGCCAGGACCCATCATCGCAAGCATCGGCGCTAAGGGCGTCGGCGCCGGTCGAGAAGCTCGCACGTGCCAGCCGCTCGGCAGGCTTCGCGAGAGCGATCCGTCCGGCCGCCTGAGCACTTCCCACGGGAGAGCGCGGCTTGAGTGAGACGGGCGGGGCGATGGAGGCCTTGCTCTGGCACGAGCTGCCGGGCGGGGCGGTGCGTTGCGAGCTCTGCTACCACCGCTGCCGAATCGAGGAGGGGGGCCGGGGGCTCTGCTGCGTTCGTGAGAACAGGGGCGGGCGCCTCTACAGCCTCTCCTGGGGCCGCCTGATCTCGGCGAACCTCGACCCAATCGAGAAGAAGCCGCTCTTCCACTTCCACCCAGGCTCGCGGTCCCTGTCCATCGCCACGGTGGGCTGCAACTTCCGCTGCCAGTTCTGCCAGAACTGGTCCATCTCCCAGTGGCCTCGCGGCCGCCCCGGAGAGGCCCTGCCAGGGGAGCTCACGCCTCCAGACAAGATAGCCGAGCTTGCAGCCGCAAAGGGCGCGGCCTCCATCAGCTACACCTACACCGAGCCCACGGTCTTCTGGGAGTACGTGCTCGATGTGGCCCGGGAGGCCCGGGCGAGGGGCGTCAAGAACGTGCTGGTGACCAACGGCTACATGACGCCCCAGGCCCTGGACGCCCTCGGCAACGACCTCGACGCGGCCAACGTGGATCTCAAGGGCGCCTCCAGCGAGGCTATCCAGCGGGTCACCTCGGGCCGCCCTGGGCCCGTCAGGGCCAACATCAGGCGCCTGTGGGAGCGGGGGATCTGGGTGGAGGTCACCACCCTCATCGTGCCGGGCCTGAACGACACCGAGCGGGACCTCAGGAGCATCGCCTCCTTCCTGGCCTCGGTGTCTCCTTCAATCCCCTGGCACGTGAGCCGCTTTCACCCGGACCACGAGATGCAGGACCGCCCCGCCACGCCGCCGGACATCCTGCGGAAGGCCTGCGAGTGGGGCCGGGCCGAGGGGCTCGGGCACGTTTACACCGGGAACCTCTGGGGCGACGATCACGAGTCCACGCGCTGCGCCGCCTGCGGCGAGGAGCTGATCTCGAGGAGGGGCTTTCGCCTCCTGGGGGTGTCGCTCAAGGGCGGGCGCTGCCCTCGGTGCGGCGCGGCCCTCGCGGGAGTGGGCCTGCCCTGAAGGAATCGCCCATCTGCCTTCGGTATAGGCCCTTGCAGACCGAATTGCGCCTCGGCTCTCCGTATCTGCCCTTGCAGAGCGAATTACCCATCGGCCCTCGACTTCGGCCTGCGCTGAGTCTAAATTACCTCTCCGGATGTCGCCCGTGAGCCCACAGCTTTGGACCGTGCGAGACGTGCTCGGCTGGACCACCGAGCGTTTTCGCAAGGCGACCATCCCGTCGCCTCGCCTGGACGCCGAGCTCCTGCTGGCCCACGCCCTCGGCGGCGACCGGGTGGGGCTCTACATCGACATGGACCGCCCCCTGTCCGAGGACGAGCGGGCGCGCTATCGCGGCCTGGTCTCGGCCCGCCTCGAGCGGCGGCCCGTGGCCTACCTGCTCGGGCGCAGGGAGTTCTACTCCCGCGCCTTCGAGGTGAGCGAGGCCGTGCTGGTGCCCCGGCCCGAGACCGAGGTGCTGGTGGAGCAGGCCCTCGCCTCCCTCGAGGGAGTGGAGGCGCCGCGGATCCTGGATCTCGGCACTGGCTCCGGCGCCATCGCCGTGACCATCGCTGCGGAGCGGCCCGACGCCCGGGTGGTGGCCACGGACCTCTCGGCCGAGGCCCTGGAGGTGGCGTCCAGAAACGCCGAGCGGCACGGGGTCGGGATCCAGCTCCGGAGAGGGGATCTCTTCGACGCCCTCACCGTCGAGGATCCGCCCTTCCACGCGATCGTGGCGAACCTCCCCTACGTCTCGGCGGATCAGCGAGGCGCGCTCGAGCCGGAGCTGGGCTTCGAGCCCCCTCTGGCCCTCTTCGCAAAGGGGGATGGCCTCGAGGTGATCCGGCGCTGCGTGGCCGGAGCGCCGGCCCGCCTCGCCCGGCCAGGGGGGAGGCTCTGGCTCGAGATCGGCGCGGATCAGGCAGAGGCCGTCTGCGCCATGGCCCGCGACCAAGGGCCAGCGGCGGAGCCGCGGGTGATCCGCGATCTCGCGGGGCTCTCGAGGGTCGTCTGCGCCGAGTTCTAGAACCGCGATTGGCCCTGGCTCCAGCGACCGGGCCCGCCAAAGGGAGCTTAGAATGGGAACGGCCTTCTTCGACGTGGACGGCACCTTGATCCAGGGCTCGACTGGCATGCTCGCCCTCGAGACCTTCCGGCGGGCGGGCTACATAAGCTACTTCAGCTCGGTGCAAGCCCTCGGCTACCACGTGCTCCACCGCGCCGGAGTCATGGACGCCCGCGAGGTCTATCGCAAGGCCATGGCGCCCTTCGTGGGCAGGCCCGTGGAGGAGGTGGCCGTGCACGTGGAGAACCTCTACCGGGAGGCCGTGCGACCCGCCATCTACCAGCGGGCGGTGGAGCTCGCCGAGGAGCACCATCGCCGGGGCGACCGCGTGGTGCTCCTGTCGGCGAGCTCGGCCCTCCTGCTCGAGAGGTTCAGGGATGTGATGCCCGTGGACCACATCCTGGCCTTCGTGCAGAAGAGCGAGGAGGGGCGCTATATTTCGGCGTACGAAGAGCCCGTTCCCTACGGCGCTGGCAAGCTCGCTCTTGCGGAGGCCTACCTCGCAGCAGAGGGCGGCACCATGGCCGAGGCCACCTGCTACGCCGACTCCATCAGCGACCTGCCGCTTCTCGAGGCCGCGGGGACTCCCAGGCCCACCAACCCCGATCTCCGGCTCCGCCGGGTGGCGGAGAAGCGTGCCTGGCCCACCCTCCAGTTCTATCGGGTTCTGGGCCGGGGCTTCGATCCGGTTGACCTGGAGCAGGTGCCTCTCCTCGGAGAGCACGGCGATCTCCTCCGACAGGAGGAGCCTCCCAGAGCCGGATGGGGGCAGGGCGGGCCCCGCGAGGAGGCTCGAGGCCTGCGGCCAGAGCGAGCAGCGCACAGACGGCGGTGATCTCCAGCGAGCCGAGGGTCCCCCTGGCCGCGAGGCCCGGCCCCTCGGCGAGCAGGAATCCCTGCGACTCCCGCGTGGAGCCAGGGCAGCCCTGCTCCGCCATGGCCCTCGGCCAGCCCACAAGGCGCCTGGACCTGCCTCCGCTCAAGGCAAAGCCAGGCCCTGCCTGGGCGAGGAGTGCGCCCTCCCCAACTCCTTGGGCCTGGATCCTCCCTCCCTCGAAGACGCGCCTCCCCCTGGCCTTCAGGCCAAGGAGCCGCGTCTCGGCCTCTTGGCTGGAAACGCCTTTTGGGAGCAGCACGAGGGCCGCAGCGCCCGACGAGAGCGCCCGGATCTTCGGGTGGAGCGGGGCCAGGGCGGCTCTGAGGCTCACGTCCCAGAGGACTGGCCGATATCCGCCCTCAGAGGCAAGGAGCACCCTGGTGCGGCCGAGCTCCAGCCCGCCGAGCACCTGGCCGAGCTCGCGATCCAGGCTCCTCAAGGCCCGCTCCAGGGCCTCCAGGTGAGCCCGTCGCTCGGCCTCGGTCAGCTCCTGCCGCCCCCTTGCCGCGAGGAGGCCCTTCGCCAGGGCGCCCACCGCGCCGAGGGAGAGCACGGCCAGGTCGAAGCGATCCCCCCGGCCCAGCCACCTGGCGAAGCTGACGAGGGCCCTGGCTTCCCTGAGCGCGGTCTCGGCGAAGAGGGCAGGGGAGATGATCCCCTTGACCAGGCTCCGTGAGTCTGCTGGCGCTGGCCGCACCAGGCCGAGGGCGTCCAGGGTCCGGGCAAAGGCTCCTGGCGCCGCCGTCCCCACCGCGGTGCCTCCGTCGTGAAAGATGGCCCGGCCTCCCCTCGCGCTTCCAAGGGTGATGAAGGTGAGGCGCCTCGGCGGAGCGCTCGGCGTGGCGGGCTGCTCCCCGTCCCAGACGAGGGCGCGGGACTCTCCCTCGGCGAGCACCGCCTCCCCGTCAACCCAGACGCCGGGCGGGGCCGTGAGCCTCACCTTCCCAGGGGCCTCGAGGTCGAGGCCGATTCTCACGCTCTGGAGCCCCTGGATCCCAGGTGGCGCTCGAAGGCTCAGCTCCCCGGGCAGGCTCACCCCGAGGGCGGGCCGCGGCCTCGCGCTCCCGGCCCGGCCCGGGTGACACACCGCGCGCAGCCCCGGCGGCGAGGGCTCCTGGCACCGCGCGCCCGGGGCCAGGTAGGTCACCACCCTGAGGCCCGCCCGGCGTCCGAGCTCCCAGATGGGAGGCCGCTCGAGGGGCGCGGCGTAGCCCGAGACCCTGCGCCCCTCCCGGACGAAGGAGTTTGCGAGGACCCCGTGCTCGGATGGCGCCGCGCCGGTGAGCATGGAGGCGAGGTTTGGAGCGGCCACCGCGGGCTCGACCGGCGTGAGCGCAAGAGAGTGGGCGCCCCGGGCGAGCCGCGCTAGGCCTCCTCCTTCCACCTCGGAGCGGGAGGCGCTCGGCGCCAGGCTCTCCTCGAGGAAGCGCCCCTTGGCGAGCCATCGCTCCACCCAGGCCCCTGCCAGGCCCTGGACGATGATCAGGACCGTGCGAACTCCGGGTCTAGGAGCAGGATGCGCCCGGCGGGCGCGAGCAGCCTGAGCCGAGGCGAACGCTTTCAACGTAAACGCTGACTCCGCTTGGCCCGGCCCTTCCAGGGCTTCTGGCCGAGGAAGCCCGGGCTCGGCTGCCATGGCGGGTGAGGGCTGCTCACAGGCGGCCAGCCCAGTCAGCACCGCCAGCGCCATCAGCCCTGCCAGCCCCGCCAGTCCAGCTCCATTCGCAAGAGGCGAGATGATCGCGCGTCGGTTCATGAGGGGTCATCTCTGCAAGCCTCGTGCCCTGCTCCCCGTGCCACGTACTCCCTCGGGATTGCGAAGTCTCAGCGCGATCCGCGACGGACGCTCGGCCGGATTCCGTTCGACCGAGGGCCGGATCCCGGCCGCTCGGCTTGCGCTGCTGAGAAAGTGGTAAGAAATGTCCCACTCTGCCAGGAAGGGCCGAGAGATGACGAGAGATTGTCGTTGCACAGAACTCCATCGCCAATAGACTTCAGCCGTCCTCGTCAGTGGCCCCTCTGACTCGCGAAGAGAGGGTCGAAGGCTTCGTCACAAGGAGAGGTCGAACATGATTCCATCGGACTGTCAGGCGGTGCTGGACCGGATCGCAAAGGAGGACGTCCACTTCGTGGATCTCCTCTTTACGGGCATGATGGGCGAGCTGAAGTCGGTCACGGTCTCCGCCGAGGAGATGCCCTCGGTGTTCGCCTCCGACAAGGGCGTGGACGGCTCCTCGGTGCTCGGCTTCGCCCGGCTCGAGGAGTCTGACCAGGTGCTGGTGCCAGACCCGAGGACCTTCAGGATCTTCCCCTACGCTGTCCCCTCAGAGCAGAGGACCGGCTGCGTGTTCTGCGACGTGCACAACCCCGACAGGACGCCCTTTGCGGGGTCGCCGAGGCAGGTCCTCAGGCGCATGGTCGAGCAGGTCAAGGCCCTCGGCTACGACGACTTCTACGTGGCGCCTGAGCTCGAGTTCTTCCTGTTTCGCCCGAACGGCAACGAGCTGAGCCCGCTGCCCTTCGACCAGGGGGGCTACTTCGACTCGGGCACCCACGACCCGGCCGACGCCATCAAGAAGCAGATGATGATCGCCATCCGCAAGATGGGCATCGAGACCGAGTGCGCGCACCACGAGTGCGCGCCTGGCCAGCACGAGATCGACATCCACTACGGCCCGGCCCTCGAGATCGCCGACCGCACCGTGCTCGTGAAACAGGTGATCAAGGCCGTGGCGGTGCAGAACGGCGCTCTCGCGACCTTCATGCCAAAGCCCACCCAGGGCGAGAGCGGCTCTGGCATGCACACCCACTTCAGCCTCTGGCGGGACGGCAAGAACACCTTCTACGATCCCAAGGGCGAGCCTTATCACATGTCGGCGACGGGCAGGCAGTTCATCGCGGGCCTGCTCCTGCGCGTCAGGGAGATCACCGCGGTCCTGAACCCGCTCGTGAACTCCTTCAAGCGGCTCATCCCGGGCTACGAGGCGCCGGTCTATATCTCCTGGGCGAGCATCAACCGCTCGGCCCTCGTCAGGGTGCCCAACGTGCGCGAGGAGGCCGAGGCCACGGGGCGCCGTGCCGAGATCCGGTCGCCCGATCCGAGCTGCAACCCCTACCTCGCCTTCGCCCTGATC
>JAVEWA010000614.1:0-4208 GCA_034004785.1 Polyangia bacterium
TTCTTGGGCAGATCGCCCGCGGCAAAGGTTTCCTCAGTCGCTTGCGGGGCCCCGATCGCTTGCGGGGCCCCGGTCGCAGGCGGGGCCCCGGTCGCAGGCGGGGGCTCGGTCGTGGGCTGGACATCGGCCGTGGGCTGGACATCGGATGAGACAGTAAAGAGCGGGACCCCGGGCCAGAGCGGGGAACGAAGGGCGCCCCGGTCCAGGTTGTCCCCTGGCTCCCAAAGGAGGGGGCGGTGGCCGCGGGCGCCGGAGACGAGCAGGGCGAGCAGGTTCTGCTGTCCCCGGATCCGCGCCTCCTTGCTCCTGCCGAGGTGCTCGTTTATCTCGCGCCAGGGCAGGGCCGGATCCCTGTCGGCGGCGAGCCTCGCCCGAAGATCGTGGGCCACCCAGAGGTGCTGGCGCACCAGCACGAGCACATCGGGCCTCGCTCCCTCCAGCTGTTGGGAATACAGGAGCCCGGAAGAGAGGTCGTCGGACTCGGTGAAGATGACGGCCCTCGGCGGCGCCTGTCCGAGGGCGGCGTCCACCCAGGAGGCGGCGCCGTGGCTCGCCCCGGCCCACTTCTCGGGGAGGGCGTCCAAGGAGGAAGGCAGCGCAGCGATGATGGCGAGGGCCGCGCCGAGGGCGAGGGAGAAGCGCTCGGAGCGCTTGCCGATCCAGGTGGCGAGGGCCGCCGTCCCCACACCCACCAATACCGCCAGGCAGGCCACGGTGATGATCCCGTTCTGCAGGTCCACGAGCCCCATGGGGTTGACCCAGAAGCTGTAGATGAAGTCGCCGGCCAGGCAGATGACCAGCCCGAGGCCGAGGAGCCTCGCCGGGCCGGCCGCCGCGCCAAGGAGGCGATAGGCCCCGAGGGCGCCGAGAGGGAGCGCGACGCCCACGAAGGGGGCCAGGATCCCGTCCCAGGCCGCCACGAGGTGTGGCCCCACTACCTCCTGGCGGAAGCTCCACATGAGGGGGGCAAAGCTGGCCTCCCGGATGCGGCTGGCCATGACGTGATCCCAGAGCGCGCCGAGGCTGGTCGCGTTGGCCCAGTCTGGCATGCGGCCCGAGCCAGAGGCCGCGACCAGGTACAGCACGACCAGCCCGCCCAGCGCGAAGAAGGCCGGCGCCGCCCGACTGCGTGGGCCGCCGCGGACGAGTGAGAAGATCCAGAAGACCAGCAGGATGGGCAGCAGCAGGATCCTGTAGGTCGGGTGCGCCCCAAGGGAGGCGAAGCCAGCCACGAGAGCCAGGCAGAGCACGAGCCGGGGATCGGTCGCTCCACGCCGTGGATCCTGTGCAAGGCGCCCGGTGTCGGCCCCGCCGCGACCGACGTCTGGCCTGCCGCGAACGGAGTCTGGCTTGCCCGGGCCGGGCTCTGGCTTGCCCGGGCCGGAGTCTGGCTTGCCCGGGCCGGCTCCGGGCCCGCCCGGGCCAGCGGCAGGCTCGCCTCGCCTCGATGCGCTCTCGAGGATCTCGAGGAGCAGCCAGAGGGAAAGCAGCGCCAGGGCCGCGCCCAGGCTGTAAACCTCCACCACCGTGGCCTGGCGCCAGAAGAGGTGGCAGAGCATGAGGAGGAGCCCGGCGCCGGCCCCGCTCACCGCGCGCAGGGCCGGTCCTGCTTCCGGGAGCGAGGCCTTGACGAGCCTCTGCGACAGGGCGGTGGCAAGGCCCACCGCCACCGCGGCGCAGGCGGCAGACAGGAGCGTGACGCGGAAGGCGATGCTGCCGAGGGGCAGGAGGCAAAAAAGCTTCGCCAGCAGGCTGTGCAACGGGAAGCCCGGCGGGTGGGCCACCCCCAGGTTGGCGCCCGCCGTGGTCAGCTCGCCGCTGTCCAGCCAGTAGAGCCCCGGGGCCGCGCTCACGGCGTAGAGCCCAAAGGCGAGCAGACCCAGCCCCAGGGGCTGGCGTGCTTCCCACCTGGCCAGGCGCCAAAGAGCGCCCGCTTCCGGCTCGCTGCCGCCTTGCATGCCGTGAGTGTAGCGGAAACCCGAGGCCAGGCCAAAGTCCTACGCTGTCCCATGGCGCCCCGGCTCCAATACCGAACTGGAGCCGCCGAGGATCCCTCCGGGCCAGACCGGGCCGCCGGCAGACCGGACATCTACGAGTGTTTTTGGACCGGACATTTCCAGTGCTTCTCAAGTGCTTCTCACACACGGGGCAATGGGAGCAATGGGAGCACGGGGCAATGGGAGCAATGGGAGCAATGGGGCAATGGGAGCAATGGGAGCAATGGGAGCTTGTGACCGAGGGCCATTGCCCTTATTCTAGGCCCCCTGTAATCGAGCACCCCCGCTCATGGGCGCGGCTTGGATCAGGGCGGGAACCCGCGGGGGTCGAAGGACGAAGGCGAGAGCCCACAGGATTGCGTCCAGATTGCGTCCGAATTGTTTCCAAGTTGTTTCCAGTGCAGACCATATGACCATCCGCGCCCTGCCCGGGCGCCACATGGGAGCTAGTAGATGTCCAAGGTGCACCTTTTCAACGTCGTCCCTGTCCTCCCCGCGCCGCTCCAGCCGCTCTGCGAGCTCGCAAAGAGCCTCATCTGGGCCTGGGACCAGGATCTCCGCATGCTCTTCCAGCGAATAGATCCAGTCCTTTTCGAGGAGACGAACCACAACCCCACCCTGCTCCTCGGCAGGGTCCGGCAGGAGCGGCTGAACGAGCTCGCGGCGGACGACGGCTTCCTGCACGAGCTGCAGCAGGCCAGTGCCAAGATGACCCGCTACCTGACCCAGCGGACCTGGCACTCGGTCCATCACGGCGATACCGAGCAGGTGAACGTGGCCTACTTCTCGGCCGAGTTCGGCCTCGCGAGGTGCCTGCCCCTCTACTCGGGAGGACTCGGCATCCTGTCGGGGGATCACCTGAAATCCGCCTCGGACCTGGGCATCCCACTTGTCGGGGTTGGGCTGCTCTACCAGAAAGGCTACTTCCGGCAGTACCTGAACACCGACGGCTGGCAGCAGGAGCGCTACGAGGCCAACGACCTCTACAACATGCCCATCAACCTCGAGCGCGACGCCGAGGGCAAGCCCCTGACGATCAGCGTGGAATACCCAGGCCGCGAGGTCTTCGCCCAGATCTGGCGCATCCAGGTGGGGCGCACCCGGCTCTACCTGATGGACACCAACATCCCCAGCAACAGCCCGGTTGACCAGGACATCGGCGACTACCTCTACGGCGGCGACAAGGAGATCCGGATCCAGCAGGAGATGATGCTGGGCATCGGGGGAGTGCGCATGCTGAGAGCGCTCGGCCTTCAGCCCATCGTGTATCACATGAACGAGGGGCACTCGGCCTTCATGGCCATCGAGCGCATCCGGCAGGTGATGGCGGACGAGGGGCTCTCCTACCACGAGGCGAGGGTCCTTTGCGCCTCGAGCAACGTCTTCACCACCCACACGGCTGTGCCAGCGGGCTTCGACCTCTTCCCGGAGAACCTGGTCCGGACCTACCTCGCCCCGCACGTCGAGCGGATCGGCCTCCCCTTGGACGAGTTCCTGGACATAGGCAGAGGCAACCCCGGGGACCGGGGCGCCCCCTTCAACATGGCGCTCCTGGCGGGACGAAACGCCAACTACATAAACGGCGTCTCGAAGCTCCATGGCGCGGTCACGCGCGCCATGTACCACCGGATCATGCCAGAGATCCCGATCCACGAGATCCCGAGCGGCTCCATCACCAACGGCGTCCACGCCCCCACCTGGACCTCGTCGGAGATGGCCTCGCTCTTCGACCGTTACCTCGGCAGGGGCTGGCTGGAGGATGCCTCCAACCCGAACGTCTGGGCCAAGATCCTCCAGGTGCCGGACAACGAGCTCTGGCGCTCCCACGAGCGGCGCAGGGCCCGTCTCGTGACCTTTGCCCGCGATCGCCTCCACAGGCAGCTCGCCTCCTGGGGCCTGTCCGCCTCGGACCTGACCGTGGCGAACGAGGTGCTGGACCCGGAGGTGCTCACCCTGGGCTTCGCCCGCCGCTTCGCGACCTACAAGCGCGCCACCCTCCTCTTCCAGGATCCCGAGCGTCTGCGGCGGCTGCTCTGCCACCCGAGCCGGCCCGTACAGATCGTGTTCGCGGGCAAGGCCCACCCACTCGACGAGCCCGGCAAGCGCCTGATCCAGCAGATCGTCCACTTCTCGGAGGACCCGGTGGTGCGCCGCCGCATAGTGTTCCTCGAGGACTACGACATCGAGGTGGCGCGCTTCCTGGTGGGCGGA
>JAVEWA010000615.1:0-4218 GCA_034004785.1 Polyangia bacterium
TCATGCCCACGCTGTTGTCCCCGATGGCCGCCCGGGCCGGGCCCGCGCCCCAGAGCCCGCCGAGGGCCACCAGGAGTCCCACCGCCACGCATTTTCTCATGGGAAACCTCCGCTAGTGCGAGATGAGAGTCGAGTCTAACCCGTGGCGGCCCGCCCTGTCACGCGCCGCGGCCAGCCTCCCTTCGGACCTGCGATGTCGTGACGTCCGGCTTCTTCAGGGATCCGAGCCCGGAGGAGACTTCGCGCCGCCTGCGGGGGCAGCCCGGGCCTGGCGCCGGGCCCGCTCGCGGGCAAGGCGTCTCTCGGTCCAGCGAAAGGCCGCCTGGTGGCGGGAGGAGAAGCGCAGAAACTGGACGACGGCCTCTCCGTCCGCGCCCGCTGACGCCTCCACGAGGCCGTAGAGGTAGCCCATGTGCATAACGAGATCCTCGGGATCGAACACCCCGGGCGTCCCGGCGTCCTTTGACAGGACCGCCACGTGATCCCAGGTCCGGTTGGAGCCGTCCCATCCCACGTAGTCGATGAGCATCAGGTCACCGCGCTGAAGGTCGCTTCCAAAGCGCAGCTCGGCCCGCTGCCCCTTCCTCGGCCCATCCGCGAAGGTGACTCCGCTCTTGCCGAGGAGCAGCCTGGGGCTCACCACCCGGGCCTCGCGGCGGAGGCCCTCGACGTTGGAGTATGCCATTCGAGCACCTCCCCGCCTCGCAGCCCCGACGAGCACGTCGGCGCAGTCCGCTCCCTGAAACTGCTCGGTCTGGTGCAGGATGCCAGGGCCGGCGCTGCCGAAGACGTTTGGCACGTTGTAGTAGGAGGTCAGATGCCCCACAAAGTCGTCCCCGTCACGAAAGCTGACCCGGAGCACCTCCGACCGAATGCCCTGAGCCGAGGTTGCCCCGGCTCCAGGGGTTGTGAGGGTGGTCCCCTCCCACTCCACCGTGGCCTTGTAGCGTAGGGTCCCCAGGCCGCGATGCACCTTCAGCTTGGGGTGGGTGGGAAGGGAGCGATCCACAACCAGGCGGGGGCCCTGGGCGCCGTCGATCCTGCTCTCGTGATACTCGATGGTGTCGAAGCCGAGCCACTTGCCGTGCCGGGGCCCGAAGAGCACGGCGTTGGAGTAGGCCTGGTTGCCCTTGTTGGGAGGCGGCGTCTTCAGGTGATGCTGGTGCGGCTCCACCCGCCACCAGGAGATCGTCCTCCCTAGCGGTGAGAGCGGTCGCACCGAGCCACCCTTCTGCCGCCTCCCATGCCTGACGAACTCGGACGCGTCGCTGAAGAAAAGAGCCCGCGGGCCCCGTCCCACCCGCACCACCACGAAGATGCTGACAGGCTCGCCTCGCAGGGCAGACACCTGGCGATCCGCGGGCGCCTCGCCAGGGAGACCCGCTACCAGGAACGCCTCGACATCGGGCAGCCCAGCCCTTGGCGCGGGCCCCTGCGACAGCCAGGGGAGCGCGAGCGTGCAAGCGAAGATGAGGACCTGACCCATGGCAGCCTGGAACGCAGGAAGCCCGAGATGGTTCTCCCGGCTCGCCGGAGGCGCGATCTCGAGAGGCGGCCAGGAAATGCCCGGCGAGCCACCCCAAGCCTGGCATCGCCTGGCCCACTCCCGGCCTACTTGGTGATGGTGAAGTCCGCCGATCGGATTAGCTGCTCCTCCTCATTGAACACGCCGCAGCGCCAGTTGCCCTCGTGCCCCGGCCTCACCGAGAGGTAGGCCCAGGTTCGCCACACGTACCCGACCCCCACCCGGAGGGCCAGCTTGTGGAACACCTTGCCGTCGTGGTGCCAGACCACTGTCAGCTTGCGCTCGGGTCCCTTGGGGTTCTTGGCGTCTATGTAGCAGTAGATCCTCTGATCCGAGAGGGTGAAGGCCGTGCCCTCCCCCTCCGGCTTCCTCTCAACCAGGTTCTTGGCGAGCAGGACTCGGTTCAAAACGAGCCCCTGCGGATCCACCTCAGGGGCCTTGGCCTCCATGGCGTCCGGGGGCAGGGCCAAGGACCCAGAGGGGGGAGCCTGGCCGCCGGCGGGCTCGGCGCCCGCCCTGGCGCCCTGGTCCCGAGGCGCCTCGCCTGGCGTCTGTCGGTCGGGGGCCCGTGACCCTGCAGCGCCGGCCGAGGCATCCCTGGGCTCCTTGCCGTCTTCCTTGCCCTTGTCTTTGGGGCTCTGGCGCTCTTCGATGCGACGAAGCTCGGCCGCCACGCGGCGCTCCACCTCCTCCTTGACCCTCTTCTCGAAGTCTGCCTGCTGCTCCTCGCGGAGCTCCTTCCGGATCTTCTCCCGATCGGCACTGCAGCTCACGAAGACCAGCGCGAGCAGCCCAAGGCTCCAAAGACCAGGCACACGCGTGTATGTTCTCGGCATCTCTTCCTCCATGACGACGCGCCCTTTTTATCACCCGGCCCGGGCGGGCGCCAGGGCCGCCGGCGAGACCATCGGGCCTGATCCAGGTACCCGGCAATTGGACACCAGCTTCCCCTCCCCACCACCTGGACATGACACTAAACCTCGACTTTTCCGAGAAAGTCTAGCGGCCTGCTTGACTAAGCCCCATGAGGGCCTTAGGCTCTATCTAGCATTTACCTGGTACCCGCGATCGGCGTACCGAAACACAGGAGGATTCCAATGAAGCGCTTCATGATCCCCAGGGTAGCTCACTGCTGCGGCGGCAGTTAGCCGGGTCCTGGGCAAGACGCGAAACTGCCCCAGGTGAAGAGTGAAGGCAAGGCATGCAACTGCCCTTGCCTTCGCGCTTTTTTGGCTCCTGCTCCCCTTTTCGCCCGCATCCGTTCCCATTGCCCGCCAAAAAAGCCAAGCGGAGCGACCAAAAAGGCGCTCCGCAAAGCAAATGCCTGGGGACAGAATTGAACTGCCGACACGCGGATTTTCAGTCCGCTGCTCTACCAACTGAGCTACCCAGGCCCGAGCGGCGTCCTTAGTACCTGACCCCAGGGAGGGTGTCAAGGGCAAACAAACGCCCGGGACTACACTTGAAACCCTTTGTTTTCGTGAGGTTACCACGCAACGAGCAACAGAATCACGCCCGAGTCGGACCCAGGATGCGGGCGAAGCGGAGGAGGGAGCTAAAGCCCAGTTCTGGGCTACCCGGCGTCGGGTAAGCCGAAGCCGCCATCAAATAAGGGCATCCCCGCGTCAAAGCTCATCCCGCTCCCCGGCAGGCAGTAGGTCTCCTCCCCTCCGACCAAGGGAAGGGTCGTGCAGTCGTAGCCTTCGCTCTGGCGGCACTCCGTGGCAGCGGTGCAGGCCTTCAGGCAGACTGTCATGAAGCCCATGATGCTGACGCAGGTGCCGTTGCCGTTGTCGCACGGGGTGTCAGCCGTGCAGGACTGGGAAGAGCAGTAGCCCCCAGGGAAGTTGATCATGGACATGAGGGTGGTGAGGCACTCCGGCGTGCCGTTGGTGATCCCGCCGCATTGCCCGGCGCCGCCGCAGCCATCGCCCGTAATGCCATTGCCAGGCTGCACGTTCGAGTCGGGCTGGGGCTGGGCCGAGTCCGGCTGGGGCTGGGCCGAGTCCGGCTGGGGCTGGGCCGAGTCCGGCTGCAAGGCCGCGTCGAAGAACATGTGGTGGTTGTTGTTGTTGGTCTGCCCGCTGTCATCATCACCGCAGGCAGCAAGGCAAAGGCCGAGACCCGCGACAAGCACAAGGCTGAGACGACGCATGTTGCATTCTCCTCGTAGGCTATGTTCGAACACTTACCATAAACCCAAGGCAGAGCGCAAAGACACCATTCGGGAGGCAAGGGAAAGAAGGCTCATCTCAACCCTCGCCCAACCAAGGCAGGAGCTCGGCGACCGAGGCGACCACCAGATCTGGCCGCACCTCATCCTGGGCCTCGAGCCGGGCAATTGAGGTCTCACCCGAGAGGACGAGGATCCCCACCAGACCGGCGCTTGCGGCCATCGTCATGTCGGTGTCCAGCTGATCACCGATGATCGCGGTGGACTCGGGCCTGGCGTCCGGCCCTAGGCGCGCGAGCCCTGCCGACACCATCTCGGGCATGGGCTTGCCGAGCACCTTGGGCCGCCGGTGCACCACGGACTCGATGGCGGCCAGGATCGCCCCGGTGTCTGGAATCAGGCCCCGATCCGTGATGCAGGTGAAGTCGGGGTGCGTAGCGAAGTAGGGGCAACCGCCCGCCAGGAGCAGGCAGGCCCGCTCGAGGCGGGCGTAGGTCAAGGTCTTGTCGAAGCCCACCAG
>JAVEWA010000616.1:0-4212 GCA_034004785.1 Polyangia bacterium
TGCCCTGGCTCGTGCTCTACGCCAGGCACTGGGCCTGGCAGTTCCAGAGCACCGCCGAGGAGCGCGTGGGGGTCGGCCCCGCGGCCCGGCCCGTCCCCGTTGCTCCGAAGGACAAGCGCGCGCTCTTCGTCGCGCTCCTCGAGGAGGTCCGGCGCTTCCCCCTCGAGCGAGCCCCCGAGCACCGCCTCGCAAACCGCCTGGCCAAGGAGATGGCCGAGGCGCTCTGGCCAAAGAGGGACGACTTCCTGTCCCGTGATACAATACCCGGGGCAGCGCCAGGCTCGCTCGCGTCCCTGCCCCCTGGCGGCGGCGCGTCCTGTTGGAAGGGAGGGTCTCCATGAAGTTACATCTCGTCACCGCCACGCTCCTTCTGGCGCTCGCCTCCGGCCAAGCCGCCGGGGCCGCCCCCACGACCCTGAAGTTCGCCACGATCCTGCCCCAGGGGGGCCCCTGGGCCGCGGCCATGACCCGCTTCGCCAGCGACGTCTCCAGGCTCACCCGCGGCCAGGTGGTGGTGAAGTTCTACTTCGGCGCAGTGGCGGGCACCGACGAGCACGCCCTTGCTCGGATGCGCTCGGGCCAGATCCAGGGCCTGGCCGCGGCCACCGCCTCGCTGTCGGGCATCGAACCCTCGGTGCGGGTCATGGAGCTCCCCATGCTCTTCAAGACCCCGGACGAGTTCCGCTACACCCTCCGCAGCATGCAGCCCGAGTTCCGGCTGCGCTACGCCGCCAAGGGCTACACGCTCCTCGGCATGGCCGGCATCGGCTGGGTCCGGATCTACTCGAAGCTCCCCTTGAACTCCCTCGCTGACTTCCGGGCCCGGAAGGTCTGGCGCTGGAGCACCGACCCCATGGCCGCGGCCCTCTTCCAGGTGGTGGGCGTGAAGGGCCTGAACCTCTCCCCGAGCGAGGTTCTCCCGTCCCTCCAGGCCGGCACCCTGGACACCGTGTACGGCATGAGCCACATCGTGCACTCCCTGCAGTGGCACCAGAGCCTCGCCTACGTGCTCGACCTGAGGATCACCATGGCCATCGCCGGCGTCATCATGCGAAAGGACGCCTTGGAACGCCTGAGCCCGGCCCATCAGAAGATCTTGCTGGAGCGCGCCGATATCATGGCCCAGGAGCTGAACACCAACTCGGATCTCGTCAACACCAAGTCCATGCAGACCATGGTGCGAAGCGGCCTGAAGACAGTCGTCCCCACCGGGGCCTTCTACAGGGATCTCGAGTCCACCCGCGACAAGGTCTGGGCGCTGCTCAGAGGCAAGCTCTTCCAGGATGCCGACCTGAAGAAAGTGCAGTCCCTGATCACGATCTGCCGCAACACCTCCTGCAAGCCCTGAGCTGTCTCACGATCCACGTGAGGCAGCTCGAAGCCCTGGGTCGAACCCCCTTCTCCGTCAAGCGCCCCGGTCGATTCCTCGATGCCTGGTCGCCCGCAGGCCCCAGCCCCTCCAGGGGCGAGCCCCACGCGGCGCAATCCCTCACCGGCGATGCTCCAGCTCCCTCAGCGCAATCCCTCACCGGCGATGCTCCAGCGTATTCAGCGCCTCATCTTCGCCGGCCTGGCGTCGAGCACCGCCCTCACCTTGCGGGTTAGGGCGACGGCGGTGAAGGGCTTGGCGATGAAGTGCGTGCCTGGCTCGAGCACGCCGTGACGCCCGATGGCGCTGTCGGTGTAGCCCGACATGAAGATGACCTCCAGGGTCGGCATCTTGCAACTCAGCAGATCCGCGAGCTGCCTGCCGTTCATCTCCGGCATCACCACGTCGGTGAGCAGGAGGTCGATGCCCCCCGGCCCCGGGCCCGCGCCCGACCCCGGCCCCGACCCCGCGCCCGGCCCCGGCCCCGACCCAGGCTCTAGCCCCGGCCCCGACCCCGCGACAGGCCCTGGCCCCGGGCCCGACCCAAGCTCTAGCCCCGGCCCCGACCCCGCGACAGGCCCTGGCCCCGGGCCCGACCCCGTCGCCCCACTGTTCACATCGTCCCCAGCCTCGCCGCCCATCACCGCAATCGCGGCGACTCCAATTGCCCCTCCTCCACTGTCGCCTCCCTCGCGCCGCAGCTCCTCGCAGAGGCGGAGAGCCTCCACCGGACCAGCGGCGGCCAGCACCTTGTAGCCCGCCTCCTCGAGGATTCGCCCTGCGAGCAGGCGTACGGCCTCTCCGTCCTCCACCACCAGCACGGTCTCCCTGCCCCGCGGCTCAACCAGCGCCGCGTCCCGCGACTCCTCGGCCTGCTCCTGCCCCTCGGCCCGCGGCAGGATAACTGAGAAGGCGCTGCCAGCGCCGAGAGCGCTCTCCACCCAGACATGCCCTCTGCTCTGGGTCACGATCCCATAGACCGTGGCGAGACCGAGCCCGACTCCCCTGCCCTTGGTTGTGAAGAATGGCTCGAAGACCCTCTCCCGGGTCTGAGCGTCCATTCCAGCGCCGGTGTCCGTCACGGTCAGCCGCGCGTAGGGGCCGGGGGGGAGCCCGGCGGGCAGGAGCGGAGCCTGTCCATCTACCTCCACGTTGGCGGTCTCGATGGTCAGCTTGCCCCCGTCGGGCATTGCGTCGCGGGCGTTCAGCGCCAGGTTCACTATCACCTGGGACACCTGGCCCGGGTCCGCGAGCACGCTGTGGAGGCCCTTGGCGAGCCGGATCTCCACCTCGATCTGCTCCCCGAGCAGCCGCACGAGGATCTTCTCGAGCTCCACCACGGCGCGGTTCAGGTTCAGGACCCTGGGCGCCAGGAGCTGCTTCCTGCCAAAAGCGAGGAGCTGCTGCGTGAGCTCGGCTGCGCTCCGGACTGCCTTCTGCGACTCCTCGAGGTCCTGCCTGATGGGATCTCCCTCTCGCAGCGCGTCCAGCGCGAAGCTCGTGTAGCCGGCGATCACGGTGAGGAGGTTGTTGAACTCGTGGGCCACCCCTCCGGCGAGCCGCCCCACCGCCTCGAGCCGCTGCGAGATCCTGAGCTGCTCCTCGGCCTGCCGGATGGCTGTCACGTCCTGGGTATGAACGAGCACGAGGTCGGGAGGCACGAAGCCGTAGGTGACCGCCAGGATCCGGCTCCCGCTTCTGGTGCGATACCTGTATGACATCTCCCGCTCGAGCACAGTCCGCTCCGAAAAGCAGCGCTCGATGTCCCGGACGATGTCCGGGCCATCGGAATACAAGACCCGTAGCTCCTTGCCGAGCCAGCCGCTCACGCCCCCCTCCGTCATCCCGACCGCCGCGGCGTTGAAACCCGCCAAGACAAAGCCCTCGCCTCGCCTCTGCCAGATGAAGGTCGGGATGGGCAGGCGCTCCACAATGGCCCGCCCCCTCGCCTCGAGGTCCGCCAGGGCCCGCTCGGCCTCCTTGCGCGGGCCCAGGTCGAGGAGCACCGCCATGATCCCCACCACCGCCCCGGCCCTGTCCCTGACGGGCGCAGCCGAGAGGCTGACGGCGATCTCATTGCCGTCCCGGCGGCGCCGCAGGATCTCCACGTCCGACAGGGACTCGCCCTCGAGGACCCGGCGCCTGAGGGCCTCGAACTCGCCGAGCTTGTCCTCGGGCACGATTGGAAGGGGCCTCCCGAGCACCTCCTCCGCCCCAAAGCCGAAGATCCTCTCCGCAGCCCGGTTCCAGGAGATGACCAGCCCCTCTGGATCCAGCATGGTGATGGCCGCAGGGCAAGCGCTCATCACCGCCTCGAGCAGCAGGTCTCCCCCCGTAGCTCCACCGTCGCCCGCGCCCCCTCCTTTGCCCGCCCCCCTGCCCACGTCCTTGGGTTCGTCCGCCACGTCTCGTCTCCTCTCCTTCAGCAGGGCCTGCCTCGACCCTGCTCACGAAACCCAGCTCACGACCGAGTCTCCAACCAGCTCCGAGGCTCCCCTACCTGGGCCCCGAGCTCGTGAGAACTCTCCATGCCAATGAACCGAGCCTAGCACCGATCATGAGAGGCTGTCACCACAGAGGCTCTCACCACAGAGGCTCTCACCACGTCAAACTTCTTCACCTCCAGGCCACCTTACGCCAAGGGGGGCCACTTCTGACGAGGCCTCGGCCCGATACATCGTCAACTCTCGACCACCTTACGCCAAGGGGGGCCACTCCTGACGAGGCCTCGGACACGAATCTCATCAACTCTCGACCACCTTACGCCAAGGGGGGCCACTCCTGACGAGGCCTCGGACACGAATCTCATCAACTCTCGACCACCTTACGCCAAGGGGGGCCAC
>JAVEWA010000617.1:0-4205 GCA_034004785.1 Polyangia bacterium
GGAAGGCGAACCGGCTCCTCGAGAACGAGAAGGCCGAGGCGCGCGAGGCCTCCAGGGGCCTTGCGGCCTGGTACGACTCGGACGGGATGCTGGTGGTGGAGGGCCGGCTCACGCCCGAGCAGGGGTCTCTGCTTCTCAAGGCTCTCGAGCGAGCCAAGGATGAGCTCTATTCCAGGCCCGACGATTCATCGGAACCGTCCGGGTCCCGCGCACGGGCTGTCGGGGATGAGCCAACCGGGGCCCAGCGTCTGGCGGACGCGCTGGGTTTGCTCGCCGAGCGCGCCCTCGTGGCCGGCGCGGCTGAGGTCGGCGGCGGGGACCGCTTTCAGGTCGTGATCCACGCGGATCGAGAGGTCCTCCTCGACCCCGAGGCCGATGGCCGCTCCGAGCTGGAGGACGGCCCGGCGCTCGCGCCCGACATCGTGAGGCGTATCGCCTGCGATTCCGCGGTGTCGAGCCTCTGGCACGGCCCGGGGGGCGAGCTGACGCCCGGAAAGAAGACGAGGGTCATCTCCGCTCCGCTCAGGCGCGCGCTCATCGCGCGGGACGGGACGCGCTGCGCCTTTCCTGGCTGTGAGTGCCGGGGGCGGGACGCCCATCACGTGAAGCACTGGATCGACGGCGGCCAGACCACGCTCGAGAACATGATTCCTCTCTGCCGCCGGCATCATGTCCTGTGTCACGAGGGCGGCTTCAGCGTGGAGGCCTTGGCCAAAGGCCGATTCCGCTTCCTGGACCGCCTGGGCCGCGAGGTGCTCGCCTCGCAGCCCTTACCCATGGTGACTGGTGACGCGGCAGAGACTCTCGTCGGGAGATGGCTGCCGCCTGGAGTCGAGCTTTCCCCCTCGACTGGCGTACCCACCTGGGAGGGCGAGCCCTTCGACTACGGCTGGGCAATCGAGGATCTTCAGGCCAAGGCCGGGATTGCATAGGGTATTGGGCGTAGGGCGTAGGGCGTAGGGCGTAGGGCGTAGGGCGTAGGGCGTAGCGCGTAGGGCGTAGCGCGTAGGGCCTAGGGCGTAGGGCGTAGGGCGCGCCGGCCGCCTTGGCCCCCGGAGAGCCGGCTGCGGGCGGCGCGCGCCCCGTAGCCTCGGGAGACCGATTACCCTCCACAGAGCAGCTCGACGAGGTAGCTCCGGTCCCAGCCGGCCCGTTTGCGGGCGTTGGCATAACCGAGCTTGCGCTTGGTGTCGGGCTTGAGATCTCTGGATTCAGCGCGCCAAACACGGCGGGGCTTGGTCGTTCGCATCAAGGGGATTGTGGCAAGAACACCCAGGACATGATTTATGTGAGGGCAATTATTGCCGCACAGGGGGGTACTAGTCGCGACAGGAACCGGGTTCCGACACCATAGGAACCGGGCGGTGAAATGTGGGGAGAACACGACCACCCTGCCTGTCCGCTGCTGCCATCTTGATTTGTCGGCGGGATGGGTGGAGATTCAGAGGATCCGCGCCCATGGGAGCGGACCCATACAGCCTGCACGGGAGGCCCCACATGGCCGGAAACGCCCTCGGCGGACGCTTCGTCCGACGCTACAGCGACATCGCTCTCGCGGGCCTGGTGGTGGGGATCATCGCCATGATGATCATCCCGCTGCCCACCCGGGTGCTGGACGTCCTGCTTGCCACGAACATCTCCCTCGCGGTGATCCTGCTCCTCGTGGCCATCTACGTCACCGAGCCCATCCGGATCGCGACCTTCCCGACCCTGCTGCTCATCACGACGCTCTTTCGCCTGGGGTTGAACGTCTCCTCCACCCGCCTGATCCTCCTGCAGGCCGACGCCGGGGAGGTGATCCGGAGCTTCGGCCAGTTCGTGGTGTCGGGGAACCTGGTGGTGGGGGCGATCGTGTTCTTGATCCTCACGCTCATCCAGTTCGTCGTCATCGCCAAGGGCTCGGAGCGGGTGGCGGAGGTGGCGGCCCGCTTCACCCTGGATGCCATGCCCGGCAAACAGATGGCGATTGACGCCGAGCTCCGCTCCGGGACCATCGACTCCTCCGAGGCCAGAAGGCGGCGGCGAGGCCTGGAGCGGGAGTCCCAGCTCTACGGCTCCATGGACGGCGCCATGAAGTTCGTGAAGGGCGACGCCATCGCCGGCATCGTGATCACCCTCGTGAACATCGTGGGCGGCCTCATCGTGGGCGTGTACCAGATGGGCATGTCCGGAGCGGAGGCTGCGGAGGTCTACTCCCTGCTCACCATCGGCGACGGGCTCGTGTCCCAGATCCCGGCGCTGGTCATCTCCACCTCCGCGGGCCTGGTGGTAACCCGCGTGGCCTCTGAGGACGAGACCTCGCACCTCGGCCAGGACATCGCCGGGCAGCTCCTCGGTCAGCCCAAGGCCATCGCCATCGCCGCGGCGCTCATGCTCGGCCTGGCCCTCGTGCCAGGCCTCCCCTGGTTCCCCTTCCTGGTGCTCGGGCTCCTCTGCGCGGTGGTGGCCCACGCCCTGCTCAGGAGGGGTCAGCGCCTCCAGGCCGGCCTGCGCCGGGGAGCGCCCTGGAAGGGCAGGGGAGATTGGGCCGAGCCGGGTCCCCAGGATGGGGGGCTCCTCGGGCTCTTCGACAGCCCTCGAGCGGAGCCTGGCCTGGAGGAAGGCCCGCGAGAGCTCGTGGAGGCCGTGGCGCTGGAGGTGTCGGCGGATCTTGCGTCCTGGGTGGACCCGGCGCAGGGCGAGCTTGGCCGCGCCTTTGCCGAGGAGCGCCTCCCGGGCCTGCGCGCCACCCTGTTCCAGGAGCTCGGCCTCCTGGTGCCGCCCATCCGGGTGCGGGTCTCGGACGGGGGCCTGCCGCCCGGGGGCCTGCCGCCCGGGGGCCTGCCGCCCGGGGGTCTACCGCCCGGGGGCCTGCCGCCCGGGGGCCTGCCGCCCGGGGGCCTGCCGCCCGGGGGCCTGCCGCCCGGGGGTCTACCGCCCGGGAGCTACAGGATCCGTTTCAAGGAGGTCCCCCTCGGCGAGGGCTCTCCACCCGAGGGCGCCCTGCTCGCCCTCGCGTCCAAGGCCTACCTGGAGCGCCGGGGCGTGGCCGCGGAGGAGGCGGGCCTCGCCGGGCTGGGGCACCGCTCATCGTGGCTCGCCAAGGACCAGCGCGATGAGGCCTCCGCCCTGGGGGTTCCGGTCCTCGAGGGCCCGGAGATCCTGGCCGCGCATCTCGAGGCGCTCCTTCGGCGCCACGGACACGAGCTGCTCGGGATACAGGAGACCCGCGCCCTGCTGGACGCCCTGGAGACCACCCACCCACACCTGGTGGAGGAGCTGGTGCCAAAGCCAGTCACGGTGCCGCTCCTCGCGGAGGTGCTCCGCCGCCTCGCAGAGGAGGGCATCAACCTGCGGCATCTGGCCGACCTGCTCCCGGTCCTCGCCTCCTGGCTGAAGACCGAGAAGGATCCGGTCCTTTTGACCGAGTATTGCCGGATGGCGCTCAGGCGCCAGATCACGCACCAGTTCTCCTCGAGCGGGGGCAGCCTCTCGGCCGTTGTCCTCGACTCGGAGATAGAGCGGGTGGTCTCCGAGGCCATCCAGCGCTCCGAGGCGGGCAGCTACCTCGCCCTGGAGCCCGAGCTGGGCCGCGAGATCCTGGACGCGGCCCGGGCCGTCCTCGGGCCGGCCCTCGATTCGGGCGCCCCGGCCGTGGTGCTCACCTCCATGGAGATCCGGCGTTTCGTGAAGAAGCTCCTGGAGGTGGAGCTGCCGGACGTGACTGTCCTCTCCTATCAGGAGCTCTCCCCGGACCTCGAGATCCTGCCCGCGGGGCGCCTCGCCCTGGGCTAGGGCCCCGCCGCAGCGCGATCCCAGCACCTGGACTGTCGAATGGGCAGGGGAGCGAAGAAGGATGCGAGAGAGGGGACTCGAACCCCTACAGGCATAAGCCCACAGGAACCTGAATCCTGCGCGTCTACCAATTCCGCCACTCTCGCGGCGGGCTAGTGTCTAGTACAAGGCCCTGGGGGTGTCAAGCCGAAGAGCGAAGCGGGTGCAGATCCTCGAAGGTGCCCGCACCTCGAGCCGGGCCCGAGGAATTCCCGAGAGTTCCAGCTAAGGGCCGCGTCCGAAGAGCCTTGGCCGGGCTCCTCGTCATCCTCGAGACGACACGAGTAGAAGTTGGATAGGTGGGGAGCTTCCGTGTACGCTGGATTGGGGGACACAAATTCGTCAAGCTAAAGACCCATCGTTGATCCTACCCAGCCCGCCCGCGGCGACAG
>JAVEWA010000618.1:0-4179 GCA_034004785.1 Polyangia bacterium
CCGAGCTCCGTGTCCGGAGGGCGTTTCACTCGGCTACCCTGCTCAAGTCCGCCGTGGCCGGGGGCCCGCAGCGGGTGCTAATCACGGGTGGGATCACCCTGATCAACTCCGAGCGCCTGGAGGCCACGAGGCTCGGCGAGATATTCGATCCGGCGACGGGCGCCTTCACCGTCCACCTCCTGGAGATGCGAAAGGCTCGCTACGGACACACCGCAACCCTGCTCATCTCGGGCGACGTGCTCGTCGCCGGTGGCGGCGAGCTCGCCGGTGGGCAGCTCGTGACGAGCGGACTTGGCCCCGACGAGCTCCAGGTGAGCACCGTGCACGCCGACGCGGACCTCTTCCGATTCTCAGAGTCGGCTCCACGCTTCGAGCCGAGCACCGTGACCATGAGCCAGCCGAGGATCTTCCACGCAGCAGGCAGGGGCAGCGGCAACCTCGTGCTCGTGGCTGGCGGGCAGAGCACCACGGGCGTGCACCAGACCACCGAGGTGTACAATCCATCGGCGGGCGCGGCGGGGTCCTTCGGCGCCGGCGCGGATCTCGTCGAGCCTCGGACCTTGGCCAACATGACCAGGCTCGGAAACGGGCTGCTCCTCATCTCGGGAGGCCTGAACACCATCGGGACGCCCTCTTCGGCCTCCGCCGGAGTGGAGCGTTACTCCCTCGGGGACGCGGCCCCGGGAGAGGTCGCGATGGCGCCGGTGGGCAGCCGCCTCGTCTCGGCCAGGTATCGCCACCAGGCGGTGATCCTGTCCGACAGCCAGCAGGTGCTCATCGTGGGGGGACTCTCGGACGCGGGATTCACCCGCACGAACGCCGAGCGAATCTCCGACGCCAGCCCCACGGAGGATCTCGCGAACGCTGGCGGACGAGTCTATCACGACGTCGTGAGGCTCCTCTCGGGCGACGTGCTCCAGGTGGGCGGGGTCAACCGCCCATCCGGGGGTGGCGCGCAGTCCGTCCTCGAGGGGACTCTCTACACACCCATCCTCGTGGGGGACTGATGAGCGCGGACCCCGGTGGAAGAGTCACCGTCGTGGTGGTGGAGGACGAGTCCAAGATCCTCAAGAGCCAGCTGGCGCTCTTGAAGGCCTACCCGGAGATCCAGGTGGTTGGCCAGGCCTCCACTGGAACCGACGCCGTGCAGCGCATCAATGCCCTGCAGCCCGACGTGGTGCTCCTGGACCTCGGGCTGCCCGGCATAGACGGCATCGAGGTCACCCGCCAGGTGAAGGCGTCCAGGCCCGAGATCGAGGTGCTGATCTTCACGATCTTCGACGACGAGGAGAAGGTCCTGGCCGCCATCCACGCAGGCGCCTCTGGCTACCTCCTCAAGGGGATGGAGGCAGACAAGATCGTCGAGTCCATCCTGGAGGTGTCCAAGGGTGGGAGCGTCGTCCAGCCCCAGCTCGCCAGGCGCCTCCTCAGGCACTTCACGCGCGCGCCAGTGGAGGACGATCCGCAGACGGCCCTGTCTCCAAGAGAGCTGGAGATACTACAGCTCATCGCCAGGGGCCTGTCCAACCCGCAGGTGGCCCAGACCCTGGGTCTCAGCCGGGCCACGGTGCGGACCCATCTCGAGCACATCTACGCCAAGCTGGACGTCTCCAATCGAACGGAGGCGGTCACCGAGGGGATCAAGAAGGGGCTCATCGATCTCTAGGCGTCCTGCCTGGGCGCTGCCGGCGAGCGCTCAGGGCGCTGGCGGGCGCTCAGGGCGCCGGCGGGCGTCGGCGGTAGCCGCCGGGCGCCTATTGGGGAGTCATTTGCGCCGCCTGATTCGGTCTCTTGTGAGGGCCCAATAGTCCTGGTTGAACCTTGCGAGGATCGTTTCTATAATGTGCGCTCATAAGGTGGAGGAGATCCCATGAGAAGACTTGCGATTACCGCCCTCGTGCTTGGTGGGCTCTGCATCTCGGGCCAGGCCCGAGGGCAAACCAAGGTGGCGGTCTTCGACCTGGAAGCTGCAGCGGGATCGCAGGGCGTGGCGACCCAGATCACCGCTGGCCTCAGGCGCATGGTGTCCAACCAGGCAGGGCACTCCCTCGCCCCGGGGAAACCCCTGGCCGAGATCAAGCTGGTGTTCGGCTGCGCGGAGACGCCCGTCGCGGCCTACCACCAGTGCCTCGCCCAGGTAGGTCGGAACCTGAACGCGGATCTCCTGATCTTCGGCAAGGTGGGGAAAAAAGGCGGGAGCTTCAGCGTTGAGCTGACCCTCCTCGATGTGAAGTCGCCCCTGACACCGAAGAGCCAGTCCGAGATCATCACCGCCGCCCAGGCCAAGGGCTCGGCCCTCGACTCCCTGGTTACCAAGTGGCACGGGGGCCTCTTCGGCCTCGTCGTGAAGGGCACCATGCGGGTGGTCTGCAACGTGCCAGGGGCCACGGTCAACGTGGACGGGCGCGTGGTGGGCGAGTGCGACGCCGGCGGCCTGAAGGTCGAGGTCGAGCCAGGGACCCGCGCCGTGACCGTGACCCGGCCGGGTTTCGTGGCGGCCTCCCGCATGGTTGTAGTGAAGGCCGCCACCGTCTCGGAGGTCCAGGTGACCTTGCAGGCCTCTTCGAGGCCCAGGCCGCCCGATGAGCGGCGGCCTCCTCCAGGCGGGGACGTGACTCCACCTCCAGGCGGGGACGGCACGACTCCGCCCAAGGACGGGAGCGACAAGCCCAAGGATCCGAACCTCGTCTGGAAGGCGCTCTTCTACAGCACCGTGAGCGTGGGCGCGGCAGTGCTGGTGGCCTCCATCTTCACCGGCATGAAGGTGAAGTCGCTGGAAAAGGACAAGGAGGCCGAGATCAAGCGGAGCTGGGATGATCCCAACATCGACAACTGGGTGACCGACCTCAACGACGCCTGCTCCAACAACCGGGGCAACCAGGCCCTTGTGAACATCTGCAACAAGGGCGAGAACATGGCCATCATGACCAACGCCCTGATCGGAGTGGGCGCGGCCCTGGTGGTGGGCTCGGGCATCTTCCTGTGGAAGGCCTACTTCTCCAAGTCCGGCAAGGAGCAGCCCGATCCTGCCGCGGCCATGGGGACGGATCCGCGCTTCGTGTTCACTCCGGTCATCTGGGAGAGCGGGGGCGGCGCGTCCGCCACGTTCAAGTTCTAGCCCTGCCTCGGCCGAGGATCTCCTCGGCGCCGTCGGCCGAACATGGCGCAGCCAGCGATACACCTGCGCATCTGGACCGCCGGGGGACCCGTTCACACGCTGCGCCTCGGGGGCCAGGCAGTCGTCATCGGCCGAAGCAGGGCCGCGGGAGTGCGCCTCCTCTCCCCAGAGGTGAGCGGGGCCCATGCGCGTCTCGAGGCCAGGGAGGGTCTGCTCTGGCTGGAAGACCTCGCCAGCGCGAACGGGACGACCCTGGAGGGGCGGCGCCTCGACCCAAGGCAGGCCAGGCCCATCTCTGGCGAGGCGGTCTTCGAGATCGGCCCCTACAGCCTGAGCGCAGCCCTCACCATCAGCGAGGAGGCCGTGCCTGATCCTGGGCCCGAGGGCACCGCAACCCTCGCCGCCGAGCTCCTCGGGGAGCTCGTGGCCGCGGGGGGGGGCCCGCCCGCCACGTTGCAGGTGAGCGCGGGCGGGGGCGTCGAGCACCGCTGCGTCCTTCTGCCGGGCCGCACCCTGCGCGTGGGACGGGATCCTGCCTGGGACATCGGCGCAGGGGATCCAGACCTCTCCAGGCATCACGCCGAGCTCAGGATGGAGGCCTGCGGCGCCCTGGTCGTGGATCTAGGGAGCAAGAACGGCACCTACTTGAACGGCAGGCGGCTCACCGCACAGGCCGCGCTAGTCTCGGGAGACCGGCTTCGGCTGGGGGGCACGGAGATCCTGTACGAGGATCCCGCCGAGGCCATGCTCAAGGAGCTGGACGGGGAGGGAGACGGGCAAGGCCAGATCCTGCCGGAGGCTGAGCCAGTGGACCTGGACCCACCCGAGGAGCGGCCCCGGGAGGGAGACGCGCAGACCGACGCCGACGCCGACAGGCAGAGCGTGAAAGCAGCGGGGGAGGGGGAGAAGGCGCCCGAGGTCGGGGTCTCTGTGGAAAGAGGGCACCGAGCGTTCGGAGCCCTCCTCCTGGTGGTCATCGGAGCGGCGGTGACCCTTGGAGCCCTCTGGGCCCTCGGCAGGCTCTTCTTCTGATCAAGAATGCCCGGCCGGGAGGGGGGTGC
>JAVEWA010000619.1:0-4168 GCA_034004785.1 Polyangia bacterium
GTGCGGGTGAGGGGGCCGCCATGGGCCAGGGCGGCGAGCTGGCCCGAGAGCTGGGTCCTCGCTGCCTGGGCCACTCGCTCGTTGTGGGGGCCCGAGCCGAGAAGGGGCGCGAGGTGCGGGGCGAGGGCAGCGGGCAGGGGCGGCGCCTTTGCCTGCCCGTCGCCCTTGTCGGATTGGCGGGGGGCGGTCTGGTCACCGGGCGCGGGCCGGTCTGCTTGGGCTGTCTTTTCACCGGGCGCGGGCCGGTCTACTTGGGCGGGCCGGTCTGCTTGGGCGGGCCGGCCGGGAGTTGCAGCCTTCCCTCGCCTCTCCTCCTGCCAGAGCTGGAGCACGAAGGCCTCGGTGAGGGCCGCGTGCAGGGTAGCGATCCGATCCACCAGGCCCCGGTAGGCGGGCACGTCGATCGCGTCCAGGATGGCCTCCAGCTCGTTCGCCAGGGCCACCGGGGCGTTGAAGTCCCGGCGGAAGAGCCGCAGGAGCTCCCGGTCCCGCGCCATGGTGTCTGGAAGGAGGAAGGAGAGCTTGGTCTGGGAGTGGCGCTGGATGCGCCGGAGGATCCGAATGCGCTTTCCGAGCTGGATCCCGAGGGCCACGAGGTCAGCGACCTTGTCGCCGAGGATCTCCCTGTAGTCCTTCTGGGTCATCTCGTTCGACAGGCGGCGGCCGTCGTAGGTAAGCCCGCCGTCGGAGACGAGCTCTGGGATCACGTAGGTGATCAGCTCCCGCCGGACCGTGGACATCTCCACAAAGGGCGCCAGGTGCCCCTCGCGCTGCGCGCCCAGGCGGTTCGGGCTCCAGTTGGTCTCGTCGAGCCGGTCGAGCCGCAGGATGTTGACGGGCTCGCCGTCCACCTGGTAGCGGACGATCTCCTCCACGCCGTAGCTCGCGAGCAGCACGAGCCTTCGCCGCGACTGCACGAGGAGGTCCCCCACCAGGTGGTAGGCGAAGTCCCCGGCGGCCAGCTCCCGGTTGAGGAGATCCACGGCCTGGTGGAAAGCCTTGGCGGTGGTGTCGTCGGTGGCCTTGGTCTCGGCCATGGCGGCGTTCTGGATGGCGGCGAGGAGATCGGCGAGGCGCTTGGCCGGGTGCTCGCCCAGGGCGCGGAGGTTCGGTGGGGCGAGGGCGGCCTTGCGGGCCTCATCGAGGCGCTTCTTGTAGATCTCGAGGGCGCGGGGGCCATCGTCGCTCGCGCGGGCCTCGGCCAGGTGAGCCGCGGCCACGAAGACTTTTGGCAGGGCTTTGCCAAAGACCTCGGAGAGGGTCGAGCTCTGCCTCGAGGGCCGTCCGCCCTTCAGGTAGGCGCCCGTCGGGCCCGGAGGCGTGCGCCGGGCCCCTTCGAGGGATGGGGTCCTCGGGCGCCCGAGGAACCAGACGAGCCCGGCGGCGAGGCCGCCGGCGAAGAGGAGGGCGAGGATCGAGAGGGTGATGGGGAAGCCGCGGGGCACCTGGGTGGGGTGCTTCGAGCGCTCGGCTTCGTACCTCTCCCGGATGAGCGCGAGGTCCGCCAGCTCGTCTTGGGTGATGTCCTGCTCGGCGGCGAGGAGATAGGCGGCCCGGGCGAGGTGGCGCTGGGCCTCCTCGCCGAAGACGCTCGGCCCGGAGCGCTCCTCGGCCTCGTCCATGGCGCGCCGCGCCTTGGCCAGAAGCGCGCCGCGCCTCAGCGGATCGACTCGGCGCAGGGCCAGGCGGGCGAAGTGGAGGTTGCCATTGTGGGCCTCGGCGGCCGCGAGGGCCGCGAGTACCGCGGGGTCCGGTCTGCTCGGCATGTCAGAGATCGACCCCGTAGACGAAGCTGGTCTTGGGATGCCTCAGGAGGCGCTCGGTGATGAGTTTTTGGGGCACCAAGGCGCCAGTGACGAAGCGGGACACCAGGGCCTCGGCCGCGGCCTTGTCGCCCTTCCCCTTGATGGCCCCCACCTGGGCCATGAGGCGGTTTATCACGGCTGGGAACTTGTCCAGGTGCAGGGTGAAGGCTCCCTGGTCCTTGCCGTTGGCGGAGGTGGCCTTGGGATCGAAGGAGATGGCCCCTGCCTCCATGAGGAAGCCCACCTGGATGGCCGCGAGCTGGCTGTAGGGCTTGGGCTTGCCCGTGTCGGTGAACATTCCTCGCGAGATGTGCCCGAGGGCCCAGAGGAAGGCGTCGGTGTAGGTCTTCCTGACCATTTCGTCGTCCACGAGCTTTCGCTGCCTGAGGAAATCGAGGAACCAGATGGCGCCGGTCTGGGCCTTCAGCTCCTCCAGCACCGTGGCGAGGGAGCCGCCAAAGACCTGGGTGTCCTTCTTGCCGGCCACCTTGTACTCGTGGGAGGGGCCGAAGTTGTGGCTCGCCTCGTGCAGGATCGTGTTGAGCAGGCCAAAGTCCGGCTTGTCGGGGAAGAAGGCCAGGCTCTCCTTGGCTAGCAGGGAGTCGGCCTGCTCCCTGCGGACGCGGCCGGAGTCGGGGTCGGTGTAGAGGTTGCTCATGGCCACGGTGCGGCTCCTGCCCTCGTTGGCCACCGGGCCCCAGTTGGGGAGGCTCTGGCCGATGGTGGCGCCGAAGGGGTGCCGGTCGTCGCCGGCGTTCAGGACTATGTCTATGAAGTCGGGCAGGTGGAAGGAGACCTTGCGGGCCTGGTAGGGGGCACCGATTAGCTTGGCGAGGGCGTCCTCCATGTCCTGCCTGACCGGCACGAGCTTCTGCTGCCAGGCGAGGGAGCCCGGGTTGATGAGGGCGAAGGTCGCGTGGAAGCCCGCCTTGCTACTGCAGGGCTCCCAGTAGGTCTCGTCCGGGCCAACCCTGAGGTACCACTTGGAGTTCTGGGCGTTCATCTTGGCCCAGGCCTCGTCCGCCACCTGCCAGTCCCCGGTGCGGAAGGCCTTGGCCGCGGCGCCGAGGTAGGTCTTCAGGGCGGCCTCCTTGGGATCCTTGACCTCGGCTGCGGCAGCCTCCAGCTCCGCTGCGATGGCGTTCATGGGCGCGGCGAAGGCCTCGGTGTAGGGCACGGCCACCAGCTTGCCCTCTTTCTGCCTCACCACCACGAAGGGGGCCATGAGGGCCTTGGAGTCGGGGTGCTTCTCCAGGACCTTGCAGAAGTCCTTCTGCTTCTGAAGCTCGACCGGATAGAGCGCCACCGGCGGCGCCTCGGTCATGCCGGGGATCGCGGTGCACTCCGGTTCCTTCTCGGTGCGGGGCCCCTTGCACCTCGGGCTCCAGTTCCGCCTGAGCAGGCTCCTGCCCGCCGGATCGTCAGCCGGCACCCTGCCGGCGAGACTCGACACTCCGAGTTGGGTGGCGTAGAGGCCGTCGATGAGGGAGGCCAGCTTGAGCATGCGCCTCACGAGCCGCCTGTCCTCCTCGGATCTCGAGGTCAGATCGTTCCACACCAGGGTCGGCTTGCCCTGGTCCAGCTCCTCCGTCACGAGCTTCCGTCGCCGGGCCTCTGCCGCTGCGATTCCCTTGGCCTCGTCGCTGCCCGTCTGGCCGCGAGCCGCGAGCAGGAGATCGTACGCCTGGTCGAAGGCCAGGGTGAACTCCCCCCTGTCGGCCCAGCTCTTGAAGTCAGGGTAGAAGAGCAGGGATCTCACCTCGCCAGGATCAACGGCGCCGTTGCCGTTGGCGTCCTCGGCCCAAAACAGCGGCAGATTCAGGCGGACCGCCAGGCGGTTGAAGGTGTCGCGGTCGAGGTCCTTGTATACCCGGCCGGGCCTCGGTGGTTCGGGGCGCAGCACCCTGGGGGGCTCGGCCCCGGGTCGCGCCCCGGGCCTTTCGGCCGAGGGCGCCGACTCGCCTGGGCGCTGGTCGTCCTTGTCCTTTCGCTTTTCACAGCCGAGCCCTGGGGCGCAGAGGGCGCCGAGACAGGTCAGAGTGCAAAGCAGTGACGCCAGGGATGGACGACGCATTAGAGCCTCCTAGGGTGAGCGTGTGTCTGGACCTGCATCCTCCAACCAATTCTGTGATGATGCAAGGGTCCTCAGCCGAGGGGCGTCGAGAGGCGCCGAGGGGAGCCGAGGGGCGCCGAGAGACGTCGAGGGGAGCCGAGGGGAGCCGAGGGGCCCATGGGCCGACAGGGTGGTCGCAAGAAAATCATCCGAGCGCGGCCGCCAGGACCCGCATGCGGTACTCCAGACTGTAATCGCATCGCCGTCGTCGCCGCGGTAGGCTCAGGCGGTCCTCTGTGAAACAACGAAG
>JAVEWA010000620.1:0-4148 GCA_034004785.1 Polyangia bacterium
AGGGCAATCGACGGTACCTTGGCCATGGGGTCTCTCCTGTGTTTGGTCTCGCAGCCACCAGGAGATCAAAGACCCCTCCTTCTTCCAAGTTTTCTCGCGGCATGGCCGCGTTAAGTGTTCATGAGTGAGCAAGACCTTGCCCCTGTGCTGACACATCGAGACTGGCTCTGTCTCCGACTTGAACTCGGCTTCCAGCTCGAACAGAGATCCAGCAACCGCAGGGGGATCGCAGACGAATCCGGCTGCGTCGGCGGGAGAGGCATCCACCAGCGCTGCGTCGGGTTGGGCTCCGTCCGGCAGGGCTGAATCGGTGAGCGAGGCATCCATGGAGGCATCCATTGGTGCGTCGCCACCATCATCATCCGAGCAGGAGACTACGAGCAGGCCATGAAGAGCGGTCACGAGGGCGGTCACTAACAGGGTTGGGTTTCTCATGTGGAATCGAGCGTTGTGTCTCATTGTCGAGGCTTTATTCGGATAACGCATTTTCGAGCATATAAACAGGAACTTCGCCAAAATAAAACACATTTTGGGGTGTTCTGCTGCGTCGATTCTCTGAGGTCTCTGGTGGGGTCAGGGGACTCTTGGGTCTCTGGTGTGGTCAGGGATCTCCGGGCTTACGAAGCGGTCGTCCGCCTTTCGGGTAGCGAGCCCGCTCTCGGACAGCCATCCCGCCCTGCTGCCGGGGTGGGCGTCGAACTCGGGCACGTATGGCTTTAGATCCAGCAGGGGAGTGCCGTCCAGGACGTCAATCCCCCTCACCGAGACCAGGGCCCCCTTCACGTCCATGAGCTCGACCGCCGAGAGCCCTATGGCGCAGGGGCGGGCCGGGGCCCGCGTGGAGAAGAGCCCCCTCTCCACCTGGTCCCGGTAGGGCAGCACTCGTGGTTTCCAGGGCTTGGCTCGGTCGAAGACGTACAGGAGCCAGATGCGCTCGAATCCATCGAGGTCCGCGAGACCTTCCTGGTAGGGAGGAAAGACCTCGATCAAGCCCTCGGCTCCATCGGAGGCCGTGGGCTGGATGGGCGTGCCCTGCTGCTCCAGGAAGGGGCTTCGGATCACACCGATCGGCCAGAAGGTGAAGTGCTGCTCCGAGACGGGTGGAGGCGATCGCTCTGCTCGGGTCTCTCCCTGGCCCTCCTGCCCAGCGCTCCAGACGGGCCTAGAGCCGCTCCCAGCGCCTGCCTTGCTCATGGCGTGGCTCCCAGGGCAGGGGTGTAGCGCCTGAGCATCTGCAGGACGACGCGCCACTGCTCGTTCGCTGGGTCCCTTGGCATCGGGCCGATCGCCACGCCCCGGATGAGCTCTCCCTGGGCGAGCAGGTGGACATCCCCTGGGAAGCGCCAGACAGTCAGGGCGGGCAGCCGCCTGTCCTTCAGCGCCATCTGGCCGGTCGCCTTGCCGAGCTTCCGCCTGCCGAGGTCCAGCCGATCTCCCGGGTGCACCGGGAAGTCGCTCCGCTTGCGGAAGTAGGACCCGTGTAGCCAGACCAGGGCCTCCACGGGCTGAGCGGTAAAAGGGGCGCCAGGCGGGTTCATCTTGAGGAAGATCACCACCGTGGTCTGCTCGGGGAAGGTCTGGCCTCGGCAGGGCAAGGCGCCATAGACCATGGCGCGCCGCTTCCTCTCGTCCACCGGGTCGTCGTCGCAGGGCCTGTTGTAGGGCGCCCGCGCGAGGAGACCGGCGTAGGGGTCTCCCAGCCGGAACCCGTCGAAGCGGTAGCTCCGCGGGCCGGGCCGCGCCTCGATCCGGACGGGTGACGAGCTCACGAGGGCGAGGGTGGCGAGGATGAAGGCGGCCCAGGCGCCCGAGGAGAGGCCAGGCGCCTGGAGCCATGAGCTGTGGATCGATGAAGGTGTTTTCATGTGAAGGAGAATCTCCCTTTGGCGGCAAGGGGTCAACCGATGCGCCTGACACCGATGCGCTCTGGAATCTGCGCCTTGGCAGGCGGGGGGACAGCGTCCATGGGTCGAAGGGGGCGAGCCGCCTAGCTCGTGATCCGCACCGAGCGGCAGATGCGCTCCAGCAGGGCGTTGTGGGCCGGGACATCCCGTGGGGCCTCGCTGCGCCAGAAGAAGTCCGCGTAGCACCTGAGGGTATGGTCTCCCTTTCGGAGCCAGCGATAGATCTTCAGCATGCCGGTCTCGCGGTTCTTGACGGTGATCCAGAACCCGTCGGGCTCGGGCTTGCCCGCGCCGAAGCTATCGGCGTCTCCCAGGATGGCTTCGTCCATGGCCACCTGCAGGCTCTCGGGCATCTGCCCTGCAAGTGAGATGCTCACCATGGGTCCGAGCCCCAGGTTGTCCACGCGGAAGATCCGAGCCCGTGGGTCCCGGTGCACGCCGAGGCCCTCTGGAAGACTCACCTCGAAGGACAGGGGGCCTGCCTGCTCGTTCCAGGTTTTGGCCGGTCGCTCCGGCCAGGGCTTGGGCGGCTGGGCTTCGGAGGGAGCTTTCCGGCAGGAGGGGAAGGGGAGGAGCAACCCGATGCACACCAGGAGCGCCGCCGACCGGGGAGAGGTCAAGGGCTGACGAGGAGACGGGGGTCTAGCGCGGCTCAAGGGGGCCCTCCCTTGGCGTGGCTGGTGGATCGCCACGAGGTGCCTACAGGATAGCCGATGATGCTGCGATCCGGTGTGAGGATCGTCAGGCCATGCGAGGTTAGCGGGGTCTGGAGGTCGGGGGGGGCGGAGGTGAGGGCTGAGCCTAGGCTTTGTACTGCAAGTTCTCGAAGAGCCCGGCAGCGCCCATGCCGCCGCCGATGCACATGGAGACGATGCCGTAGCGCAGGTTCTTGTCCCGCATGTGGTAGATGAGCTGGGTCGAGAGCTTGGCGCCGGTGCAGCCCAGGGGATGCCCGAGGGCGATGGCCCCGCCGTTGGGGTTCACCCGCGGGTCGCCGTCGATGCCGAGGATCCGGCAGCAGGCGATGGCCTGGGAAGCAAAGGCCTCGTTGATCTCGAAGACGCCGATGTCGTCGAGGGTGATGCCGAGCTTCTTGCCCATCTTCTCCATGAGGGCCGGGATGGCCTTGGAGGGGCCCATGCCCATGTACTCGGGCTCCACGCCCATGACCTTGTAGCCGTGGATCTTGGCGAGGGGCTTCAGCTTCAGCTCGTCGGCCTTCTCGCGGGACATGAGGAGCAGCGCGGCGGCGCCGTCGGACATCTGGGAGCTGTTGGCGGCGGTCACCGTGCCCGCGCCCTCCTTGCCTGCGGCCGGGTTGGCGAAGGCGGGCTTGAGCTTCTGCATTCCCTCAATGGTGGCGTCCGCCCGCGGTCCCTCGTCGGTGTCGTACACGAACTCCTTCTTGCCGCCCTTGCCGTCGAAGAGGAAGGTTGGCAAGGGGACGATCTGCTCCTTGAAGCGCCCCTCCTTGATGGCGGCGGCGGCCTTGAGGTTGGAGTCGAGGCCGAACTTGTCCTGATCCTCGCGGGAGATCTTGTGCCTGACGGCTACGTTCTCGGCGGTCTGCCCCATGCTGGAGTAGGCGCCGGGGCGCTCGTAGCCGAGCTTGATGTTGGGCACGATCTTGTTCCCGCCCATGGGGATCATGGTCATGGTCTCGGCGCCCCCGGCGATGCCCACGTCGATCATGCCCGCCATGATGTCAGTGGCCACGTTCCAGATGGTCTGGAGGCCGGAGGAGCAGAAACGGTTGACGGTCATGGCCGGGACCTCGTCGGGGAACCCGGCGAGGTGGACGGCAATGCGGCCCAGGTTCATGCCCTGCTCGGCCTCGGGCATGGCGCAGCCGAGGACCACGTCCTCGACCAGCTCGGGCTTGATTCCAGCGCGCTTCACGACCTCGGCAAGCACGACCCCCGCCATGTCGTCTGGGCGGGTGTGGATGAGCGAGCCGCGGTTGGCCTTTCCCGCCGCCGTGCGGCATGCCGCGACGATTACAGCTTCACGCATGACTATCTTCCTCCGTTGAAAAACCGGTGTTTTGCGTTCCTTCGCACGATGACTACACCCGCGTTCAGTTCCTGAGCGGCTTGCCCGTATTCAGCATGTGCTGGATCCGGGCGATGGTGCGCTCTTCACCGAGGAGGCTCAGGAAGGCCTCGCGCTCGAGATCGAGGTAGTACTGCTCCGAGGTCGGCGTCCCCTCGGCCACGGCACCGCCCGCGAGGACGTGGGCGAGCT
>JAVEWA010000621.1:0-4128 GCA_034004785.1 Polyangia bacterium
CCGCACGTTGGGCTTCTTGCCGCGCTTCGACTCGACCCAGAACACCGGGCAGTCCACGTCGGCCACCTCCTCTCCGCGGCACTGGAGCCCGCGCCGCACCTCGGCGCCGGGCATGGCCTCGCGGAACCTGTGGACAAGCGCGCGCTCGAAGTCCGCTCCCTTGCGTCGCGAGTGGGTGCCGCTCATCGGTCGCTCCTTCGGCGCAGCCGGACCAGGCCGGCCGCGCAGTAGTGCAGCCCGTCGATGACCTCGGTGAAGGCCTCCTCGCCATAGTCGCGCCCGTCCTCGACCTGCCAGGGACCGTAGTCGTCCTGGCCCTGCTCCAGACGGTCGAGGATCACCTCCAGGATCTGCTGCTCGTCGCCCTGGAGCCGACCGATCCGTTCTGCCAGCATCATCGGATCCATCACGCCACCGCCTTCGCCCACAGCCGGGGCGAGTAGGACTTGGTCGCGGCCGCTTCGAGCTCCGTGCGGAGCAACGCGGTCTTGGACCGCCCCAGCATCTTGCCGGCCTCCTTGAGCACGGCATCGAGCGCCTTGCCGTCCACCGTGGCGACCCGCGGGATCAGCTCCTGCCAGGAGAGCCCAGTCGCCTGACCGAGCAGCTCCAGGGTTCGCTCGAGCGGGAACTCGGTGCGCGAGGTGTTGAACATCGCGTACCTGTGACCATCGAGCACGAGCGCGTCGGTCTCCTTCAGGTGCGCCTTGATCACCCGCTCCAGCTCGGACTTGCGGGCATCGAGGACCTTCACCAGGCGCGCGACCTCCTCGCGCTCGCGGGCGACACCTTCCAGATCTTCGAGGTCCTCGCAGATCCACTCGCGCTTGCCGGCGAGCGCGTCCGCGTAGGCCGGGCACCCCTGGCGGTGGTCGCAGTAGTTGCAGTTTGTGTTCAACCGGGGCGGGAACTCGGTGGCCTGCTCCGTCTGCGTGCCCACGGTCTCTACGTACCTGAGGGCTGCCTCCAGCTGCTCCGGCGTCCGGGAGGTCTCCTGCCGGAGACCATGACGCAGCATCCAGAACACCAACTTGACGTTCTTGGCCCAGGGCCAGATCTGCCGGACTGCCACCTCGTAGAGGCTGAGCTGGAGCGAGGAGTCCACCTCGTCCCGGGCGTAGATCTGCCGGTTGCTCTTGTAGTCGAGGACCACGACCGTCTCGTCGTCCACGCGGTCCACCCGGTCGATGAACCCCACAACCGAGAACGGGCCCACCTCGAGCTGGAACTCCTTCTCCACGGCCAGCACGTCCTGATGATCCAGCACGCCCTGGTCCTGAACGAAACGCCGCAGGATATCGAGGCCCTCCCCGAAAGCCTCCACTCCGGTGAGCCCTTCGGCCGCCCAGGCCTTCTGCCACAGCTCCGCAGCCCGATCCTCGGACAGAGGTCCAGTCCGCTCGTCCGACATGTGCTCACGCACCAGGGCCTCGAGCACCGCGTGGATGGCCTTGCCGAAGCGCAGGGGCAGCCCGGGCTCAGCCTCGTGCTTCGAGACGTAGTGGAGCTTGAACGACAGCGGGCACTGCTCGAACCTCGAGAGGCGGCTGTAGGACAGGTGCGTGTTCTTGAACTCGGTCATGGGGCTCCTTGGCACGAAGGCCTGCTGGGGGCTCAGTGCGACTAGGGCGATCAGGCTGGCAAGCTGGAGGCTCATCACAAACCGTCTCTTCCTTCCGCAAAGGAAAAGCACGGGACCGTGCCGGGGGGACCGGTGGGCGACTAGAAAGTGCGGGCGCGGAGGAAAAGATAGCAGCCGCAAGGCTCGGTCAGACTGCCCCGTCCCCAGACGAACACGAGTCGGGGCGAATCACTGGACTCCGACAGGCGCTCACAGGAGGAGGGCCGGACGACCATGGGCCATGGCGTTCTCGCGGGCCAGGTGGCCACCGGTGAGCGAGCTACCCGCACGCGCCCCGAGGTGATCTCCAGGTTGACCCTGCTGCTTCTCCTGGTACGATTGGAGCAGACACCATTCCAGACCGCCTGGTGCTGGTTCCCCCCCCTTCCCAGTCTCCCAAACACCGGTGCCACGCGGTCTGGTTCCTTGCCTGCTGAGGTTCGGCCCGACTGGGTTGCCTGAGGTGAGTGGTGAGACGGGGCGACGTCATCCGCATGGGTGGCGGACCGAAGGAGGCGAGCTGTCGTCAGTTCGACGTGAAGGTCATCTTGGCCAGGGCCCGCGTCGACGCCTTGCACGCGCCCGTTGGGCGTCCGGCAACTGGTGACGAAACGTAGAAGGTAGCTTCTCTTCTCTTATATAGGTTTCGTCACCAGTCCTGATGGCCTACCTAACACTACGTAATCCTGCAACAATGGTCGCGCCTGGCGATCTCCCCTGGAGGTGCCCAACTCCCAGCTTGCCGAGAGGTCGCAGAATGGTGACACCCATGCCGATCCGCGGGGGTGCGGGCCCGGCGCTGGCCCGGCAGACTCGAGACGAATGGGTCGAGGGAGGTGTCAAGAGGCGCTGTATGAGAGCGGGATGAGGGCGGCCAAACGGATCGGGGTGGGGGCGGCCAAACGGATCACGCCGGAGTGCCAAGCAGGGTGAAGGTTCTCTCCTCGCATGTGGCAACCTCCTTGGGGAAAAGCGGCGCGTAGGCGTCGCGGGGCGGCGCGTTTACGAACACGAGCAGGCACTCCTCGACGACGGGGGGAGCGTCGTCGCGTGCGCTATCCTGGGCGCAGGTGCACATCACTGAGCATCTCAAAGCCACTCACGGCGGAGCGACACGCCCCCACCCGCGCCAAGAAGGCGGGCCTCTCGGTGAAACCTTGACCCAAACCACCCGATCACCGATGATCTCAGCTTGAACCCTGGTTCGCCGTGCGCGGCGCGGATACGCTACTGGCAGGCTTGGAACTGGCCGCCTTGGCTGTGGGACACCCAGAATGTCGGTGAACGCGCCTACGTGCATACATGGGTTTTGACGCCGATCTGGGTTTGGAGGGTGTCGTCTTGAAGAATCGCTGCAACGGACAGAAAAGGAATTGGGCTGATCGGTCGATGGCTGTGTGTGCGGCACTTCTGTGCGCATGCACGATTCCCAAGGTCGATCTGTACGAGAGCGGGAATATTGGGAGACGCTATGTAGTGCTCGGACCAGTCTCCGTAACGTACATGCCGAGTGAGTGGACTTGTGGGAGCAGCGCCTTGCCTGCCGTTGGACAGGCCAAGTACAAGCTGAAACGGATCGCCTGCATTCAGTTCAGTCGAGATCAGTACCTCATGAACGCAGGGTCTGTGGTATGGCCGAGCGAATGCGAGACGAACGCGTTGATAGACGTGAAGATCCGCACTGAGCTCCGAAAGTCACCTGGGTGTGAGATCTACGCAGTCCATGCGTCTGGGATAGCAGTGAGATACGTCGGAGGTGAAGCAGATCTGGCGGCTGTTCGTGGAAGGGCAAGCAGCGAGGAGACGCTGTCTGGAGCACCCGTCCGCCAAACTGCGCGAGCCGGTGTCGGGCAGTGGACGATACAGTCGCTTCTTACCCAGCTTAAGGAAGACAACGGGCCACGATGGGACCAGATACCCAGCGGACGCGAAGTAGCCATGCACGTGGAGCCGGAGAACCACGCGCAGTTTTCTAGCCGCGCATTCAAGGCGCTGGCTGCAGGTGAGCTGAAGGTACTGTTTCCTCGGTGGTCAGCATTGCTCACTGGAAGGGACACGGCCAAGGCACTTGGTTCTCTCTACCGTAGCGGCCGGTTGAAGTTCAAACAGAGCAGCAGTGGTCAGACTGTTGTGCTGGAGCAGGTCGAGAGTGGAGTGCGGTTCGGGTGGCAGATCGAATTCGAAAGAGCTGGCTCGGGTTGGATACTGAAAAACATTCGTGCGCCCAGTTTCCCCAAGATGCATATGAGACAGATGAAACTCAGCGCGCTGGAACACTTGCTTGCGCGAAAGTTGGTCATCGCGGTCCTTCGCGGCTTCGCGCAGAAACAGCTTTCGACGATCCGCAGACACTTGGCGGACTACGTTCAGCTCGGCCATGTGAACTCATTGGACCAGGGGGTGTACCCCGATCGTTGGACAGCGAATCGCTAGCGCCAAGCTCAGATCAGGGCCTCCGACTCCTTGGTTGAGGGGGCCGGTAGGCCCCCGGATCAGTCCCGAGGTTG
>JAVEWA010000622.1:0-4116 GCA_034004785.1 Polyangia bacterium
CCTCGGGCTGCTCTTCAGGGAGGCCTCTTCCTCGGCCCAAACCTTTGGGGAGCTGCTCTCGCTCGCTTTTGTCTCGGGAACGGCGCTCTGGGCCCTGTCGATGTCGAGGCGGAGCCGGGATCTGGTCCGTCAGCGCCTGATCTGAACGCGAGGGCCCGCCAAGCCCTACCAATCCTATCTCTTGTATCCGATGGTGCGCAGGAAGCCGTGCCGCCAAGCTACGTCCGCATCTGTCTCGACCCCCTCGGGAGATGAGCCGTCCACCACCCCTAGGACGCCTCTGCCCTGGCCTGTCTCGGCCAGGATGACCTGGACCGGGTTTGCCGTGGCGCAGAAGATCCTGCACACCTCCGGGCAGTCCTTGACCCTCGACAGGACATTGATCGGGAACACGTCCTTGAGCACGACGATGAAGGTGTGTCCAGCGCCCACCGCCTGGGCGTTCCTGACCGCGAGGGACTTTAGCTCTTCGCTGGTGCCCTCCGCCCGGACCAGGCAGGCCCCCGAGGCCTCGCAGAACGCGATGCCAAAGGCTATGCCAGGCACGCTGCCCACCAGGGCCTCGTAGAGGTCCTCCACGGTCTTGATGAAGTGCGACTGGCCGAAGATCACGTTGATCCCCTCGGGGATCTCCAGGGGAACGAGTTGCAGCCGGGGCTCCATGTTCGAATCCTCCTTGTGGCGGTGGTCCGCAGAACTAGTGGGCCAGCATGTCTTCGTTCGCCTGGCCGCCAGGAGCTGGGATAGGCGGGAGCCTAGTCGGGACCCGGGGGGTGGTCAAGGACCCAGGAGCCCCTTTCAAAAGGCTGCCCCGTGGAGCGGCTTCGGAATGCCATGGCCTTTTTCTCTAAGAAAGCGCACCTTTGCGTTGACCGGCGTCATGATGGAAAGTAGTATCCTGGCTGAAGGGGGTATGCAGAGCATGCCTTTCGATCTCACCAGCCTCGAGGAGATAGGGCCGATAATCCGAGCTTTTCGGCAGGACATGGCCAAACACCCCGAGGTGGGGCCCAACGTGCCCCGCACCTCCGAGAAGCTGGTGGAGCAGCTTCAGAAGACCTCCCTTCGCGTGAGGGCTCGCGCCGGATTCCCAGAGCAGAGCGCAATGGGCGTGGTGGCGGATCTGGTGTCCATGAGCGCCAAGGGCACGGTTGCGCTCGTTGCAGACATGAGCGCTCAGAACGTTCGACCTGGAGAGCCCGCTGGCCTCTCGAGCGCGCAGCGATCCAGCCACGTGGCGGGTAATGACGCTCACAGTGCGATCCTGCTGGGCGCTGCGCTCCTTTTGCACAGGGCTGATGTTCCGAAGAACATCAGGTTCGTCTGGCAGTCTGGCGGAGAGCTCCTCTCCGACGGGGCCCAGTCCATGATCCGCGATGAGGTTCTCGACGGAGTGGAGGAGGTCTACGCCGTCCACCTCTGGCCTGGTCTCGAGCTCGGCAAGGTGGGGCTCCTCGCGGGGCCCGTCATGGCCTCCCTCGACAGGTTCCATCTGAAGCTTCGGGGGAGCAACGCTCCCTGTCCCTGGCCGCATCGCCGGCGCGACGCCATACAGATAGGCGCGGCCTTCGTGGAGGAGCTGAGGAGGCTCCAGCGGGCTCCATCCCCGGGCGAGCCCCCCTGCTCGCTCTGCATGGTCACCCACTTCGTGGCCGGGCCGGAGCGGGAGGCCGCCTCCCCGGACGAGGTCCTACTCGAGGGGGAGCTACGCGCTTTCTCCGAGGAGGAGCGCAGAGCCTCGGCCCAGCAGATCGAGCAGCTGGCCCAGCGTTGCGCCCAGGCCGTGGGTGGCGAGGCGAAGCTGCGGATTCGAAATCGCGGCAATGTCACCTTCAACGATCCGGGCTGCGTGGACCGGGCCCGAAGCCGACTCCGCATGGTTCTCGGCGACATCTCCGTGGCGCCCGTGAGCCGCTCGGCCTTCTCCACCGGGCTCTCGGGCTACTTCGAGACCCGACCTGGCATCTTGGTGGCTCTCGGGTCGGGCGGGGATGCCGACGAGCCCGCAAACCTGCTCCTGTCCCCCCAGTTCCAGTTCGACGAGGGCTGTCTGGACATAGGCGTGCAGGTGCTCGCCACCCTGGCAATGGGATAGTGCGGTGGTGGGCGGCCGGGTGTTGGGGAAGCCTGCGCCAGGATCCGCGCCTCTCTGCCCCACACGAGGTCAGTCTTGCTCGGATGGCTCCTCCGCGCTGCCTGCCGTCTCTTCGACCGATAGCTGGAGGGGCTGGTCGAGAAGCGACGGGAGCCCATGGAGATCGGCAGGCAGCACGATATGAACCACCGCGCCCCGGCCCTTGGCCGGCTCCACCACAAGCCAGCCCCGGTGGGCCGTGACGATGCGTCTTGCCAGGCCGAGCCCGAAGCCGCGGCGGTCTCGCTTGGTGGAGAAGCCCGGGGAGAAGACCTGCGCCCTGTGCAGCGCGAGGATGCCGGGGCCGAAGTCACGAACCTCCAATATGACCCGCGTTGAAAGGGGCGAGCCCGCGCTGGTTCTCACCTGGAGGGGGAGACAGGCCGGTGGCTGGGCCTCCAGGCCGTTTCGGACGACTGCGCCGAGGGCTTCGTAGAGCGCCGCGCGCTGGCCCTTGACGTCTGGCAGCCCGGTGGTGGAGTGGAGCTCCACCCGGCCGTCGTTGCCCGTCTCGTCCCTGATTACCTCGCTCACCAGCAGGTTCAGGTTGAGCACCTCCGGGCTCAACTCCTCTCCCTCGTGCAGGCTGCGCAGGTAGAGCCTCCAGTCCCGCCTGACCTCGTCGAGGCGCTCGGAGAGCTCGTTGAATCGCTCCCTCAGCTGGGGCGGTAGCTCGTCCTCTCGAAGGGAGGACGATAGCCGCGCGTGGATCACTCCGAGCAGGGTGTGGAGCTGCATGGCCTTGGAGTGGAGCGCCTCGAAGACCTGGTCTCGCGTGTCCTCCGCCAGGGTGGCCACGATTCGGCCGGTGATAGTCGTGGCAGACCCTGTGACCCGCTCCACGAGCCCCTGCACCTCCCTCGCCAGGGCCTCGGGAGAGGCCGACAGGTCGAGGGTCCGCACCAGGTGGTGATAGGCGGGGGCATAGTCTGGAGAGGCCGAGAGGGCGGCGAGGAGCCGCTCTCTCGCAGCCTCCACCTCTCCGCGGGCGAGGTGCAGGGCGCCCAGGTTGGTGGAGGCCACGGCGTGGGCTGGCAGCCGCCTGAGGCCGGCGAGGTAGAAGTCCATGGCCTGGGCGGCGGTGGCCGGGTTCTCCTCCAGGATCGCGGCAAGGAGCAGATCTACGAGGCCAGCGTCCACTCCGAGGGCCTTCGGATCCAGCCTGAGGGCCTGGGAGAGGAACCTGAGATGTCCGAGGGCCTGGCTCCTGCCGTCCTCCGACAGGAAGCGGCGCCGGGCCAGCCGGAGCGCCAGCATCAGGCGGCCGAGGTGGCAGCCCGCGTCTCGAGACAGGGCCAGGCCGAGGAGCCGCTCGATCTCCTGGCCCGGGATGCCCGGCTCCCTGTTCTGCTGCGCCGAGGCCAGGAGGCGGGCCGCCAGGTAGTGCACCGCGGCCTCCTCGGGCCGCTCCTGCCGCAGCCTCTGGACGCGCTCCTCGATCTTGGCCCAGGTGGGGAGGGCGCCCGCCAGATCCCCGATGCGCCTCGCTACCTCTGGCAGGAGAGGCCGACGCTCCACCGCCCGCAGAAGGAGCGCGGTGGCCTCCTCGGGGCTCCCCTGCCGCAGGGCCACCCGGGCCGCCCCTACCAGCGACCGGCCCACCAGATCTGCCCGCCGCAGCCGCTCGGCCTCGCTCCCGCCGTCCCGAGCCGACTCTCCGAGGAGCTCCACCGAGTTGAAGGCCCCAAGGGCCTCCTCCAGGTGGCCAGCCTCCAGGGACGCCTCGCCGAGCACCAGGTGCAAGGCCTGCTCCCAGCCGTCACCCGCGCCGCCCTTAGCGCTGGCGCCGCTCCCGGCCTCTCCCGTGGTTTCTTCTCTTGCAGCCTCCAGGCCTTCCCTGGCCTTGCGGGCTGCCTGATCCGCGTCCCCTAGCCCGAGGAGCAGCCTGGCGCTCCGCTCGGAGACCTCGGGTCTCCTCCCCTCTATCTGGGCCGCTCCTTGGAGAGCCCTGGTCGCCAGAAGGGGCAGGCCCAGCCGCTCCA
>JAVEWA010000623.1:0-4114 GCA_034004785.1 Polyangia bacterium
CCGAGGTAGAGGGGGCGGGGATCGACCTCGTCCAGCTTCAGTGGGCCACCGAGAGGGGCCGCAGGGTGCTCCGCCTGTTCGTTGACCAGGAGGAGACTGGCGCGACCCTCGAAGACTGCGCCTCGATCAGCCGGCGCCTCAGCCACGTGCTGGACGCAGAGGATCTGATACAGGGTGCCTATGTCTTGGAGGTCTCGACGCCCGGGCTGGATCGCCCACTTACCAGGGAGAAGGACTTCCGCCGCTTCCTCGGCCAAGAGGCACGTTTGACCCTCAAGACGCCGCTGCCAGGAGGCAGGAAGAGGCTTCAAGGAATCCTGCGCTCGCTGGAGGATGGTCGGCTAGTCATCGAGGCCGACGGCGAGGAATTCGGGATCGGGCTCGCGAGCATTGCGCGCGCCAACCTAGTGTATCAAGGGGAATAGGTATGCAGCCAAACTTGAACATGGTCATCGAGCAGGTCGGTAAAGACAAAGGCATCGACCGCTCCGTGCTAGTCCAAACCCTGGAGCAGGCCATCCTGACCGCCGCAAAGCGCACTTTCGGGCAGCACCGGGAGATGGAGGCGCGCTTCAACGAGGACAAGGGCACCGTGGACCTCTACCTTGCGGTGGAAGTCGTGAACCACGATCCGCTGAGAGGCCGGGAGATCACCATCGAGGAAGCCCGCCTCGTGGACGAGGAAGCCCAGGAAGGCGACGAGCTGCTCTTCCAGATCTTCTACGCCCCCGAAGACCGGGACCAAGCCAAGACTCAGGACGAGCGCTACGGCGACCTCTTGGACCTCCACACCCAGCGCCAGGGCTTCGGACGAATCGCCGCCCAGACAGCCAAGCAGGTGATCATCCAGCGTGTGCGCGAGGCGGAGCGCGAGCAGATATACAACGAGTACAAGGACCGAAAGGGAGAGCTCATCACCGGCGTCGTGCGCCGCTTCGAAAGAGGCAGCATCATCGTGGATCTCGGCCGCGCCGAGGCGATCCTGCCGGTCTCGGAGCAGGTCTCTCGGGAGTCCTACCGGGCGGGCGACCGGATCCAAGCCTACGTGCTCGACATCGAGCGCTCCTCCCGCGGGCCGCAGATCGTCCTGTCTCGCACGAGCAAACGCCTCCTCGAGAAGCTCTTCGAGATGGAGGTGCCGGAAATATACGAGAAGATCGTGCGCATCGAATCCAGCGCCCGAGAGCCTGGCTCTCGCTCGAAGATCGCCGTGAGCTCGAGTGACCGCGACGTGGATCCAGTAGGGGCCTGCGTGGGTATGAAGGGCTCCCGGGTGCAGGCGGTGGTGCAGGAGCTGCGGGGCGAGAAGATCGACATCGTCCCCTATGACGAGGACCCGGCCCGCTTCGTGTGCAACGCCATAGCCCCCGCGGAGGTCTCCCGGGTGCTCATCGACGCCGAGACCCACACCATGGAGCTCATCGTCCCGGACGACAAGTTGAGCCTGGCCATCGGCAAGAAGGGGCAGAACGTCCGCCTGGCCTCGCAGCTGAGCGGCTGGCGGATCGACATCCACTCCGAGAGCAAGGTGCGGGAGCTGGAGGAGCAGGTCAAGCGAGAGATCGCGTCAATCGACGGCGTCGATGAGGACTTGGCCGAGACCATGTTCCGCCTGGGCTGGAGGAGCGCTGAGGAGGTGGCCAACGCCAACGCCGAAGAGCTCGCCGCCATCCCTGGACTTGGAGGACTGGAGGCGGCCAGGTCGATCCAGATGAACGCGCTCCTCGCCCTCGAGCGGGAGAAGCTGCGGGCGGAGATCGGCGCCCCCACAGAGGAGGCCCGGATGCTCCTCGTCCGACACGTAAACGACGAGATCCTCCGGAAGCTCAGCGAGGCGGGCTATTACTCACCCGAGGACATCGTGTCCGAGCCAGAGGTCGAGCGCCTTGCTGAGGCCACCGGCCTGGCCATGGATGAAGCGGAAGAGCTGCAGGCTTCTGCTCGCGCCCTCACGGAGCCCGAAGACCACGGCCAGGAGAGCTACGACGAGCCAGGGCAGCTCAGTGAGCAGACCAGCCCAGAGGTCTGAGGTGAGCACTAGCGACATGGCCACTTCTCTCGAACCCATACGCATGTGCCTCGCATGTCGCCGCAGGGCGCCGCAGCGATTGCTCATGCGGCTGGGGCTGGACGCTCGGGGCCAGCTCCAGGAGGCGTCATTTGCAAGGCGCGGCCGCGGCGCCTACCTCTGCCCCCGACTGCCATGCCTCACGCATGCGGTTCGAAAAGGGGCTCTCGGGAGGGCGCTCGGTTCTAGCGCGCCTGCTCCTACACCGCTGGAGCTAGCGCGACGGGCCCGCGAGAGCCTCCAGCTCCGGATGGATCGCCTTCGATCAGACCCTGGCGCGGCGATTGCCAGGGGCAGGCTGACCGCCCTGCTCGCCGCGCTCGAGGAGATCCCCGACCCGTCCGGTTCCAATGACCCCGGCACGCGACCACCGGTTGACGGAGCGCGAAGCGCAGATAATGTGTCGCACCGGGCCCGGATTGAGAGACGGAAAGGAGGCCCAGCGAGCGCTCATGGCTAAGGTGAGGGTTTACGAAATCGCAAAGGAGATGGGCATCTCGAACAAGGACCTGGTGGCGAGGATCCGCGCCCTGGGTGTCGAGGTGGCCAATCACATGAGTTCGCTCGATCCCGAGGACGTGGCGCGAGTCCAGCGCTCCCTCGAGAAGGAGCGCCAGGAGAGCCTCGAGGAACGGCAGGTGGCGGGGACGGTCATCCGACGCCGCTCCAAGTCTGGCGCCTCGCGACGCCCATCGGAAGCGCCCGAGACGGCGTCTCCGGCCGCTCCACAGCAGGCCGTCCTGAAGCCCCCACGGCGAAAACCCGTGGAGGAAAAAGACGAGGAGCCTGAATTGGCCGTGGAGCCAGTGGCTCCGCCCGCTCTCGACGCCGAGCCGATCGAAGAGGCCAAGGTCGCGCAAGACGAGGTCTCCGAGGCCTTCGAGAGGCAGGATACCATCGAGGTGGTGCATCATGCCGAGCTCGAGCAGGCGCCACAACAGGCAGAGCAGGGCTCAGCTGACTCTGCCGGTGCATCACAGATCGGAGAGCCGGAGCTTTCTGTTCCCGCTCCGGAAACGCCTCCGATCACGGAGATCACCGCCGCTCCAGAGCCAGATCAGACCGCCCGGGAGAAGCTCGGTCCCACTGGTCGATTCATAGACCTCAAGAAGACCACCGTGCCACGGGTAGTCATCACGGACGTGAGCCAGCGCCCTGGCGCGCCCAGGGGCCGCCGCGAGTACTTCCCGAGCGCCGACCGCCGTGGCACCCCCGGACGCTTCCCTGTCCAGGACACGCGAGGCAAAGGAAAGAAGAAGGGGGTCAAGCAGGCCGCCTCAATGAAGACGGAGATCACCACCCCGGCGGAGCACAAGCGCCGCATCCGCATGGAGGACGCGATCTCCACGGGCGATCTCGCCAAGCAGATGGGGATAAAGGCCACTGATGTCCTCAAGAAGCTCTGGGGCCTCGGAATGACTGGGATCACCATCAACAGCACTCTCGACTACGAGACCGCTGGGATCCTGGCTGGTGAGTTCGGATTCGAAGTCGAGAACGTGGCGTTCCAGGAGAAGGACATCCTGAGCACGGAGCTCGACACCGACTTGGAGATGGTGTTCAGGCCGCCAGTGGTCACCATCATGGGCCACGTCGATCATGGAAAGACCTCCCTCCTCGACGCCATCCGCCACAGCGACATCGCCGCCGGCGAGGCGGGGGGCATCACTCAGCACATCGGCGCCTACAAGGTGACCACGCCACAGGGCGAGGTGGTCTTCATCGACACGCCCGGCCACGAGGCGTTCTCTGCCATGCGCGCGCGCGGCGCCCACTGTACGGACCTGGTGGTGCTCGTGGTGGCGGCGGACGACGGCGTAATGCCTCAGACCCGGGAAGCGATCCAGCACGCTCAGGACGCCAAGGTACCCATCATCGTCGCGGTCAACAAGATCGACAAGGCGGAGGCGAACCCGGATCGTATCAAGCAGGAACTAACCGCGTTCAGCCTCGTCCCAGAGGCCTGGGGCGGAGACACAATCTTCTGCGAGGTGTCCGCCCTGACCAAGCAGGGCGTTGATCAACTGCTCGAGATGATCGGCGTAC
>JAVEWA010000624.1:0-4106 GCA_034004785.1 Polyangia bacterium
CCCTCACGCCACCAGGGACCATTCACGCAAGTTAACTCCCCTCACGCCAGGCGACGGCAAACGCCAGGTGCAGGCTCAGGCCAAGCACCGCCCCTCACGCCAGACGCCGGCCGTTGTAGAGATCGATCTGCATCCCCTTGCAGTCACCCGGGGTCATCCGCTTCCTTCCAAAGACCGACAACTCGAACTCGGCGGACCGTGAACCTCGGGCGGCGGCGCGGGCCCGGGCCCGCTCCTCCACGGCCTCGGCCCGCTGCCCGGCGAGGTCGTTGCACCAGGCCAGGACGAGGTGGCCCCGGTGACGGCGCGGCTCCGACGGGAGGGCCAGCTCCAGGAACCTTTGCGCGTGCCACTTTGCCGGCTCTGGATTGGAAAGGTTCAGCTCTACTAGCGCGAGATCCAAATGTAGGCGCCCTTCTTCGGGCGCGGCCCCGAGGGCCTCCTTTAGACAGGCCCTCGCCGCCTTGGGATCGTGGTGATGAGCCAGGGCAACGTGGGCGTCCAGGAGCTTCCCGACCGCCATGGAAGCGGGCGACTCGGGCACCCCGGGGACCTCCTCCAAGGGGTAGGCCCTCTCCTTGCCGAAGCTCTCGAGCTCCCCTTGGAGGTCGAACATGACGTAGCGCCCCAAGGCGCAGGGGGCCGCTTCCGCGGTCACCCACAGGCGCCGCTCCGTCACGTCGGCCACCACGCTCGCGATGTTGTAGTAGTTGAGCACCACGTCCCCGGCCGGGCGAGTCTCCCCTGCCGCCTGCTCCACCTGGTCCCTCATGCAGTCGATCACCTGCTCGAGCGTGATCTGACCGCGCGACGGCCCGAGACGGGCCTCCAGGCGCGCGAGTCGGCCCGCGGAGCTGGCGAGATCCACGATGGGCAGCTCCGGGCTCGTGGCGGCCATCTCGGGAACCAGGTAGTGGTTCGTGGCGAAGAGCAGGCCGTCCTTGGGACGGCGGACCCGGCTCTTCGAGTAGGAGTACTCCACCACGGCGGCCTCGCCGTCCCGGTGGGACAGGTGGACGTTGTAGCCGCTCACCGGGCGCTCGTCCCCGAGGAGCACCACCGCCTCTCCCAAGGTGCGGGCCTTGCGCAGGGCATTTTCGTTCACCACGAAGAAGGGCACGCCCCGAAGCGACACGTCCCTTGTGGGCGCCGTGTTCGAGCCCAGGAACAGGCCCGAGGCGTTCATGGCGGTGAGGGCCGCGGTGTGGGCGCCCGCGGAGGAGACGAAGGCATAGGCCTGCCCCTCGAGAGGCCGGCAGAAGGCGACGAGCGGAAACCTGTCCCAGAAACCAAACCCGTCGTAGTCCAGGTTCCGTCCGTGAAAGACATGGCCGTCCCTGGTCGCCTCTGGCAGGGCGATCACGCCCGAGCAGCCCATGCCGCGCCCGGCCGAACCGAGGGCCCCCACCGCGGCCCCGAGCCCGTGGATCCTGCCCATGACGTCCATCAGGATAGGGAGCCCGTCGGCCACCCCGAGGGCCTGCACCAGGATGTGGGGGGGGAGCCCGGCGCCCCGGGCCACGGCCTCGAGGCTGCTCCGGTGCTCCCGCGGGAGCCGGCCGCCGATGAACCTCGTGAGGAGCTCCAGGCTCTGCCTGGCCAGCCAGACAAACGGCCAGGGGAAGCTCTCGTCGTGGATCTGCCCCGGGAGGTACCCGGCCATGAAGGGGATGGCCCCCTGCCGGATCTCCGCCGCCAGGAGCTCGCCGTGCTGCCTGGCCATGTCCTCATCCGAGCCCTGGAGATGGAGCACGTACACCCCGGCGTCCCGCCGCAACATCCCGCGGCCATCCGAGGTGTATCGGGGCGGGAAGCTGGCGCCCGTGTCCAGGCGGCTCTCGGCGACCGCCGGTCCTTCCACCCCTTGCTGCGCGTTCTTGGTCTTCATCGCCTGGTACGATACCAAGCCCGCAATGGGCAGGCAACCTCGCGGCATCCACGCGCCTCCCCACACCTCACTCGCGCACCCCTCGCAGCTCCATCACGGCAACCTCGCTCGACCTTCGCGACTTGACATCCCAGCCCAAAGCACCTCACTGCTTAGCTACGAATCATTGCACCGGATGATGGATCCATCTCGCCATAAGGAGACCGCTGGTATCTGGAGACGCCGCAAAGAAACCAGAGCGTGGTTGTTTTTGCCTACAAGAAATATACTTTGGGGGAAGTCTGTCACAGATGCAGGTCCTGACGGACCCCAGCGGATCGGGCAAGGCCAGGGTGCCCCAGTGGGCACGAAAGGGTGCAGCCAGATGCCGAGACAAAGCTACTTGAGCATGGTCGGAGTCTGCTTGATCTTCCTTGGCGCTGCTGGAGCGGGCTGCGGTGATGACGACTCCGGTCATCCCGACGGAGCCCTACCCGATTCCGCCCTGCCCGATGCCGCCCTGCCCGACGGCGTGGCTCCTGACGCGGCCGCTCAGGACGGGTCGGCTCCCGATGCAGCCTCGCCCGACGGCGTGGCTCCTGACGCGGCCGCTCAGGACGGGTCGGCTCCCGATGCAGCCTCGCCCGACGCGGCGCTTCTAACCACGGGGTCGCCTTGCGAGGATGGCGACGAGTGCCAGCTAGGGTTCTGCACAGATGACTACTGTTGCGAGGGGGAGTGTGCCGGGGAGTGCAGATCCTGTGGTCTCACGGGGCACCTGGGGATCTGCAGCTTTCACGACGAGGACACCGACCCCGAGACCGAGTGTGGCATCTGCCGAGTTTGCGACGGAGCAGGGGCTTGCGCCGACGTGGCCGAGGGAACAGACATCAAAGGTGACTGCGCCGCAGAGGCTGCCACGACCTGCGGGCGAGATGGGGACTGCGACGGAGCCGGTGCCTGTCGGCTCTGGACGAGCGGGACTCAATGCTCCGAGGAGACCTGCGTGGGCTCGACCCTATATCACGCAAGCGAGTGCGACGGCGCGGGAAGTTGCGTTGACCTCGGCACGACGACGAGCTGCGACGCTTACGTGTGCAACAGCGCGGGCACGGCATGCCTGGCCAATTGCGGCGCCGATGAGGATTGCTCGACCGGTCACCACTGCGAGGCCGACAACCTCTGCCACCAAGATTACTCCGCCGGCGATTCCTGCACCGAAGAAAGCGACTGCGCCGATGGGCTGCACTGCCAAAACGGCGTGTGCTGTCCTATTGGCGAGGTGTGCTGTACCAGCGCGGGCCAGGCCACTCACTGTGGAGTGTGCAGATTCTGCAACGCTGACTCCTATTGTGAGGACCAGGGCGCCGGCGAGGACGCCCGCGGGGACTGCCCTGCGTATGACTGCATAAACCTAATCGCCGGCTGGGACGGCGCTGCGTGCAGCCGTTTCACGGGATCGACCCCTGGATCCTACAATGGCTTCTGTAACGGCAGTGGCGCGTGTTACTCGCTCACGGAAGCATGCACCGGCTCGGCGACTTCGGGGAGCGCCGCATGTGCCAGCCTAGGCTGCAAAAAGTCGTGCCCCTTGGGGGCGGCTGCAATGAACTATGACACCATGACCGAGGCGTGCTACACGAGCGGACGCCGTGATTGCCCAGTGAACACCGCCTGCAACGAATGGTCACTGTGCACGGCCACGAGCACATGCGGGTCGAGCGACTGGACCCAGGCCCCTTCAGGCGTGGCTCCCTCCGGCTTTTCTTGGTACGACATATACCCGTCTGCCATCGCGTTCTACAGCGACGACTGTCACGGAGTCGGCGTCCAGTGTGGCACGGTGTGGATGGTCATCGACTGCGTTCCCTCCTGCACCTATGGTCCCGATGGCTGGTACCAGGTGCCCATCGATGCCTCGGGCTCGCACCGCAACGACCAGACCTGCACCACCGGAGTCGATACCGGGTTCAACTGCACTGCCACTTGCGGGTGCAACACCGTCGACAAGTCTCGGATCGCGGGCGACTCGACTCGCTGTAACTACGTCCGCTAACTTACCTCGTCGAGGATGCATCGCCCTCGGGGAAGGCTCACCGCTCCTTGGCTACACCCCGGGGCACCGACGCAAGGACGCTCAACCAGTGGGTGTAGGTCATGGGCCTGAGTAAGATGTATTCAACGAGCGCCACCTCGTCCTCTCCGTGGTGATAGAGCTCACCTTCATGTTTCTTCTGTT
>JAVEWA010000625.1:0-4090 GCA_034004785.1 Polyangia bacterium
GGACGAGAACAAGTGGAGCCAGATGACCACCGCCATCAACACCTTCGTGGGCTCCTCTGACGCCGCGGGCATGGGCGTGGGGATCCAGTTCTTCCCAGTGGAGCCGCCGCAAGGCACCGTCATCCCGAGCTCCTGTTCAACTGACGCCGACTGCGGGCTGTACGGCCCCTGCATTCCCATGTTCGGCTGCGGTGGCTCCATGGCCACCGACACCTCCTGCGATCCTGCCGACTACGCCGTGCCAGCCGTGCCCATCGCCGAGCTGCCAGGAGTCTCGGCTGCCATCACGAGCGCCATCTCCAACACTAGCGCGGGCGGCTCCGCCACCCCCACCCAGCCGTCCTTCGAAGGCGCCGCGACCTACGTCTCGGCCTGGGCCGCGGACAACCCGACCCACCTCGTGTACCTGCTCTACGCAACCGACGGGATGCCCACTGGCTGCACCTACAACTCCGTCAGCGCCGCCGCCACCCGCGCCGCCGAGCTCGCGGCTGGCTCTCCGCCTGTGCCCACCTACGTCTTCGGTGTCGAGTGCAGCTCGGAGAACATCGACCTCGACAACCTCAACGACATCGCCTCCGCCGGCGGCACCGGGAGCGCGATCCTGGTGGACTCCAGCGGAACCGTCACCCAGACCTTCATAGACACCCTCAACGCGATCCGATCGAACGCCCAGTGCAAGTACAGGATCCCCGAGCCCGAAAACCAGCAGGCAGACCCGAACCTCGTGAACGTGTCCCTGTCCGATCCCGACGTCCCAGGGTCGAACGAGCAGCTCTACAACACCATCAGCCTCGAGGGCTGCGACTCCTCGGGCGGCTGGTACTACGACGACGTGAACAACCCCACCATGATCCTGCTCTGTCCAGCAACCTGCGATCGCGTGGCCCAGGAGCAGCTCGACGTGAACATCCTCGTGGGCTGCACGACCATCGTGAAGTAGCCAGGGGCCCGCGACAGGGTGAATCAATCTCGAACCAAGGGGGCTGGACAAGGGCTCTGCTTCCGGGAGATGTTGAAGGCTCCTGACCCCAAGGAGCCTCGCCATGACCATCTGTTACCGACTCCGCCCGCCACCCCAATGGTCGATGATCGCGCCTAGACCGGCCATTGCCGGTCTCGTCCTCGCCGGCCTCCTCGGTCTGGCCGCCCCAGCGCGGGCTCAGGAGGCCGAGAAGTTCTCCCTGTCCATGTTCCACTTCAATGTGCAGTACGTGGCAGGGGGGCTCATCGGCTTCCCGGACGGCGAGTCCAACCTAGTGGGCATGAACCTGGACGACGCCCAGGTGCAGGATCGAATAATCACCGAGAGCTTCGAGCCGCTACTCGACCTTCTGCTCCTGCACCCCTCCTGGAAGCAGACGGTGGAGCTCCAGGGCCACATGGTGGAGGCCATGGCCGAGCGCCACGGCGCAATCCTCGACAAGCTGAAGATCCTAGTGGACGCCGGCCAGATCGAGCTGGTGAGCTTTCACTACTCGGATCAGCTCTTTCTCGCCTACCCGGCCCTCGACATGGTGCGCTCTCACGAGCTGCTCGACGAGCTCCTCGAGGAGGCTGGCCTCACCCTCTCGCCAGTCACCTTCTGCCAGGAGGGACAGTTCGGCGAGGGCATGGCCCGGCTGGCCCCGCCCCATGGCCAGACAATCCTCGGCCTGCCCAAGAACCTCTTCCGGTACCAGCACAACGCCGCCTTCTCCTCCACTGCGCCGCTTTACACCCTCGATGGCAACGACGTGGTCCTCATCGGCCAGGGCTATGACGCGAGCCCCCTCGTGGTGAGCTGGAGCTTCTTCGACGACGGTGAGCTCTGGAGCACCGGCGATCGCGCGCCCTACCTCGGGGAGGACTTCGTCCTGGATCCCGAGTCGGTGGCCCGCTACGAGCAAGAGCTCCTGGACCGGGAGGCAGAGGGCTTCAAGATCGCCTCCATCGAGGAGTACGTGGCCTGGGTCAAGACGGCCGGTCTGCCCCAGCCCGCCCTGCCCCCGATCCTCGACGGAACCTGGCAGCCCCGCAGCACGGACAGCATGTTCCGCTGGATGGGCAAGTCGGGCGCCCTCGACGCAGTGACCGAGTGCGAGCGGGACAACCTCGTCATCACCAGCAACGTCCGGGCCCGCCACCGCATCCTGACAGCAGAGACCCTCCTCGCCTGGGCGCGGGCCGAGGGCCTCGTCGAGCCGGGCGAGCACCCGCGCGGGCTCCTCCCCTGCTGGCGCCCCACCCTGCTCGGCCAGGTGACCGACTCCACCGGCATCAACCCATTCATCAACGAGATCCGCTACGGCCTCGGCCACGCAGCCCAGGCCCTCGCCTGCGCCGAGGCCATCCTCGAAGACATCGCCCTCCGGGTGGGAGAGCCCTGGCTGGAGGTGGACAACGCCACGGGCGCCGTGACCCCCATGGCCAGCCGCCCCGAGGAGGCAGCCACACCAGCGGCGCCGCTCTTCACCGAGGCAGATGGCTTCGCCGTGGACGCCCGGCGCCGCCAGGTGACGGTAACCTGGGAGGCCCTGGGAAGCGACGGCGCTCTCACCCGAGTGACCATCTCAGCCTCGGCCGCCGAGGGGGGCATGCGCTTCATGGAGGTCACCTTCCCCTTCGAGCTCGACGAGCTGCGGATCACCCCTGGCCTCGTGGAGGACGAGGTGCGCAGCTACCCCCTGTCGGCCTTCGACTTCGAGGAGGGGAAGATTGGGATCCCGCTCGGAAACGGGCTCATTGCCCTTGGGGAGGGGCGCTGGCTCATCAAACACACTAGCCATGTCCACCTGGCGGCCAGGCTCCAGATGGGAGAACCTCTTGTACGCTTCACCGACGAGACCTTGGATCCGAACGAGCCCGTCACCTGGGTCTTCTATCTATTCGACGGCAGCGACTCGGAAGCCCTCGCCCAGGCGAACCGGCTGAACACCAGGCCCTTGGACTACGTGGCGGGCCCCACCGCGCCCAAGGAGGGCTGCGGCTGCAGCGCAGGCGGCTCCCTGCCCATCGAGGCCCTGCCCTGGATCCTGCTCCTCTGCCTCATATTTGCGAGGCGCCGCACCTCGCGTCCAACTAGTCGAGATCGTCTCTAGCCCACGCGCCTTCCTGTCCTGCCACGCGCTGTTGACGCCAACGACACTCCTGCCGCAATCCCTTGTAACCATTTGCTTTTACTGCGACAGCCCGTCCATTGTCACAAAGATAATCCTTGACAGGATTTCGAGCAGATATGTTCCCTAGGCCTCATGGCCCCAGTCTTCCACGTGATAGCCCAAGGACTGCTGGGTCGCATCGGCGCGCCGACGCCTCCTCGAAAGCCCTGGAGGCGCCCGGCCTCCTCGCCCCTGCTCATGGGGTTCCTCGCCCTTGTGGGCCTCTTGCCCTCTTCTGCCTCTGCCGAAAGCCCCCGCCTCGTCAGGGTGGGTCTCTATGAGAACAGCCCCAAGCTGGGGACCTCGGCAAGCGGCAAGCCCGAAGGGATCTTCGTGGACATCCTGGAGGCCATCGCCTCGCGGGAGGGCTGGAGGCTCGTCTGGGTGTCGGGCACCTGGCGGGAGGGGCTTGGACGGCTCTCCCGTGGAGAGCTCGATCTGATGCCAGACGTGGCCTTCACCGCGGCCCGCGACAGGCTGTACGCCTTCCACCGAGAGCCCGTCCTGTCGAGCTGGAACCAGGTCTATGCCAAGCGCGGTACGGACATAAGGGCGCTGCCCGACCTGGCCGGGCGGCGAGTAGCCCTTCTCAAGGACTCCATGCAGCAGGAGCAGTTCACGGGGATGGTCGAAGGCTTTGGCTTGAAAGTGAAGATCCTGCCCTTCGCCGACTTCAAGACCGCCTTCGGGGCCGTTTCCGCGGGACGAGCGGACGCGGTGGTCACCAACCGCTTCTACGGGGTACGCCACGCCACGTCCTTCGGGCTGGTGGACACGGCGATCATCTTCAGCCCCACCCAGCTCTTCTTCGCGGCGCCGAGGAGCGGAGACCCCGCGCTGCTCTCGGGCATCGACCGCCAGCTCAGGAAGCTCAAGGGCGATTCAACCTCCACCTACTACAGGTCCCTCCGGCGCTGGACCGAGCAGGATACCCCGCCCACCATGCCCGC
>JAVEWA010000626.1:0-4084 GCA_034004785.1 Polyangia bacterium
TACGATCCAAGATACCGCGCCCGCCGGGCGGTGTGGGAGTATGCCCGGTGGAGATCGGGAGCCCTGCCAAGGGATCGGCCCCTGGCGCCCATCGCGGCTGCGCCCGTGACCCTCTCGGTGGAGCTGGACGGCCTAGCTCTCGGGCGCCTTCATCACGACATCGAGGACGAGTCTTTCAAAAGGGCGGTCCTCGGGGTGCCAGGGAGCGGAGCCACCCTGGGGAAGCGGCGCGCCCGAGTGCGCTTCACGGTGAGCACCCGGTACGCCTGGTCGAAGAACTACTGCTTCTATGCGAGGGCCGAGAGGGGTCGGCCATGACAGGTCTCCGCCAGGGTTCCGGGCTGGCCGGCCGCCAGGAGGCGCCCTCGGCGGGAAAGCCCATCGATCCTCCACTCCCGCTCCCTCGCCTGCCCCTGTCGGAGATCGGCCGCCCGGCCGAGCCGACCTGGGGAGACCGCGGCGTGGCGGCCCTCCTCTTTGGAGCGGTGCTGCTCGTGCTGGTGGCGACCTCTCCCACGGTGGGCGTCGCGAGGGACGAGGCGACCTATGCCCATGCCGCCGAGACCTACCGACGCTACCTCGAGACCACGAAGGACAACCCCGCCAAGAGACGCGACCCACAAGTAATATCGAGATTCTACAGGGAGAACGCCGAGCACCCCCCAGGGACGAAGCACCTGTACGGCCTGTCCTGGGCAAAGCTCAGAAAAGGCCCGGTCACCGAGCCCGGGATCAAGCAATCCAAGGCCCGGCTGGCCTCGGGGGAGCCCCCCCTGGATGGGAGCCTTGCCTTGCTCGACGACCTCACCGCGCTGCGCCTGCCCGCCATGGTGGCAGCTGCCCTGCTGGTGGCCTTCATCTACCTCTTCGGCACCTTGGCCTTCGGACGTCTGGCCGGCCTCCTGGCCGCCCTTGGCTACGCCTGCCTACCCCGGGTCTACTACCACAGCCACCTGGCGGGCCTGGACGCACCCATCACCGCCGCCCTCTTCGTGACCGTGTACTTCTACTACCGCGGGCTCTGGTCCTGGCGCTTTTCCATCGCAGCCGGGCTCTGCTACGCCCTGGCGCTCCTTGCCAAGTTCAACGCCTTCTTCCTGCCCCTGGTGCTCGTGGTCCACTACGCCTGGGCCTCGCGCCGCGACTTCAGGCACCCGCTCCTCGGAGCGGTGGCGCTCCTCTCCCTCTTGCCCCTCGCCTTCCTCTCCCTGGCTGCCCTGGTGTCGAGAGGCGGCAGAGCCTCTGGCCCATGGATCCTGACCGCAGCTCTCTGCCTCGCGGGCCTCTTCGTCTTGCGCCGGGGCTCCCTTGCGCGCCCGCTTCGCGCCGCGGCGCTCATGGCGCCGGCGGTCTTCTTCTCCATGCTGATCCTCGGCGGAGCGCTCTTTTACCTGCAGTGGCCCTGGCTCTGGGACGACACGCTGCAGCGCTTTGGGGGCTACCTACGCTATCACCTGGAACACACCTTCTACAACACTGAGTTCATGGGGAAAAACTACAATCTTCCTCCCTTCCCGGTTAGCTACCCCTTCCTGCTCTCGGCCCTCACCATGCCGCTCGTCTTCCTGGCGGGGAGCCTTGGGGGTCTGGCCCTGGCGCTCAGGCAGCCCATCGCGGCCATCTGGCCCTGGCTCACCTCGCCACAGGTCAGCTTCAAGCGCTGGCTCGGCAAGAGCGGCCAGGTGCCCCATTCCCAGCCATCCGAGGCCAGCGATGGACCCCACCGATCCTGGGGCCGGCCTCTTCGGGGCCAGGACAGGGCGCCGGCCTTCCTCATCTCGGTTAACGCCCTCTTCTGGCTCGGCCTCATCGCGGCGCCCTCGACCCCGATCTTTGGAGGAACCCGCCTCTGGATGCCCTCCTGGCCATTCCTGGCCCTGCTCGGCGGCTGGGCGGCCCAGTGGCTCTGGCTCCGGGCGGCGGGGAACGCCGTCTCGATGGCCGAGCCCAGCAGACGAGCCCTGGCCCCTGCCATGGCTGCGGCTCTCGTCCTCGCCATGACAGCGCCCGGTGCGTTGCAGATCCTGCACGCTGGCGACGTCGGCCCCTCCTGGTTCAGCCCTCAGGCAGGTGGCCCAGCTGGAGCGGCCGACCAGGGCCACAAGCGCCAGTACTGGGGCTACTCGACGAGACGAGCCCTGCCGACCCTGAACGGCCTCCTCGAAGATCCGGCCCGGCCCGGGGCCGCGAGGTCCCAGAGGCCAGGCCCGGCAACTCACCGCCCTTCCATGTCGGTGTATTTCCATGACACGAACCACTTCAGCCGCGATCTGTACGTGCGGATCGGGCTGCTCTCCCCACGGATCACCTACGCAGGCGACGGTCTTCCCGGCATTCGGCGCTCGGAGGCGGCCCTCTTTCTGTACGAGAAGCATCAGGTAATGTGGGAACACAGGATCTGGCAGGAGTACGGCACGGTGCGACCAGACTATGTCCTCACCTTGGACGGCGTACCTCTACTGACCCTGTACCTGAGACGTGGACGGCATGCCCCCCGGCCCCCCTTCTTCGAGGACCCGCCAGGCTTCTAGCCCGGACCGAGCCTCTTGGGGGATGGCTGACCTCGGGCGTTGGCCCGATCTTTCTTCCCTCTTTCCCCCTTGGTCCACATGGTCTAAAACTGACGGTGCTGTGCACCACCGCTGGATGGAGCGCGGCCACGTCACCCAGGTAGGTGGCTGCTATCTCATGGGCATGGACCCGCCCTTGGCCCGGAGGAACCATGTACGTCTGCCCGAGCTGTTCCGAGGAGATCCCCGACCGAGTCAAAAAGACGGCCGAGGAATGTCCCTTCTGCCATACCGCCTGGCCGGTAGAGGAAGAAGAACCGGCAGGCCCTGCGGAGCCCGCCAAACCAGCGGGCTGGGGAAACGAGTTCAAACCATCGCCCGCCTCGACGCCTAGCGCCGTTGTCCCGGAGGAGAGGAAGTCCAAGGTGGGGCTAATCGTCGCCCTGCTGGTCCTCGTCATCGGAGGCGGCGGGGCTGGTTACTACTTCGGCGTTGTGCGGGGCAAGACCGGCAAGGGCGATGCCAAGGGGGGCAAGGGGACCTCAGGCCCCTCGGAAGACGAGTTCGGCGCAATGCAGACCTGGTACAACGAGGCCCACAAGATCATCCACGACTACATGGCCACGGACTGCTCGCCCTATCACAGCGCTGGCTTCACCTATCACTCCAAGCTGGTGCCGCTCAAGAGCTTCGTGGAGCGAGGAAAGAAGCGCGTGGAGAGGATCGAGTTCAAGCTCGAGCTCCAGGCGGCCGGCAAGCCCCAAGGGGAGATGAAGATCTTCGAGTGCCCTTACAAGATCGCCACCATTCACAGGGATCATCCTTACGTCGTGGAGGCGAAGGTTGTGGAGCACAAGCAGGTCTTCGGCGCGGTGCTCAACTGGGCCGACATCGAGGTAAAGGGCAAGATGACAGGATACCTCGTGAACAAGGACGGAAAGCCCCAAACCAAGTTCCGATCCTTGGCCTCACAGACCCTGGACGGATTCTCCTTCCCCGGTCTCAAGAAGGCCCCCGACCCCGGGCTCGCGGCGCTAGGGCAGGAGCACCCGTTCAAGATCACGGGCTCCTCATTCACGATGGCCAACCTCGTCTGGAAGAAGACCGCGCCCGGCAAGTACATCATCGGCACCTGGGAGCTCCGCCTGACCACCGACGAGCACAAGCAGCGCTTCGAAAACTGGGCTACCGCCTGCGAGGGGATCCGGCGGCAGAGGTTCGCCCGGCTGAACGCGCCCAAGGATGGGCACAAGTCCCACGATGCCATGTACAAGGCGGCGAGGGACGTCATGCGGGATCTGTGTGATTCCATGGAGAAGTTGAAGGGGTCCATGGAACCGTGGAAGGACGCCGAAGCGACGGCCGCCAACCAGACCCTGCTGAACGCACAGAAGAAGTGGAACCAGGAGGTCTATGGCGCGCTCGTGGATGTGGGCAACAAGACACAGAACACCGTTCGCGCCAAGCCGTTCTGAGCACAATTGCCCCAGCCCGAGCCCCCTCCATCCCACTTGTCCCTGGCTCTTGCCCCCCCACCCCACGATTCTCCTCGTCCAAAGTCACTTTGCGAGGTG
>JAVEWA010000038.1:0-19549 GCA_034004785.1 Polyangia bacterium
TTCGCCCTGCTCGAGGAGGGGTTTCGATTGGGGAGGGTGCAGAGCCTGGAGCTCCTCGATGCAGCTCGCACCTTGCTCGAGGTGGAGGAGCGGACCTTGGACGCTTCGCACAGGGCTCACCGCGCCTTGGTGTCATTGAAAGCCCTCGTGGGTACGCTGTCTGCGCCGAGCTCTCATGGGGAAGCACCCACGAGAGGGAGGGAGGTGGCTCGATGAAGAATGGAGAGTCCTCTGCCCTCATGAGCGGCGTTGCCGCATGCGTGGCGGCTATATCCCTGGCTAGTTTGGGTGGATGCAAGGCCTCAGAGAAGGAGCCGGCCAAGGCTGGAGATGATGGGAGAGTTCTGAGGCTCGAGGAGAAATCCCTCGCCAACGTCAGCTTGGAGATCGTCAAGGCTGGCGCTGTTCGCCTCGAGAGAGTGTTCGAGCAGGCTGGTGAGCTCGTTGTGGCGCCCAACCGCCATGCTCAGCTCTCAGCGCCGCTGGGCGGGGTGATAGGAGAAATCAGCGTCGGTCTTGGACATCGCGTGGAGAAGGGACAAACCTTGATCACCCTCGAAAGCCGGGAGCTGGCGGAGCTGAAGCTGTCGTTCGTTGCGGCCGCCCAGCGTCTCGGACCGGCTGGCAGAGCGTTGGAGAGAGAGGAGAAGCTGCTCGATCGCAAGCTGACCACGAAGGACGCCGTGCTTCAGAAGAAGGCCGAGGCGCAGGAGACCGCGCTCGCTCTTCAGCTGGCAAGGCAGAAGCTCTTGGTTCTCGGCCTGAATCCCAAGACCCTCCCCGGGCTCGGTCGGGAGAAGGCGGATGCTTTGAAACGGCTCGCTATCGTGTCTCCCATTTCTGGCACCATCACGGCCTTGACCGCCATCAAGGGCGCAACCGTTTCTGCCTCGGACAAGCTTGGAGAGGTCGTCGATCTATCTGACATCTCCGGCGAGCTGCGCCTCGTGGCGGGACGCCTGGAAGGCGTCAAGCCAGGGTTGGAGGTGGAGGTGGTGAACTCCAAGACGGGGCTGAAGGGCAAGGGGCGGGTGGATTACGTGGCTCCTGTCGCGGACCCATCTACCAGAACCGTCTTGGTCCGTCTGGTCATACCAAACAGGGACGAACAGGCTCGTCCGGGGTGTGCCTTTACCGCGAGATTCCGGGTTCCAGGGGGGCAGGTTCTCGTTTCAGTGCCAGCCGCTTCGCTCCATGAGGTCGAGGGCGATAAGGTGCTGTTCGTTCGCCGCTCGAGGCTGGAGTTCGAGGTGAGGAGGGTGGAGCTGGGCCGCTCGGACGGACGAGTCGTCGAGGTGACCTCAGGGCTCGCTCCCGGAGAAGATGTCGTATCGGTGGGTAGCCTGACGTTGAAGGCCGAGTTTTTGAAACGGGCAGAGTCACAGTAGAGCGCTTGCTTTCCTCAATAGTCAGAGTTGCGCTGAGCCAGCGGTACGTGGCCCTGCTTATGGCCACCTTCCTCGCCGTGTCCGGGGTGTGGGCCTTCTGGGATCTGCCCATAGATGCCTACCCCGATCTGTCCACCACCCAGGTGCAGGTGATCGTCAAGGCGCAGGGGATGACACCTCTGGAGGTAGAGCAGCGGATCACACAGCCCATCGAGACAGAGGTGCGAGGGATTCCGCATCAGACTGGCCTGCGCTCCATGACCAAGTACGCCCTTGCCCTGGTGACCATTGACTTCGAGGACGGCACCGACATCTACTGGGCCCGCCAGCAGGTCAACGAACGCATAGGGCTCGTGCTGGGACGTCTTCCTGCCGGAGTGGAGGGCGGGCTCGCACCCATCACTTCCCCCCTGTCGGACATCTTCATGTTCCTCGTGGAGGGGGAGGGGCGCACGAACCGTGAGCTCCGCTCGATCTTGGATTGGGAGATCCGCCCCAGGCTTCTGCCCGTACCAGGCGTGGCGGACGTGAACGCGTTGGGCGGCGAGGTGCGGAGCTACCAGGTCGAGGCGGATCCCGAGCGGTTGAGGGCATACGACCTGACGCTGGCGGACGTGGAGCGCGCCCTCCGGGAGAACAACCAGAACGTGGGTGGCGACAGGATCGTCAGCGGTGATCAAGTCTTGCTGGTGCGGACGGTGGGCCAGCTGCGAAACCGCAAGGACATCGCCGCGCTGACGGTGGCTTCGCGCAAGGGAGTGCCGATACACGTCGAGGACGTGGCCAGCGTCTCGGAGGGGGCCATGACCAGGCATGGCGCCGTGACCCGGGATGGAGTGGGAGAGGCGGTTCAGGGGCTCGTGCTGCTCCGGCGGGGGGCCAATGGACGCCAGACCGTGCGGGGGGTGAAGAGCGCCCTGAGGGAAATCCAGAGAGGATTGCCAAAGGACGTCCGGCTTCGAGTGCTTTATGATCGCTCCGAGCTAATCGGCGCTGCGGTGGCTACGGTGCGAGACGCGGTGCTTCTGGCCGTCGCGCTGGTTCTGGTGGTGCTCGTCTTGTTTCTGGGCAACCTGCGCAGCGCGCTCACGGCAGGGGTCGTCTTGCCGCTTACGGTGCTGGGCGTCTTCCTGCCGATGCGGCTCTTTGGCATGAGCGCCAACCTGATGTCCCTCGGGGGGCTGGCCATAGCCATCGGCGTCTTGGTGGACGCTGCCGTGGTAGTCACGGAAAACATCCACTCCCGCCTGAGCGGCTCGCAGAAGGGTCAGCCGCGACTGCACGTCGTGTTCAGGGCCACGAGCGAGGTCGCGCGGCCAGTGTTCGCAGGAGTAGTGATCATCGTGGTGAGCTTCGCTCCCATCTTCACACTCTCCGGAGTGGAGGGGAAGCTGTTCAGACCCCTGGCCGCCACGATCGTGGTGGCTCTCGTTACATCTCTGGTCCTATCGCTCACGGTGATCCCTGTTCTCGCGAGCTTCCTCATGCGCGGGGGACGGGATCCTCAGGGCAGGCTCCTTCGGGCTTTGCTCGGGGTGTACAGGCCGATTCTGGACTTTGTTCTTCGTCGTCGCCGCCTGGCAATCGGGGGCGCGGTCCTGCTGCTTCTCGGCGCTGGAGCCATTTTTCCATTCATAGGACGTGAGTTCATACCCACGCTGGACGAAGGCACCATCGTGGTTCAGACCGAGAAGGTTCCGAATATCTCCCTGGAGAAATCGCTCGAGATAGATCTCCAGATACAGCGAGCGCTGAAAAAGGTTCCGGAGGTCCTCAGTGTAGTGTCTCGGACCGGGGCAGACGAGCTGCGCCTCGATCCAATGGGGCTGAACGAAACTGACAGCTTCTTCGTGCTCCGTCCGCGAAGCGAGTGGCGCGAAAAGAGCACCGCTGCGCTCCAGGGTAAGCTGAGAGGAATCCTCGAGCAGATTCCTGGGATCAAGTACGGTTTCACCCAGCCAATAGACATGCGGGTGTCCGAAATGCTGACAGGAGTGCGGGCCGCTGTCGCCATAAAGGTATTCGGCGATCATCTGGAGACGCTGGATAGAACCGCCAGGCAGGTCGAGCGGATCGTTCGCAGTGTTCGTGGCGCAGTGGACGTGATCCGGGCGCCGCTCACAGGTCAGCGATACCTGCAGATCGCTCTGGAGCCAGGGGCGATGAGCCGTGTTGGGGTCACGGTGGAGGACGCCAACATCCTCGTACGAACCGCAATAGGTGGCGAGTCGGTGACGGAGGTGCTCGATGGCGTGCGCCGCATTCCGGTAGTGCTACGTTTCCCGCCGGGGGCGAGGAGCACGCCCGAGCGGATCGCCGAGATGACCCTCCGCACTCCTGGTGGAGGACAGCGGCAGCTCAAGGATCTGGCGCGGATAGAGGAAGTGGACGGCCCGGTCCAGATAGCGCGCGAGCTGGGTAAGAGGGTCGTGGTGATACAGGCGAACGTGGAGGGGCGAGACGTGGTGGGCTTCGTGAGCGAGGTGAAACGGCGCATTGGCCGACAGGTCCGGCTGCCAGAAGGCTCCTTCGTGGAGTATGGAGGACAATTCGAAAACGAGCGCCGCGCCTCGTTGCGCCTTGCCCTGGTGATCCCGTTGGCGCTCCTGGCGGTGTTTCTGTTGCTCCTGGCGACCTTCAGGTCGCTCCGGCAGTCCGCGCTGGTCCTCCTGAACGTTCCCTTCGCGCTTATCGGAGGGATCGTTGCGCTCTATTTGGCGGGCCTCTACCTCTCGGTGCCGGCCTCGGTAGGGCTGATCGCCCTGCTCGGCATGGCGATCATGAATGGGGTGGTTCTGGTGAACCACTACAACGAGCTCCGAGAGCAAGGCCTCGATCTCGACACCGCTGTACGCAGCGGGTCTGAGAGAAGGCTCCGCCCGGTTCTGATGACGGCCCTCCTCACGATCATCGGGCTCATGCCGCTGCTGCTTGCGACCGGACCCGGGTCCGAGATCCAGAGGCCTTTGGCTGTCGTCGTGGTTGGCGGGACCTTCACCGCCACCGTCCTGACGCTGGTGCTTCTCCCGACGATCTACGCATGGATAGAGGCGAGGGGCCAACGGCTGACCGGAGGTGAGCCGAGAGGTGAGCAATGAAGTGTCTTACAATTATCGTCCACAGGAGCGCGAAGCAGCACCTCCTGGATCAGCTCCGAGTGACCCCGGAGGTGCGAGGCTTCACGACTCAGCCCGCCGAGGGACATTCGGAGCATACCGGCGACAACCCTTTCGAGACCACGCGGGACCTCGTGCTCGGTTACGTTCCAAGGGAGAGGGTGGACATCCTGCTGGACGAGACGGCAGTTTCGCCGGTCCTTGCCTCACTCCAGAATTGTGACTCCTGTTTGCGGGGCAGGGGGATATGGTGGGTGACCCAGGTCGAGCAATGGGGGTCCCTGTGAAGTGGCCCAGGGCCTACCAGCGCTCCCAGAGGAGCCCCAGCTCGGCCACGTGGCGGCCATAGCCCTCCTCTATGCCCACCGTCTCCTCGTTCACGGATGAGTGGTTGCCGATGTAGCGGTAGCCCAGCTCGATCCACAGATCCTTCGCTGCCATGAATCCGAGGAGCGCCCTGTAGTGGTGGGCGATGTCCCGCCTGAAGATCGTGAGCTCCTGGCCGCCCACCAGGCGATAGCGGGCCCTTGGCCTGTAGTACCTGAGGGCGAGGCCAGCCTCGGCGCCCAGGCGGAGCCAGGGCAGGGGGCGCAGCTCAAGGCCGAGCTGGAGCCGGTGCGCGAGGTGGGTAAAGGGGGTCTCCAGGGCGCAGGGGTCCGTCGTGGGGCAGTCCGAGATGGGTTGGGTCGCGGCGCCGAGCCACCAGGAGGAGAGCTCGTAGGCGAGCTGCGCCTTGAGGATCCTCCAGGTGAGACTCTGGCCCAGGCCGGCCCAGAGCCCGCCTCCGCCCAGGTACTCAACGGACGGATCCAAGGCACGCTGCCAGCTGCCTCCAACAGACAACCGCGTGTAGGTCAGGCGATGCTCGTGGATCCGGAGATCCGCCTCGGCTGGCAGGGAGGCAGCGAGGGGGCCGAAGCCCCGGAGCCCGGCCAGCTCCAGCTCACCGCCCACCCTGAAGCCTCCGCTCGCGCGCTTGCCAGAGGCTCGGAGCTCCAGGCGCAGGCGGTGCATCTGCAGGCTCAGCTCCGGTGGCATGGTCGCGAAGCGGCCCGCTCTCCCGGCTCCCTGAGCAGTCAGGTCGGAGACCACGATGCGCTGTCGCAGGGCGTAGGCAATGGAGGTATGTCCCCAGCGGCCATGCAGCCACCTGTAGCCGAGGTCTGCTTCCAGCTCCACGATGGCGCTCCCAGCCTCGCTCTCTCCGTCGCTCGTGCCCGCCAGGGCGGCGGCCCCCTCGAGGCGGGGGCGGGAGTCGTACCCGGCTCGCGCGCCCAGGCGCACGATCCAGCCGCCCCTCGGCCGGGAGGCCTTTATGCGCTCGAGCAGCGCCAGAGCGCGGCGCGCCTCCCTGGGATCCTCGCTCTGCATGCCAAGGGCGAGAGCCCTTTCCAGGGAGCGTCGAGCTTCATCCTCCTGGCCAATCTGGGCGAGGGTCATCCCGAGCATGAACCAGATGTCGCCGTCCCTTGGAGCGAGGGCCGCCGCCTCCTCGAAGCGCCTCCTGGCTGCCTCCAGCTCGCGAAGCTGGAAGTGACAGTAGCCCAAGGCGTATCGCAGGGGCGGGGCGTTCATGCCCGTCTCCAGGAGCGCGGCGAAGCAGTCCCTCGCCTGGGCGAATCGCCTGGCGCGGTAGTAGGTGGCGCAGGTCTCGATCCGCTGCGCCGGAGGGGTGGCGCGGGCTTGGCTCGGGGTGCTTGGTGCTTGTGTTTGCCTCCGGATCTTGGCGCCAGGGGGCGCATCAGGCTGCTCTGCAGGAGAGGTGGGGCTGACCTGGTCCCGAGATGGCCTCGACGAGGGCTCGGAGTAAGGGCCCGCTCCTGGTCTGGGATCAGGCTTGGACGGACGAGAGGCCTCGGGCGGCGCTGCGCCGAGCGGCCACGCAGCAAGGAGCACTATCAGGCCGTACAGGGATGCAAATGTGATTGGCAGGGGAGAGCGCACTTGGGAAGTCTACTCGATGACTAGATAATATTCTCCGAGCTGAACTGCCGTTTCTCTGCTCGACGATGTTGCCGAGGGCGCGCTATCTGCCTAGTGGCTCAGCGGCCCTTGCCTCCGTGGTGCTGGCCTTGGCCGCCCTGGCGGCCCGATCCTTGGCCCGAGCCATCTCTGGCCTGCTCGCGACGTCTCTGCTCCAGCCGCAGTCGCTCCCTCAGGGCCTTCTCGGCGGGAGACTCGGCGCTGGCGCGGCCTGCCTTCAGCATGTCCTTGAGACCAGCCATTGGATCGGGCCTTGGGCCGGGACGCTCGGGCGCAGCGGTCTGGGCCTTTCGGGCGGCCTCCGTGGAGGCAGCTTGGCCTGGCTTGGCCTGGGCGCCCGAGTTGGCTGCACCTGGCCCCTTGGCGGCCGGGTCCGGCTTCTGCTCATCCCCGGGCGCCTGGCCAGGAGCTCGTGGCTCCGTTGGCTGTCCCTGGCGAGAGGCCTCCTGGGTCCTCACCCGGTGGCGGTAGCGGTGCTGGTTCTGATCGGCCTGAGCTCCTGATTGGGCTCCCTCGCCCGGCCGGGCCTGAGCGGCCGCTCCCTGACTCTCTCCGGCGTCCGGGGACATGCCCATTGCGCGCACCCTTGCCATGCGCTGGTTCTGGATTCGTGCGCTGTTCTGCTTCAGCCAGCGGGCCAGGGTTGCAGAGTCGGGAGCTGGCTCCACCCGGACTTGGATACGCAGCGCCTCTTTCTTCTTGGCGGGCTCGGCGGTTTTTGCCCGGGCAGCTCCTGGGAGCAGGAACGCCCCAACCAGGGCCGCCAACAGGGAGACGGTGAAGGTGGTCTTTGCATGCATGATCATCCTCCAATTCATGACTCGGTCACCTCGAGGCGACTGCTGGCGCCCAGCTCTTTCCCCTTGGAGTGGGCGCGGGCCACGAGTTGCCAGTTGCCAGGGCGGATCGCCTTGACCGGAACCCTGATCAGGTTGATCCCGGGCTGGAGCGGCTCTGCCCACCGCAGCACTTTCTCTTCTAGCTCGGCGAGGCCTTCGCCAACCAGGCTCAGGCCGTCGGGCAGCACCACCTCCAGCTCCGCGTCCGGGTGCTCGGTGCGGGCCTCGAGGGAGATGGTCACCACCGCAACCTGGCCGAGGGTCAGGGTGGTCTGTTCGGGGGCCAGTCGGGCCTGGGCCCTCTCCTCCGAGGGGCGCTCGGGGCTTGGGCCGCGTGCGACCATGGCTCGCTGGATCCCCCAGGTCGCCAGCGCCCCTAGTAGCAGGCCTGCCGCCAGGAAGGACATGGCTCGCAGGATCCTCCTCGGTCGCGGCTCCTCCTCGAGGGCGGGCAGGGGGTAGGTATCCATTTTCCGGGGGCCCGTGGCTTCCAGCTCGAGCCGAGCCCGGAGCATCGCGCCAAAACCCTCTGGAAGTGGCGGAGACTGGTATTCCGAGAGCAGGCGCATGGTCTCTTCCTGCTCGGCCTTCAAGGCGCGGCAGGCTTGGCAGCCCTCGAGGTGAGCTGCCAGGGCCTCGTCGCTTCGCGGGCTCAGCCCTCCCTGGTCGAGGAGGGGGATGATCTGTCTGGCCTTGGGGCACTTCATGGCGTCTTCTTCTCCTCCCTCCCTCGGGCTCCTCGGGGGATCTCGAGGTGGCCCCGCTCCTTCAGGGCTATTCTGAGGGCCTCGCGGCCCCTGGAGAGGCGCGACTTCACGGTTCCGATGGGCACGCCGCAGATGTCGGCCACCTCGTGGTAGCTGTGGCCCTGCAGATCGAACAGGATGACCACCTCCCTGAAGAGCGGATCAACCGCCCCCAAGGCCGCGTGGACCTCCTCGGCCACCTCGTGGGCCCGGGCCTGGGCCTCGGGATCCGGGGGCGAGTCCTCGGTCCCGAGCCTAGCGTAGCGGCGAACGCCCTCGGCGGTGGCCTGTCTCTTTCGGAAGAGATCGATGCAGACGTTTCGGGCGATCTGCAGGAGCCAGGTACGGAAAGGGGCCTCGAACCTGTAGGTCTTAAGCTTGCGAAAGGCCTTGACGAGGGCCTCCTGAGCCACGTCGCCAGCCTCGCTCGGGTCGCCCAACTGTGCGGTGGCAAAAGCGAACAGGGCTCCCTGGTGCTCCTCGGCGAGGCGCACGAAGGCAGGGACGTCGCCCCTCTGGGCCCGACGCACGAGCACCGACCAAGTGCTGCCTGCGTCCTCGTCCGTTGTCACGGCCGGTGCGTCAACGAGGCGAATATGTTGGTTTCTTCGCGCCAAGTCCGATTGATCTCCGTGTAGTGGACGGAGCGGGGCCTGCGAAGGTTCCCGAGGCCCAATCGAATGGGCTTGGACATCGGGAACCTTTTTGTGCCAATTTTCGTCAACCTAGGGTATCACAGCGTGTGGAGCCAAACGGGCAAAAAGGAGCGGAACCATGTTGATTTCCAGGAGGTTACGTTTTCTTGGCATCCTGCTGGCAGGGTCCATTGCGTCCGTCGGATGGGCGGGATGCGGCGACGATGGCTCAGGGGGCAACCAGGGTGACGGCTCGGTGAGTGGCGACGCCAGCGTGATCCCCGATGGCTGGATCCCCAATGGAGACGGTGGGTTCTGCCTGCCGGATACGGCGGCTTGCCAGTCCCCGGAGCAGTGCTGCTCCGGGCGTTGCGAGGATGGCGTCTGCCTTGGCGCCACGGGCTTCTGCTTTGGCCTGGGCGACGTTTGCCTCGCCTCCTCGGAGTGCTGCTCGGGCCGCTGCGAGGCCACGCCGGGAGGAGAACGAGTCTGCGTGCTGGGAGGCTGCGTGGGGGATGGCCAGGTCTGCGCCGCGGCCTCGGAGTGCTGCAGCCTGTTCTGTGACGGCGGCTTCTGCTCGAGCCTCGGGGTGTGTGAGGTCGTGGGGGCCACCTGTATCGAGGGCGAGGACTGCTGCTCCAACCTCTGTACGGACGAGACATGCCAAGATCCACCCTCGGGCTGCCTGACCCTGGGAGAGCCATGCGGCAACGATTCCTCCTGCTGCTCGGGCAACTGCGCCGACGTCTCGGGTAGCCTGCGCTGCACTCAGGTCTCCATCTGCCGGGGCGAGGGAGACCTCTGCCTCTCGGCCGGGGACTGCTGCTCGGGCATCTGCGGAGAGGACGGCACCTGTCCCATCATGGCGGAGTGCCAGACCGTGGGCGAGCCCTGCACCGGCTATCACGAGTGCTGCACCGGGCTCTGCGCGGATCCTGGCACCGGGGTGCCCATCTGCCAGTTCATTAGCGGCTGCCGGCCCATCGGCGAGATCTGCATCCAGGCCAACGACTGCTGCTCAGGGGTCTGCGAGGTATACGAGGACACGGGGATCCTGCGTTGCCAGAAGACGGGGAGCTGCATGGACACCGGGGAGATCTGCAACGTGGGCCAGGCCGCGAACTGCTGCCCGACGGGCCCCCTGGGTGGGCCCAGGCTCTGCCTGCCCACCGTGCTCGGGCTCACCCGCTGCTACGACCCCGACGCCGTGGACGACTGCCTGCCCGACGGCTCGCCCTGCTCCTTTGGCGACGAGTGCTGCGGCGGTTTCTGCCTGCCGGACCAGAACGGCGACCTCTTCTGCGGAGCAGTCTGCGTCCCCGAGGGAGAGGCCTGCACAGTGGACATGGACTGCTGCGAGGGCGTCTGCACCGACGGGCTCTGCGCTCCGAACTTCACCGACTGCCAACCCATCGGCGGCGCCTGCGAAGCTCCAGAGGACTGCTGCTCGAACTACTGCGACCTGACCGCCGGGCTCTGCCTGCCGCCCGTGAGCTGACCTTATTGGGGAGGCACGTAGCGCCAGGCCCTCCCATCTCCATGATAAAAGAATCGCCTCTCTGCCGCGCTACGGCCTGTAGGCGGTGCGGGTCAGGCAGAAGGGGCAGGTCACCGATACGGCGTGGCCCGGCAGGGGCACGGGGAGCTCGCGGTGGCAGCCGTCGCACTCCACCTGGTTGGAGATGGACCGCTGAGGTCCGCTGGTGGCGCGCTTCCTGGCGGCGCTCGAGGGAGTGAGGCTGGCGCCAGAAGGCTGGGCCGGGACGGCTCGCTGCTCCGGGACCGGGGTGGTCATGGGCGCTGCCGCCGCGGGCTCTGGCTCCACGATCACCCGTGGAGGGGGCTCCGGCTGGGCAGGCGCCTCCCTGGCAGGTTCCGGCTCGAGGTTCACCTCCACCTTGGGCTCTGGCTCGAGGTTCACCTCCACCTTGGAGGAAGGCGCTTGCGCCTCGGGCTTTGGCGGAGCCTGCGGAGCGGCCTTGGGCTTGGCCTGCGGTGCTTTGGCAGGGGCAGCCTGTGGCGCCGGCTCTGGAGCCGGCTCCGGTTTGGCTGAGGCCTGGGCCTCCTCTGCGGTTGCCTCGGTCTCGTCTTCTTCCTTCTTCTTGCCTCGACCGAATACTTTCTTGAAGAAGCCCACGGCAGACCCTCCTGGATGCGATGCAGGGTCCATTAGTACCGTTCTCTCGGCGGGATGGGAAGAGAAACCTGGAAAAGGGGGGACTCGATCGGGCTTCTCAGTTCTCCGGGGTCCCCCGGGGTCCCCCGGGGCCCTCCGGGGTCCCCCGGAGCCCTCGGGGGTCCAGCGGGGTCCTCCCAGGCCCCCCCGGCTCGGCTAGACCATCGCCTCCGCCGACCGCTCGAGGGCCTCGAGCCCTTCGGCGTCGTCCTTCTGGATGGCCTCGCGGATGCGGCCCATCAATCGTTGGTAGAAAGTCAGGTTATGGGCGGTGGCGAGCACGGAGTAGAGGATCTCCCGGGTCATGTAGAGGTGCCTGAGGTAGGCCCTGCCGTGCAGGGTGCAGGCCTCGCAGTCGCAGCCCTCCTCGATGGGCGCGGGATCCAGGCGGTGACGGGCGTTGGCGATGTTGAGCCGGCCCTTGGAGGTGAAGAGCTGGCCGTTTCGCGCGTGCCTGGTGGGCACAACGCAGTCGAAGAGATCGATGCCAGCCCGGGCGCTGACCACCAGATCCCGCGGGTAGCCGACCCCCATGAGGTAGCGGGGCTTGTCCGCGGGCATCTCGGGCGCGATCGCTCCGACCACGCGGTCCATCTCCTCGGGGCCTTCGCCCACCGCCAGGCCGCCGAGGGCCAGGCCGTCGGGGCCCAGGCCGGCGATGGTCTCGAGGTGCTCGCGCCTGAGCGAGAGGTCCGTCCCGCCCTGCACGATGCCGAACACCGCCTGCCCAGGGGCCCGGTCCTGCTCCAGGCACCTCGCGGCCCAGCGACTCGAGCGGTCCATGGCCTCCCTCTTGAACTCGGGGGAGGCGTCGGCAGGGGGACAGTGATCCAGCACCATGGCGATGTCCACGCCGAGGCGGCGCTGGATCTCCATGGCGAGGGCCGGGGTGAGCCTGTGGCGGCTGCCGTCATGGGGGGAGGCCAGGAACGCGCCATCGTCGTCTATCCGCAGGAGGGACGCCAGGCTCATGAGCTGGAACCCGCCGGAGTCGGTCAGGATGGGGCCCTGCCAGCCCATGAGCTGGTGCAGGCCCCCGAGGGCGTCCACCACCTCCAGGCCGGGTCGCAGGTACAGGTGCAGGGTGTTCGAGAGCAGGATCCGGGCCCCTGTCTGGCGGAGGGCCGTCGGAGACATGGCCCGCACTGCGCCGTGGGTGCCAACTGGCATGAAGGCCGGGGTGTCCACCTCGCCGTGGGGAGTGCGAAGCCGCCCGAGGCGCGCATGGCCGCAGGTGGCGCGGACCTCGAAGGAGAAGGAGTCGGTCATGTGGAGCGCTCCGAATTGGTCTTCTGAGCCACCTTGGTCAATTGGGGGCAATTCGGGGCCATCTTACAGCACCAGCATCGCGTCGCCATAGGAGTAGAAGCGGTAGCGCTCCCTGACGGCGTGGTCGTAGGCGCCGAGCACCAGCTCGCGGCCCCCGAGGGCCGACACCAGCATGAGGAGGGTGGAGCGGGGCAGGTGGAAGTTGGTGACCAGGCCGTCCACCAGGGCGAACCGGTGCCCGGGCCTGATGAACAGGTCGGTCGCGAAGCGACCGGGCGCTAGGCCTCCGGGCCGCGCCGCGGCGGACTCGAGGGCCCTGACCGTGGTGGTGCCCACGGCGATGAGCGGCCGGCCAGCCCTTCGCGCCTCGGAGATGGCAGTCACGGCCGCCTCCCCGATGTCCACAAGCTCCTCCTCCATCCGATGCCCTTCGACCTCCTCGGCCCGCACGGGCCGGAAGGTGCCCGGCCCCACGTGCAGGGTGAGGGCTGTCTGCTCGAAGCCGGAGGCGCTCAGGGCACCAAGCAGCGCCGGGGTGAAGTGCAGCCCGGCCGTCGGGGCAGCCACCGAGCCAGCCGACCGGGCGTACACCGTCTGATAGCGCTCCCGGTCCAAGGGGCGCTCCCCTCCTGGGCGGCGGATGTAGGGGGGCAGGGGAGTCTCCCCAACGGACTCTACCCAGGAGAAGAAGCGCGCCGAGGCAGCCTGGGGGTCCGCGGGGGCTGCAAGCTCTCCCGAGAGGCTGAAGGCCAGGAGGGCCCGGCCATCGGGTCCGGTCTTCTCCACCGAGGCGCGCACCTTCAGGGAACCCAGGCCCGCCCGAGAAGCGTCCCCCGCCCGAGAAGCGTCCCTTGCTTGGGGTGCGTCCTCCGAAGCGAAGGATATCTCCTGGCCCTCTTTGAGACCCTTGGAGGCGTGGCAGAGCGCGCTCCAGACCGGACCCGAAGTGCGCTCTGCCACCTGCCTGACGAGGAGGACCTCCACGGCGCCGCCCGTGGCCTTTCGTCCCCTGTGGCGCGCCGGGAAGTCGCGGCTGTCGTTCAGCACCAGGAGGGCGCCTCGCGGGAGCAGGCAGGGTAGATCGGAAAATCGGTGATCCGACCAGCTCGCCGTCCCTCTGTGCACCCCGAGGAGCCTGGAGGCGTCCCGGGATGGCGCCGGCTCCTGGGCGATGAGCTCCTCGGGGAGCCAGTAGTCGAAGTCCGAGGTGCGCAAGGAGGATCCGAGGTGAGTATCCAGGCGCCCGACCGAGGCGAAGCCCTTGGTCTGTGACTGGGGTTTGTGGCCAGAGCGCCTTGGGAGCGCCTGGACCCGTGCCTGGAACCAGCGCCTGGAACCAGCGCCTGGAACCAGCGTCTGGAACACCGGGCGGCGCCGGCCGGGCCATGGTCTGGCTACTTCTTCAGGTACTTGGTGTCCCAGAGATACTGGTGGATGAGGTGCTTGTCCTGGTGGATGTACATGCTCTTCCGCTCCCACTTGCCGGGCTTGTAGGACACGGTGAAGTTGTCCTTCTTGGAGGCCTCGTCCTTGCCCCAGGTGCAGGTGGCCGCGTAGGCGGTGGCGGCGGAGAGATCGATGACCTCGCACTTCCCGTCCTTGACCAGGGCGACCTCGCTCGAGCCGATCTTCAGGTTGAAGGCCTTCTTGTCCTCGACGGGCACCACGTTGTAGATCAAGTTACTGCTCATCACGAAGGCCTTGGGGCCCAGCTTGAAGAAGGTGAAGGTCTGGGTGGTCGTGTTCCACTTGCGGTGGATCTGGAGCTCGTTCTTGAAGGAGAACTCGTAGTCTTCCTTCTTGCCGTCGGGCTTGTCGTCCTTGAAGTTCTCGCCAGTGGCCTTGCCGTCCTTGGCGACGATCAAGACCTCCTTGCGCTTCCACTTGGCGTCCTCCCTGACCCACTTGCCCGTGAGCCAGGCCTGGAGCCCCTTGGCGATCTTCTCGTCCAGGGGCTTGTCCTCCCCGCTGATCTTCTTGCTCCAATCGGAAGGCACGTAGTTCGTGAGGAACTTGCCGTGCTTGCACTCGTCCTTGGACTCCAGCGGGTTGGGCTGCTTCATGGCGCAGGCCCGCTGCTCTGGCGTGAGATCGGTGCAGCGCTTCAGGGTATCGGGCTTGTCGGCGCCGTAGGCCTTCACGATCTCGTCGGCGGTGGCGGTGATCCCGAGCTTGGCGAGGATCGGGACGAACTTGGCGTAGTGGTCGGCGTACATCTTCTTGCACTCGTTCAAGGCGTCGGCCGACTTGTCTGGCTCCGGGCGGGCGTCCATGGCGTCCATGTCCATGGCGTCCATGTCCATGGCGTCCATGTCCATGGCGTCCATGTCCATGGCCTCCATGTCCATGGCGTCCATGTCCATGGCCTCCATGTCGTCTCCGGCCTTCTTCTCCTCGGTGGTCTTCTTCTTGCAAGCAACGAGACCCAGGGAGAGTGCCGCGATCGTCGCGAAGATGAGCAGCTTCTTCATGGTTCCTTCTCCTGGCCAGTCCGCCTGGCGCTTGGTTCGAGCCTCGATCGACTCTCGATCGAGCCCCTTTGGACGGCGGGAGAGTAGCTCAGAGCGCCCCCGAGGTCCATGGGCACGTCGTCGCTCACTCTGGGCCATCAGGGCGGTCCCGCTGTGCTCATTGGCGTTCGTCTGTCGCGTTATCCACTCACGCCTTCCACCCCTTGTCCCGAGGAGAAGGGCCGTCTAGAGTCCCTGGCCAGGCAAGCTGCCAGGAGGGCCCCCATGGACATCCACGAGACCATCAGGACCAGGCGGAGCGTCAGGCGCTTTCGTCCAGACCCCATCCCCAAGGAGGCCCTGGAGCGCCTCCTCGAGGCCTTTCGCTGGGCGCCGAGCTGGGTGAACCTCCAGCCCTGGGAGCTGGTGGTGGTGGACGACCCCGCCGTGAAGGAGCGCCTCGCCGAGTGCGTCCCGGCCACGAACCCAGGCAGGAAGGCCGTGTCGGGCGCCCCCCTGGTGCTGGCGGTCTGCGGCCGGGCCGGCAGGTCGGGTCTGCACGATGGCAAGCCAGTCACCATGCACGGGGACTGGGTCATGTTCGACCTGGGCATCGCGTGCCAAACCCTCTGCCTGGCTGCCTGGGCAGAGGGGCTGGGCACCCTGCACCTTGGCTGGCTGGATCACGCCGCCGCGGGCGCAGTGCTCGGCTTGTCCGACGGCACGGCCTGCTACGAGCTCATCCCCATCGGAGTACCGGAGAAGCCCAGCCGGGACCCGGGGCGAAGGGCTCTTTCGGAGCTAGTCCACCACAACCGCTTCGGCGCGCCTTGGGCTCGCTGAGGTGGATGGGCTTTGGAGGGGCAGCCACAGCCTCGCACTGCGCCTATTTGGCGCGCCAGGCCCCTGTCCAGGGAGGCGCCTCGGGCGCGCTTGGGCTCTCGAGCAGCTCCCGCCAGGTTTCGTCGGAGAGCCTGCTCGCCATGTCGTGCTTGAACTCGTAGTGCGACAAGACCGGTCCTGCGTTCAGGGTGAGCCTGCCATCTGGCTGCCTGAGGACAACGAGTAGCAGTTCGAGGTAGCCCACGCCTTCCTCCAGCACTTTCTGGCTGTTTTGATCGGTGTGCACGTCGGCGACCATTGTGGTCTTGACCCCGGCGGGCTCCACCCCGCCGAGCACCATGTCCAGGCGATCAGCGAGGTCCCCGAGGAGCGCGTGATCAGCCTCGCTGAGCTCCTCCGACGCGAGCTCTCGCTGGCTGATGTCCAGCATCTGTCCGAGCAGGCCGCTCAGCTCCAGCAGCCGGTTTCGGGCCGTTTCGTGCAGCACGCCGAAGGCTTCCAGGCCCTTCCTGGTGGTCTCGTTCAGGGCCAGGAGGCGGGCGAAGAGCTCCGGATTCGGCTCGACGTATCCAGGCACTTCATGGGCCACTGGCTCGGAGGTGATGGACTCGAAGCCCGGGGTGTAGCTCTGCTTGGCGTAGAGGATGGTGTCGTGTCGGAGCTCGGCCCAGGAGGCTAGCGCCGTGCCGAGGGACTTGTCCTGCCAGGCCTCTGTGAGCATGAAGCTCTGCACACCTCCGGCGGGCGCAGACAGCAGAGGCTGAAGCGCATGGAGCCAGCCCCAGTAGAGGTTCCGGTGCCAGTCGGATGGGGTTTGCGCGGCGAAGAAGGCTTGGAGCTCGGCAAAGGACCCGGCGTAGTGGGTGTAGGCGTCGTCTCCGAGGGTGCCGAGCCAACGCGAGGCCCTCCCAGACCCGAGGAGCGCCATTACGTCCAAGCCTCGCGGGAAGCCGCGGACCCAGCCCGCCTGGGTGTACACCGCTGTGAAGGCCTCGCTGTCGCCCAAGAGCGATCCGGCGCCAGGAGACACCAGGCGACCCATGGCAAAGGAGTCTGGGATGAAGCGCTGGCCCATGAGCCGGAAGCCCTTGGACTTCTCGAGGAGCTCATCCAGCATCTCCGGAGTGATCTCCTCGTCTTCGTCCACCCAGATGACCTGGCCTCCGGTGCCGCCGTAGATCTCGGGGGCTCGCTTGAGGGCCAAGGCAGCACGCAGTGACAGGAGGTTCTCGGCTCTCGCCAGCTCCGATACCGGGAAGACCCGGCCAAGCACTTCGACAATGGCTTCGTGGTACTCGTAGAGGGTGAGGTCGTCAGCCAGCCCGACGAAGAAGGCGGTCACCTGGTATATGTCCTCCCAGAGCTGCAGAAGGGGCGCTCCATCTGCGTCCAGGCTCAGGAGATCCACGGTGAGGAGCATCGAGGCCAGGGTCTGCTGGTCGGCCTCCTCAGGGGTGACGAGGGCCGGGCAATAGTCATACTCGCAGGCCGGGTCGCCGCCCTTGAGAAGCAGGGTCATCCGCCCATACCACATGAGCGCCCTGAAGTAGCTCTTCAGGGTCTCGCTGCGGGTGTAGTGCCCCCTCGGCAGGTACTGGGAGTAGTCTTCCTGGTACTGGAAGAGCGGGCTCCTTTCGAAGCCCGCGTGCTCCGTGATCAGCTTCAGCTCGGCGACCACCTCATCCGAGACGGCTGCCGGTACAGTGCTGGCGGGCGCTGTGCTCGGATCGTCTGTGACGGTCAGGAGCCCTCTGGCCACCCAGAGGAAGGCGAGGGCCTTGCGCGAGGCATCTCGCAGGAGCCCCGAGGACTGCCTGTATCTCGCGTCCGCGCTCTCGATCATGCGGTTGGTCACGGCCAGGATCTGGCGGTAGAACCGGGTCTCCTCCAGCTCCTTGAGGAGCTCGTCGAACTGAACGTGATACATGTGAAGCCATGTGTCCGCGGTGACGAAGACCGGCACGTCCAGGGCCTTCAACAGCCTGTATTGCTCGGCGAAGTCCTCGGCCTCCCCCCATGGGCTCACGGCGAAGCCGTTCACTAGCAGCGACGCGGGAGCTTCTGGCAGCGCGAGCTTGCCGAGCACTGCTTCCAGGTTGGCCACGTCACCTTCGACCACTGGAAGGTCGTAGGGCTCGATGGAGCTCTCCTGCCTCACCGTGACGGGCGAGTAGTAGCCAACGAACTGGTTCTTGGCCCCCTGGCTCACCTCTGGCAGGCTCACCTCGGTGGGGCTCGTGGCGCCAGGGTCACCCTCCGGGACTTGGCAGCCTTGGAGCCAGAGCAGGATGAAGGCGGCGGCGCAAGAGAATGCTCTGCTCGTTCGAATCGAAAGATGGAAGGAATGCATGCCAGGTTCTCCTGTCCAGCTCTCTGGGCCTCGACAGCCGCGATGAGAGGCGGGCTCGAGCTGAGGTTTGTCACGTCAACAATCGGGCTGGAGCTGGCATGAGCAAGAAACGTGCCGTCTTGGGACAGGCGCGATCCTGTTGCGAGGCGTCCGAGCCATCTTTGGCGTCGTCAATGGCAGCAGCCCGCGTAAGGCCTTGTTGCGACGAGATCTTTTCGATGGAAGCTCATGCCGGGTGGGCGCTGGAGGAAAGGGTGAGGTTCAGAGCGCCGGGCAGGCCTCACGGAAATTGGGCGTGTGTGGCCCGCTCGGCGATGGAAATCTGAAGCTTCCCTCGAAGCCTCTTTCCGGGTGCTGTCGCTGGGAGGCGCAGGTCCCTTTCGGAGCTAGTCCACCACAACCGCTTCGGCGCGCCCTGGGCTCTCTGATGGATGGGTTGCGTCCCTGGCGGGTTTCGACATAAGGTCAGATGAAGACTCCTCACGGGGCCAGCGGCTCCGGCCCGGCCGGAGAGCTTGGCCTCGAGCAAATATCGAGCTGCCAGGTGATGGCGTCGCCCGGCGGAGGAAAGGGAAGAAGACATGACCATTAGACCTATGGACCGGCTCTTGCTCGCGAGCCTCGCAGCGGCCCTGATCTCGGGCTGCGGGCCATCCAAGGGCGGGAACGACAACAACACAAACCACCACGTGGGCTTCTGTGGAGATGGCATCGTGAGCCTGGGAGAGCTTTGCGACGGAGCGAACCTGAACGGCCAGAGCTGCACCACCATCGGCCAGAGCTTCACGGGCGGGAACCTGGCCTGTGGCTCGAGCTGCACGTCGTGGAACACCACGGGCTGCACCGGCGGCGCCCTCTGTGGCAACGGCTCGATAGACCAGGGAGAGCTCTGCGACGGGGCGAACCTGAACGGCCAGAGCTGCACCACCATCGGCCAGGGCTTCACCGGCGGGACTCTCGGGTGCAGCTCGACCTGCGCCTCCTGGAGCACCACGGGCTGCACCGGCGGCGCCCTCTGCGGCAACGGCGTGATCGATACCGGTGAGCTCTGCGACGGGGCGAACCTGAACGGCCAGAGCTGCACCACCATCGGCCAGGGCTTCACGGGCGGGAACCTGGCCTGCGGCTCGACCTGCGCCTCCTGGAACACCTCCGGCTGCACTGGCGGCGGGAGCTGGACCTGCGATCCGTCCTACTACGGAGGTGGCGACGGGTGCGACTGCGGCTGCGGAGTGGTGGACCCCGACTGCGCCGGCAGCAGCTCCTCGGTGTGCGAGTACTGCAACGAGTACGGCTCTTGCGACGAGGAGGGCACGGACTGCAGCAACATCGATCCGGCCAACAACGCGCTGTGCATCACGGTGCAGTGCGGGAACGGCGTGGCCCAGGGCGCCGAGGTGTGCGACGGCGCGGATTACAAGGGCGAGACCTGCGAGTCTCAGGGCTTCATCACCGGGAGCCTGGCCTGCTCGGTGACATGTGATGCCCTCGTCACCACCGGCTGCTCGGGCACGCCCGTGTGCGGCAATGGCGTCATCGAGGGCCTCGAGACCTGCGACGGCTCCTCCAACCTCGGGGGCCAGACCTGCACCTCCCTCGGATACTCGGGGGGCACCCTGGGCTGCGGCCTTGGCTGCTCCCTCACGACCTTCGGCTGCAACGGCTGGACCTGTGACCCGACCTTCGATGGGGACGGCTACGGCGACTGCGGCTGCGGCCTGGTGGACAGCGACTGCTACGGCGCATCCTCGGCC
>JAVEWA010000627.1:0-4074 GCA_034004785.1 Polyangia bacterium
CGTGAAGATCGGCATCGAGCGCGGCAGGGCCACCAGGCCGGGCCTGAAGGTGGGCATCTGCGGCGAGCATGGCGGGGAGCCCTCCTCGGTGGAGTTCTGCCACCTGGTGGGCATGGACTACGTGAGCTGCTCCCCCTTCCGGGTGCCCATCGCCCGCCTGGCCGCCGCCCAGGCGGTGATCAACCACGGCTAGCTCTGCCCGGGCCGCCCGGGCGGCGATCAACCACGGCTAGCCACGGCGGGGCCGCTGGCTCCGCCTCCCGGATTCCTCCCTGCGGCGGGCAACCCGCCGACCGAAATCATTGACTAATGGTCAGGCCAAGGACTAAGGTTCCGCCGATGTCTTTCCCGAGAAAAATGGCACCCTTTGTGTTTCTCCTCCTGGCGGCTGTCGCTGGCGCGAGCTGCCAGGCCGAGTGGGACGGCCTGGCTGGCAACGAGCTGCCGGGCATCTCGCCGCCCCCGGCCGGCTTCTACTTTCCGACCGGCCTGGCCCTGACCCCCGACGGGCGCTACCTGTTCGTCACAAACGGCAACTCGGACCTCAAGTACAACGGGGGCACCCTCGGCGTGGTGGACGTGGACCTCGCCCTCGAGCGCATCCAGAACCCCCTGGATTACCCTGCTGCCTGCCGCCTGGATCCACAGAATCGCCAGGTGGCGGAGTGCGAGGAGGGGCCCGCGCCGGACGGCGCCGGAGGAACCCTGGGCGGCATCGTCCTCGGGGACCTGACGGTGCGGCTCGGCTTCTACCCTGGCTTTCTCGCCCTGGAGGACCTTGCGGCGAGCCCCTTCGAGCCCTGGCTCCCGGACCAGGAGACCGGCGGCCAGAGGCGCTACCGGCTCTACATCCCGGTGCGGGGGGACCCTTCCCTCACCTTCGTGGACGTGATCCTGGGAGGAGACGAGGGTGACGAGCTGCTCTGCCTGGACTGCGGCCAGGGCTGCGAGAGAAGCGGCCTCAGGGACTGCGAAAAGACCTACCGGGTGGAGTCGCCGTCCCCTGGGCGGGAGTCGCTGGTGTCTGGGACCATGCCAGACGAGCCATTTGGCATAGGCCTCCAGCCCCTCGGCGGCTACGCGGTGCTCGCCCACCTGGTGACCGGGAGCCTCTCCCTCGTGGACCTGGTGGGCTACCAGGGGAACCTCAGGCGCGGCGGGCCGGACCTCGTGGACATCCTCAGGGACGTGATGAGCAAGAGCGCCGACAACGTCTCGGGGGGCTTCAACGTCGTGCTGCGGACCCCCGAGGACCCGGCTGGCTGGATCTACGTGAGCAACCGGAGCGCCTCCCAGATCCTGATGCTGCGCGTCTCCGGGGCGAGCGGCCCCCTGGCCGAGGACCGTGGGTTGCGAATGGTGCTCGGGCCCAGCGTGGTGCTCGGCGCGCCACTCGGACCCCTGGAGGGCGGGGCGGACGTGCGGGGCCTCGCCGTGGCTCCTGACGGCAACACCCTCTACGCCCTCACCCGCACGCCTCCGGCCCTGGTGGCAATAGACACGAGCCTCCAGAACGGCGTCCCGAAAAACAGCGTGCTGGACGTGGTGGAGGTCTGCCCGAGGCCATCCAACCTGCGTCTCAGGGAGGATCGCTTCGGCCGGCGTCTCGCCTACGCCGTGTGCTACGGCTCGGGCGAGATCTACGTGGTGGACACGGCGCAAGCCCAGGTGGTGGATCGAATCGAGAGCGGCGGCGGCCCCCACGATCTAGTCCTCGTGCCCGACATCCCCGAGGTGCCCGCCCGAAGGCAGGGCTTCGGGTTCATCACGAACTTTGGCGAGCACTCGGTGGGGGTGCTCGACCTCCGGGAGGACTCTCCCACCTATCACCAGATGATCGGCCGGATCGGGTGGCCCGAGGAGCTCGAGCGATGATGAGGCCCCTTGCCCTTGTCTCGGTGTGCTTGCTCCTTGCGAGCGCCCCGGGGTGCCCCAAGGACGAGATCCGCACACCCACCAGGTACCTCGAGCGTCCGAACGCCCTCGACTTCTTCTGCGTGGGGCCCGTGGACGATGAGACGCCGGGCCTGACGGCCCTGCCTGCCTATGCCTGCGACGAGCAGATCGAGGGCGCCGATCGGAGGGCCATCTTCGGCGTCCTCTCCAACTCGGCTCGCTCCGAGGTGGCTCTTGTGAACGTCACGAGAGGCCAGCTCGTGGATCTCATGAACCAGAACCCGGGCTACGGCTTCATCCCGGTGGGGGAGGCGCCCGTGGGGGTCCAGGTCACCGAGGACGGCTGCGCCGCCTACGTGACGAACCACGGGAGCTGCGACATCTCCCTGGTCAACCTGAACGCGGCCCTGCACGTGGCAGGGCTGGAGCTGGTGGAGGGCTCCCTGCACGGGGCCCCCACCGGGCGCATCGGCATCCGCTCGGCCTCGGGCCGGCTGCTCGCGCGGCCCCACAGCCTCGTTCTGGTGCCAGAGCACACCGAGGAGCTGCCCCCCATCCAGGCCTGCGGCCCAATCAAGGGGCACCGCGCTTACGTGAGCATCCCCTCCTGCGGCCTGGTGGCCGTGCTGGATCTCGGCTCGGGCCGCATCCTGCAGAGCTTCCGGCTGACCGCTTCTGGCCTGGTGCCTGCCGGCACTGATCCGAGCTGCCCGAGGGACTGCGTGGACTTCGTGGGGGACAGCGCTCCCGAGGGCACCCTGGCCGAGCATCAGCCTGGGCCGATCCACGTGACCTGGGACGGCATGCGCCTGCTGATCGGGTGGATGACCGCCCCGGCCCTGTCCATCCTGGACGTGGACCCCTTCACCGGGGAGCTCGTGAACCCCCGCACGCTGCCCCTCGCCGAGGAGGAGCGGGGCGTGCTTCGTATCCGAGAGACCCTGACCTGGACGAGCGACTGGCACTTCCTTTACGTGATCACCAGAAGCGGCGTGGTCCACGTGATAGACGGCGACCTCGAGGAGGAGTGCGAGACGAACCCCGATCCCACGGATCCATTCTTTCCCGAGGACGGCAGCGACCCCTCGGCCTGGGAGGCCTGGAGCCACCGGCGCGGCTGCCTGCGCCTCTCGGATCCCACCACGCCCGAGCGCGCCCCTGGGATCCAGTCGCCGGCCCTCGCCCTGCCTGGCATGCGCAAGGCCGTGGACGTGGCCTTCGTGGAGCTGGAAGAGGAGGGCTACGACGAGGGGACCTCGCTCACGACCCTGAATCCCAGGCGCCTCGTCGGGACCTTCGCATACCTCGTGAGCCAGGACGGCAACGCCTACCTCGTGAACGTGGACGAGAACTTCGCTGTGGCCTCGGATCCTGGCACTCCTGAGACTCCCTTGCAGCACAGGAGGGGGGACGGGGTCCACGCCGTGCTCGCGCACCAGCTTCGCTCGGCGGTGAACACCCTGCCCGACGAGGACGGCCGGCCAAGGGCCACGGACGGACAGACCCAGGGCATCTACCAGGATGGAGAGCCCCTGGTGGACGACGGCACCCACGACCGGCTGGCCAAGCGCCCAGGCGGCAACGAGCCCGCGATCTCGGCGCTGGATCCCTACCGCGTGCGCACCGAGTCCTTCCACCTGCGCTACGAGGGGGTCCTGCCCGGCACCCAGCGCATCACGGGCCAGGTGATCCGCCACGACCTGGGCTCGGCGCCCTCGGGGCAGGCCGAGTTCGTGGATTCAGGGCTCCCCTTCTGCCAGTACGGCGTACGGGATGGGGACCTGCTGGTGCTCGTGGGCTGCTCCTCGGCAAAGGAGTGCGGTGACGGCTACTACTGCTATCGCTCGTTTCTGCAGGCGGCAGGGTCTTCGGGCATCTGCCTGTCCAAGGACACCGAGCCTGGCCTGGAGAGCCACTGCGAGGACCTGACCCTCTCGCGGCGGGAGTACGTCATCGCGAGGGCCGAGGGGGAGAGGCTCTTCCTCGCGCCCCGCGAGATGGAGGACGCGAGCCCCTGCGGGTCCTCGGGCCTGGAGCGATTCTGCTGCGACGCACTGGGGGACGTGGTGGGGATCTCGGCGGGTGCGGGCCTCTGCCTGGCCGGGCCCCTGCCCGACGCCTCGCGGGACGTGGTGGTGGGAGACGCCGCTATCAGGACAGCACACTGCTTCGAGGGCC
>JAVEWA010000039.1:0-19500 GCA_034004785.1 Polyangia bacterium
GCGTCTTTGCGCCGAGCTCTGTTCGCTGAGGGACCGTGATGGAGAACAGTATCTCCGTGGCTGACAAGTAATCCAATGACACGACCTGGACGTTGGGATCCTCGAAGCGGAGGAAGAACTCGGGCCCGGTCGCGAATCCCGAGCCTAGCAGACGCACAGGCAGGTTCTGCTGTCCACGAGCTACCACGTCGGGAATGATCCCCTCGATGACCGGGGCCGGCAGCACGGGCGAGACGTCATAGCTATACGAGGCGACGGGCCAGGAACGGCGATCCGGGTCATAGGCCTCGTCACCCAGGTTCGCAATCACCAAGAGGAGCTTGGTGAACCCCGTGGTCTCCACGACCGCGCTACCGTCCCAGGTCTCCTCCGCGAGATCGAGCGCCTCGGACACGGTTGTTCCACGCCCGAAACGCACCAGGCGGACGCCCCACCGCGTCTCATCGTCGCCGTCGAAACGCACGACGAGGGAGTGCCCGTAGGTGGATGGGAAGGAGACGAGCACATGGTTCGACCCGAATGGCGCGGGGCGCTTGGCCGAAGGAGGAGAGGCGCCTCGCACCGGAAGCGCGCTGCTGGTGTGCTCCGCCACCAGGGAGAGCTCGGCGTCCCAGAGCTGGCTGGCTCCGGGGAGGTGGGCGCCGTCGTCCTGGCTGCCGACGAAGTAGCGCGCCTCGCTGAAGTCCATGAGCAGCTCCTCCATGGAAGTGGGAACATCGTCCGAGGCGAGCACGGTCTCGATGGCGTCGTAGTAGTCGGGCTCGTTGAAGCCCGTGGACTGCATGGAGGCCTCCCATATCTTTCGCAATAGTACGCTCTTGGGCACCACAGGGTAGCCGGTGGGGCTGAAGGTTTCGGCGAGGTAGTAAACGAAGAGCGCGCCCCCGTACTCGTATAGATCAGAGTATGGGTACTGCATGAAGTCCAGAGCGCGCCAGGGCTGGCTCTGGAAGTAGCTCATGGTGCCCACGGTGTACCACCAGGCGTCCGGGAAGACCTGGCTCATCACGTAGGTCGCGGTGTTCTCCCAGAAGGTGGTGACCTCCAAGCAGTCCATGGCCGCCTGCATTGCGTGGTTAACCTCGTGGGCCACCACCCCGTCCACGCTCCACTCGTCATTCGTCGGATCTATTACTATGTAGGTGAAGCAGTCATCCCAGGCCGTGCTCGGGTTGTAGTCGAAGGGCGCTGTGTAGCCCCCACCGCCCATACCAGTGTCGTCAACGAAGATGCGATAGAGCCCCGAGGCGTCCACTGTTGGAGGCTGGTAGAAGCCGAACTCGCCGATCTCCCTTTCGTAGGACGTCTCGGCTGCCTGGAGAGTCCTGTGCGCCAGAGACTCACTCCATGGGCTGCGATAAGAAACGCGGATGGGCCACGTCGCCGAATCCAGGACATAGGGGAGATCGCCAGGTGGCTGCAAGAGGTTGTGTAGCGCGCCGCCAAAGGCGCCCGTACGGATGACCTGCTGATAGGCCTCCACCATCACCCTGGTTCCGCTCGTGAGCCTCCCACCCTCCCGGCCGAGAGGCAGGTCGCGGAGCTCGTCGGGGAGCAGCTCGGGACGCCTGAGCGCGGCCACCCGGTAGAGCAGCCTGGTCTGGTCATCGATCGCCCCACGCCTGTGAAGAGCGTCTATCTCACCGAGCACAGTGGGAGCATGGCTCGGCGGGCTGGCGACAAGGTGAAGCAAGATGGTGACGAAGGCAGCACTTGTCATGTTTCTCATCCTCGGAAGGAACACCCCGCAAAGGGAAGCGGTAAGGAACCGCTGCCCTCCGGAGAAACGATCATGGCCCCAAAGAACACCTAGTTCAAGCTCGTATCCTCCTGGGCTCTCGATCCACAACCACTTCCTCCCGCCCCGTTTTATAACACCCGGGCGCGCCGACGACAGAGTCCACCTCGGTTGCAGGTAACTTTTTGGTCCGTTTGGGGTTGTGGTCAGGGCGATCCTCCGGTATCGACGATGGAGCGAAAGGAGCCATTCTGTGACTTACGAGACAATCATGTACGAGAAGAAGGACCAGATCGCCGTCCTGCGCCTCCACCGGCCGGAGCGGATGAACGCCGTCATCGAGCAGATGTACGTGGAGCTGACGGATGCTCTGACCGCGGCAGGGGCGGACGCAGAGGTCAGGGTTCTCGTCCTCACGGGCTCGTCCCGCATGAAGGACGGTGTGGAGAAGCGCGCGTTCTCCGCCGGGGCTGACCTCAAGAAGCACGGGGCCGGCGAGCGGAGCCACGCGCAGAAGCGAGCCTACATCCTGCTGGCTCACGAGACCACGAGACTGCTCTACACCTTCCCCAAGCCCGTCATCGTCGCGGTTGGCGGCCCTGCCCGAGGGGCCGGTGCGGAGATGGCCCTGTGCGCCGACTTCATCCTGATGGCCGACTCCGCCACCCTCGCCTTCACCGAGACCGGCCTGGGCACCTTCGTGGGGGGCGGTTCCACCTACCATCTGCCACGGCTCGTTGGCCCGGCAAGGGCCAAGGAGCTGATATACACGGGACGGGTCATCTCTGGTCTGGAGGCAGTGGAGATGGGCCTGGCCATCGAGAGCCATCCAGCCGAGAAGCTGTTGGCGCGCGCCCTGGAGCTGGCAGGCGTGATCGCCAAGAAAGCTCCGCTCTCTATGGCCTTCGCCAAGAAGCGCTTGTCGCAGCCAGCCTCGCTGGATCTCGAGTCCGTGCTGCACCTCGAGGCCGAGGCCATTCTGTCCTGCATGGACACCGAGGATTGGCACGAGGGGCTCAGATCCTTCGCCGAGAAGCGCGCCCCCCTATTCACGGGAAAATGAGACACGACATGAATCTAAGCAGGGTTTTCGATGCCAGATCAGTCGCGATAATCGGAGCATCCAAGGACGACAAGAAGAGGGGATACCAGGCGATCAAGACGCTAATCAGGGGAAGTTACGAGGGAAAGATCTTTCCGGTGAATCCCAAGGAAGATCGCATCCTCGGGCTCAGGTGTTACCCGAGCCTGTCAGACATCGACGAGCCCGTCGATCTGGCCCTGATCACGACCCCGGCAAGGACGATACCTGGGATCATAGAGGAGTGTGGAAAAAAGGGCGTCGCAGGCGCGGTGATCATTGCGGGCGGCTTCGGCGAGCTGGGCGGCGAGGGCAAGAAGCTCCAGGCCAAGATCGTCAAGGTCGCACAGGAAGCCGGAGTGCGCATGGTGGGTCCCAACACGAGCGGGATGATCAGCGTACACTCCAACATGAACCTGGTCGGCCTCGCCGACATCCCCCATGGAGACATCGCGCTCATCTCACAGAGCGGCAACATGGCCCTGGCCATCATCACCGAGGCACAGCTCAAGAGCCAGAAGGGCTTCTCCTACTACTTCGGCGTGGGGAACGAGGCGGATCTGAAGTTCCACGAGTACCTGGAGTTCCTCACTGCGGACCCGAAGACGCGGGCGATCATCATGTACGTGGAGGGGATGAGCGACGGACGCATGTTTCTGCAGCAGGCCTACCAAACGACCGAGGTCAAGCCGATCATCTTGCTCAAGAGCGGCCGCTCCGCCAAGGGCGCCAGATCCGCCGGCTCCCACACTGGGGCCCTCGCGGGGATCTCGGAGGTGTCACGGACCGCCTTCCGCAGGGCCGGCATCACCACCATAGAGAACTCGGACGAGCTCTTCCCGGTGGCCGAGGCCCTTTCCAGCCTACCTCCCCTGCGCAACAACAGGATAGCGATCCTTGCCGACGGTGGCGGGCACGCCACCATCGCCGCCGACGTCCTCACTGACCTGGGTATCGAGATCCCGCAGCTCAGGAAGGCCACAAGGGAGAAGCTCTCGAAGATCCTGTCTCCAAACGCGTCGCTGGCCAACCCCATCGACGTTGCGGGCAGCACCGACTCGGACCCGGCCGTCTTCGCCGAGTGCGCGAGCATCCTCCTCGAGGACGAGCAGATCGGAGGCCTGCTGCTGGTGGGCCTCTTCGGTGGCTACGGGCTCAGATTCGCCGACAGGCTCAAGTTCATGGAAGAGGACGCGGCCCACAGGCTTGGAAAGCTCGTCCGGAGGACCGGCAAGCCCGTTGTGGTGCACAGCCTCTACAACTTCGCGCACCCGCACTCCCTCGATCTGCTCAGGTACTACAACATACCTGTGCATGACTCCGTGGACATCGCCTGCAAGTGCTTCTCTGCTCTCAGCGAGTACGGCCAGTTCCTGGACTCGCGCCACCAGCGCCACAACTTCGTGTTCAACTGGGGGCACAAGGCCGACGACAGGGCCAGGAAGGTCATCGAAGACGCCTACTCAGATGGCAGGACCTCGCTGCTTGAGCACGAGGCCAAGCTGCTCCTCGGCTGCCATGCCGTGCCGGTCCCCATGGACAGGCTGGCCACCAGCGCCGAGGAAGCGGCGCGCCTGGCGAGCGAGCTCGATGGGCCCTTTGCGATGAAGATCGTCTCTCCTGACATCCTCCACAAGAGCGACGCTGGCGGCGTGAAGCTAGGGTTGACCTGCCCGAGGGAGGCCGAAGACGCCTACCGTCAGATAGTCAAGAGCGCCAAGCGGTACTGCCCCGACGCTGACATCAGAGGCTGCATCCTTTCGAAAATGGCGCAGCAAGGGTTGGAGGTGATCGTCGGCACCAAGATCGATCAGCAGTTCGGCCCCGTCATCATGTTCGGCATCGGCGGTATCCTGGTGGAGGTCGTGAAGGACGTCGTGTTCCGAGTGTTACCCATCAGCAAGCTGGGGGCCAGGCGGATGATCTCGGAGATAAAGTCCGCGTCGCTGCTTAACGGCTATCGTGGAAGCCCGCCGATCGACCACAGCTTGATCGTAGAGCTTCTGCTGAGCGTCTCAGAGGTCGTCGAGTCCTATCCCGAGATCCAGGAGATAGATCTCAACCCCGTGATCGTTCGCGCCGACGGGCTCTCCATCGTGGACGCCAGAGTCATCCTCAAGAAGCGGCCTGCCCTCGCACGCAACTCCCATGAATAGCCGCAGTGTCTGTGATGTCGTGAATTCGGATTCGGAGTCCAACCCTTGGGCCTCGAGGCTCAGGGCGCGGCCTTGATTGACGCGACGAGGAGCAACGGGAGGTGATCAGACGAGGGAGAAGAGTCCCTCATCACGCGCAGCCCGTGCAAGTCCAACCGATCCGACACGAACACGTAGTCCAGCCGACGATCGGGCACCTTCGCGCCAAAGGGGAGATACGTGTAGAAGCGGGCTGGGGACCGTGCCTCCTCCTCGGCGGGCACCCCGCTTTGGTACCTGCTGTAGAGCGGCAGGATCGGGTTCTCCCTGTCGGCGTAGTAGCCAGCCTCCGCTCCAAGACGCGCCGGGCTGTCCCCAGGCGGCAACAGGTTCAGATCCCCAGCGAGCACCCAGGGGATCCCGCGGGCGTCCAGGAAGGCGAGGCGCTCCATGATGGCCGCGACCTGTCGGGCCATGGTCCCGTCGCCGCGGCTGAAGGCCGACAGGTGCGTGTTCAGCACAAGTAGGGGCTGCGCCAGCCCCTCCACTTGGATGGCGGTCTCCAAGACTGCCCGCTTCAGGTTGAAGGCTCTGCGCCACAGGGGCTCGGCGAGCAGCGGTAACGCCCGGCGCCGGGCCCAGGTCATTTCGTAGCGGCTCGCTGTGGCCAGGTGCATATCCACCCGGCCGATAGCACGCCCGAGCGGCACGGGGACGAAGCGGGACCTGTGGTACGGCGTCGAGGCCCAGGAGGCGAAGGAGAGCCCATCAATCAGCCTAGGGAGCTGATCGATGCGGGAGGTTCGGGCCGAGTCCCGGTCCACCTCCTGCAGTAGCAGGATGTCGGGCGCGGCGCGGAAGATCATCTCCCGCTGCGCGTCCAGGGTGCGCTGGACCACCTCCCACTCGGCGTGCACGTCCGGGCCGCCGTCATAGAAGAAATGGTACCGGCGGGAGGCGCCGAACTGGATGTTCCACGACATGAGCCGGAACCGCTCCCCAACCCTGAGCTTCGCCCCTGCTTGGCCCCGCACGATGGCCACCCGTTCGAGAGGCGTGGGCCAGTAGTTCAAAAGGTAGGGCATGATCACTCCCAGACCTGCGAGCACGGCCAACCCCACGGCCGTCCAGAAGGCAAGGAGACGCCAAGGCATGCCTCTTCTGCCCGAGGACAAGGCGCACCTACTCGTGCACGAATGGCGCCTTGGCCTTGGCCCCCTGCTCGAGGAAGGTCCTGATCCCGATGTGGAAGTCCTTCGTCGTGTGGCAGAGCATGAAGGCCCGCGCCTCCAGATCCAGGCCCCTGACCAGATCGCCCCGGGCGCCCTCCAGGATGAGCTCTCTGAGGATGGAATCGATACGCCTGCTCAGGTGGCCGAGGGGCACCTCGGGGAGCTGCCCTGGAATCTGGATGGGGCCCTCCGGCTTGGGCGAGGGCCTCACCTCTTCCTTGGCGAGGGCCCGGCACCGGGCTACAGCGCTGGAAAGGAGCTCCGGCCCTGGCACCTCGGCGTCGATGAGCCCGATGGAGAGCGCCTCCGACGAGGAGATGGGCTCCCCACTCAGGAGGATCGGCCAGGCAGCCTCGAGTCCCACGATTCGCGGGAGGCGCTGCGTCCCCCCGTAGCCAGGAACCACTCCCAGCTTGGGCTCCGGCTGGCCGGCGAATACTTTCTGGCCAGCCCGCCCGAGTCGCGAGGTGCAGGCCAGGCAGAGCTCGAGGCCGCCGCCGAAGGCGAAGCCGTTCATGGCGGCCACCACGGGCTTGCCGAGGGTCTCGATGCCGCGAAACACGGCCTGACCTCTCCGAGACTTGGCCTCCAACCCCGCAGGGTCCTGGATCCTGGAGAGCTCCTTGATGTCCGCTCCGGCGGCGAAGGCCTTGGTCCCAAACCCGGTGACCACGGCGCCCACGATCCCCTCGTCAACCTTGATCGCGTTAAGGTGTGTCTCGAGCTGATCGAATACCGAGGCATCAAGCGCGTTGAGGGCCAACGGACGCCTGAGGGTCAACACTGCAACGTCTCCCTCGTCCCGGCGGTACACCACCGGGATCTCCCAAGGCCTCCCGGTGGCTGCCTGGTCCCGAAGGATCTGCGGGACCAGGAACCCTTCCTGTGCGCTGGCATAGCCCTCGACGAGCGCCAGGGCGCGTTCAGAACCGAGCTCGTTCATGAAGGCGAAGGGCGGCTTCACCACGAGGGCCGCAGTTACGGCGAGCTCCTGGCTCCCAACGTCGATTATGCCGCTCCCCACGATCTCGGCGTTCAATCCGAAGAACACCCCGAGAAGGGCGTCACGCACCCGATCCCTCACTGTCTGGGGCACCTCCACGATCTGGCCCCGCTCCGCCACTGGCCAGGGCTCCCTCTTCTCGACCTTCTCAGCGAGGGTCGCCGGGGAGCGGAACCAGGGCATGACCAGGCGGCCATACTCTGGCAGGGCAGCGTGGGTGAGGGGGTTGCCCCCCGTCAGGTTCATGGCGGTGAAGGGCCCGACCCCATAGCCGAGCTCCTGGCAGGCCACCGCATCCACCTGCAGCGGGTCCGCCACCCCCTCCTCCACCAGCAGGATCGAGGCGAGGACCATCCCCTCGAAGACGGGGTTGACCGCGAAGCCGAAACGGCTCGAGAGCCGCACGGGGATCTTGCCCGTCTCCTCGTAGAGCAGCTCCAGGAAGCGCACAGCGTCCTCGGCGGTCTTCTCGAAGGTGACCAGCTCCACCACCGGGTTCCGCTCCGCCGGGAAGAAGTAGTGCGCGACCAGCGCCCGCTCCGGGTGCCCTAGCTTGGAGAAGATGACGTCGGGCGGCAGGTGGGAGGTGTTCGAGGCCAGCACCGCCTTGGGCTCGAGGATGCTCTCGAGCTGGGCGTAGATCGCCTGCTTCACCGGGAGGCTCTCGGATGCCGCCTCCACCACCAGTCCGGCTCCGGCTAGCTCGTCGTAGTCGGTCGTGAAGATGAGAGAGCCGAGGACGGCCTGGGCCTTCTGAGCGTCGAGTGCCCCCTTCTGGGAGAGCTTCCCTACCTTCTTACCCACGCGCTTCTGGCCGGCGTCGAGAGCAGGCGCCGAGACGTCCACGACGACCACCCTGACACCCTTCGTGCCCAAGGACAGGGCGAAGTGCAGCGCGATGTCCGGGCCGATGTTGCCCGATCCTATGACCCCGATCTTGTCGATGGTCCGTCCAAGAAACGTGACTGCCATGATGGGATTCCTCCTGCTCTCCAGTGGAAGCGCCGATTGGGGCGGCCAGGCTCGAGTCGCATGGGGTGACCAGGCCGGGGCTGCCACCAGTCTAAGGCAAAACGATGTTCTTCAGCCTGCGTAGCTCCCGCGGGTAGACCAGGATCAGCTCGGCCTTGCCGTCCCCGTCCAGATCGCCCACGGCGAAGTCCTGCAGCTCGCCGCCGGCCAGCCTCCGCTTGGCCCAGGCCCCGGCGGCGCCCCTGCGAAGCACCGTCAGGGACGCGTTGCCGAGCGCGAGCACCTCTGGGCGGCCGTCCCCGTCCAGATCGGCGGCCGAGATCCTCTGGATCATGAACTCCCCGTCCAGCTCGCCGATGCGCTCGGTCCCCAGGGTTCCTCCCTTGAAGGAGGCCTGGGTGAGCAGAGCGCGCCCGTCCTTGCGGTATGCCTGGGCCCAACCGTCCCCAAGGAGAATCTCAGCCAGGCCATCGCCATCCAGGTCCGCGGAGGCGAGCGCCCTGAGGCCGCCCTGAACGGCGATGGGCACCCTCTGGCCCGAGGCCTCGAGCAAGAAAGCGTCTCCAGGCGTACCCTGGGCGTCCCCATAGAGCCTGCCCACAACCAGATCATCAGCTACCTTGGAACGCGCCTTGGCGAACCCGAGCGCGTTGGCCATGCGCACAGTAGCCACCTCGGTGAGCCCCCAGGCAGCGCCCTGACGAACAGCAAAGGTCAGGTCCACATCGTACTTGTTCTTGAAGGCGCCGATCAGCAGGCCGGTTCGCCCCTTCCAGGTCCCCCAGGCGAGGGCGGAGACAGCCGGACGCTGGCTCGCTTTCTCCTGGATGATATCTTTGGTGAGCTTGCCTCGGGCGTATCTATAGGCGACGACCTTGGAGGGACCGGTCAGGTACTTCCTGCCGTAGCCCCAGGCCACGAAGAAGAGGCCCTTTTCGCCTGCGCCGGGAATGAGAAGGGCGTTGGGGTGCCCGATCGCGGACTCCTTGGCGAGCTGCCTGCCGCCCGCGTCGGTAACCCAGAGCCCCTCGTGGCTCGCCAGGATCGCCTCTGGGCGGCCATCCCCGTCCAGGTCTCCAAGCGCGATGCGCTCCACACCCTGAGCCGGCGCTGCCCACGGCTCGCCAACCTGTCCGGGCCGGGTAGGCGGCGCCGGGGGAGTTGGGAGGACCTTGGCGGGTCTCCTGGGGACGCTGGCCGGGGCAGCCGCCATGGCGGGGTGGGGCCGATCCAAACCAGCACCACTCGCCTCACCTTGCCCATCGGGAGACAACCTGAGCTTGGCCCTTTCATTGACGGGGCCGCGCCCGTCATGGCTGGGCTGGATGTTGCATGCTGCAAGGAGCAGAGCCATTAGAGCCGGGGTGGTCTTCATCGCAGCGCAGTATATCAGAAAACTGACTCTCAGAAGGTCCGGCGGGGGGAAATCTGAGGTAAAAACCGCCCGCTTGCAGGGCCAACTCTCCAACAGGACTGGACTATTGGGCTGGCACAAGGGTTGCAGTCCCAGAACGCACGCCCCGAGCCCTTGGCTGGGGCCGAAACCCGCGAACAGAGACGCATGAGCCCTGGAACCATAAATAACCAACTCGAGGAAAGAGTCATGAAGACGAGAAGACATCTCCTTTGGTTTGGGACCTCCCTGCTGGGGTTGGCCCTCTACGGCTGCACCGGCGGCGGCGGCATAGTTCCGCTGCCAAATCCAGGTGATACACAGTTTTTAAGCGCGCCAGTGGATAATGGCGGCTACCTGGATGGCTACGGCGCAGACGCCGAGGGAGGGCGCGCCACGCCCGAAGCGAACGCCACCCAGCCCACCGATCCCCAGCGGGAGATCGAGGAAGCCGACATCGTGAAGGTCGTGGGCACCACCCTGTACGCCCTCAACCAGTACAGGGGCCTCTACGTCATCGACATCACGGATCCCGACCAAGCGACCATCCAGGGCCACCTGGATGTGTTCGGCTACCCGGTGGAGATGTACGTCCGCGACGGCAGGGCCTACATCGTCCTATCGGACTACTTCCGAGTGTGGGCGAGCCTGGAGGACCCAGAGGCCGAGATCGGATCCGCCATTGTCGCGGTGGACGTGTCGGTGCCCTCGAGCCCGCTGGAGATCTCTCGCTTCTGGATCCCGGGCTACATCACCGACACTAGAGCGGTTGGCGACGTGATCTACGGCGTGTCGAACCGCTACAGCTGGTTCCGCTACTACTACCCGTCTGGCGACTGGGACGACACCACGCACCTCCTCTCCATCAACATCGCCGACCCGGACGACATCCACGAGGTCGACCGCGCGGTGTTCCCGAGGAGCGACGGCTGGGACAACCACGTCCACGTGACCTCGCAGGCCATCTACGTCGCATCCAGCGGATATGGCGAGGGCGGCTACGTGACCGACATCCGCTACGTGAACATCTCCGACCCCCAGGGCTGGCTCTCCCTCGGGGCCAACATCCAGCTGCCCGGCTACGTCCAGGACAGGTGGCAGATGGACGAGCACAACGGGGTCTTCCGCGTGGCAATGCCCGAGAGCTGGTGGGGCAACTCGGCCCCCAAGATCCACTCCTTCCGCGTGAATTCCCCGACGAGCATCCAGCACATTTCTACCCTCGATCTGCAGCTACCGAGGCCAGAGGCGCTCACCGCCGTCCGGTTCGATGCGGGCCGCGCCTACCTGGTCACCTACGAGCGGGTGGATCCGCTCTTCGTGGTGGATCTCTCCGACCCCGAGCACCCAGTACAGGCCGGTGAGCTCGAGATGCCCGGCTGGCTCGATCACATCGTTCCGAGGGGAGACCGCCTGGTGGCCTTCGGCCACGACGACTCCGGCGGCACCACCACCCTGGCCATCTCGCTCTTCAACGTGGCCAACGCCTTCCAGCCCACCCTCCTGTCCAGGGTGAGCGCGGGGGAAGGCTGGGGCTGGCTCACCGACGAGCGCGACAACTACGACAAGCTCTTCAAGGTGCTCGACAGCGAGGGGCTGATCCTCCTGCCCTTCATGCAGTGCGGAGGCGATTACTGGCGGTGCACGGGCGGCGTACAGCTCGTGGACTTCTCTCCCGACAGCCTGGTCAAGCGCGGCACCGTCCTGCACGAGGGCTACATCCGGCGCGCATTGGTGGCCCAGGGCCGGCTGCTCACCCTCTCGGATCAGCGCCTCCAGGTGCTGGACATTTCGAACCGTGACCAGCCCACCAAGACCGCAGACATCGCGCTGTCGCGAAACGTGAACCAATTCACCATTGTGAACGGAGTCGCCGTCCAGCTCGTGGGCGACTGGTGGGTGGGCACCACGAGCCTGGTGATCATGCCCCTCGGTCAGCACGATCTGGGCCAGCCTCTGGCGGAGATCCCGGTGGACGCCCCCTACGCCCGCATGTTCACGAAGGACAACAACGTGTTCCTCCTGCACAGGGATCTGGACCAGCCCGAGCAGCTCAAGATCCAGGCCTTCGATCTCACCGATCCGGCCCAGCCGCTCCTGGCGGACGAGATCACCCTCGACGGCTACTCCTGGTGGTACTACGGCTACTACTGGGATTGGTGGTGGTGGGGCTGGTACTACCCGCGGGCGGACGAGGTCGTGCAGGCCGGCGACGCGCTGGTCCTTCACCAGGTTCGCAGGTGGAGCTGGTGCGACGAGTGTGAGGACGACCGCCTGCTCATCGTTGACACGTCGGATCCTTACAACCTGGGCGCCCCCCAGGAGATCGCCCTCACGAACCGTGACTGGGTGACAGGGCTGCAGGTGGCCGGTCGGGAGGTGCGCTTCACACACTACAAGGTGACCTCTCTGCAAAACCCCAACGGCCAGCCCCTGGTGCGCTACTTCCTGAACAGGCTCGACGTGTCCAACCCGGCGAACGCGGTCCTCGAGCAGCCGATCAACGTGCCCGGCGTGCTCCTCGGCAGCGATCTAGAGCGCGGCCTCGTGTACACCGAGGACTTCCAGTACAACGGGCAGAGCTACGGCTTCACCCGCAGCGTGAACGTGCTCGCCCTGGCGGAGCATCACGCCACCCTGCGCGGGCGGGTGGTTCTCCCCGAGGACACTGGCCGGCTGGTGCTCCAAGGCGAGCGGGCCTTCTCGGTCCGCAACCGCTGGTGGTACGACGAGCAGACTGAGCAGTACCACAACGAGTCCTCGCTGATGGGAGTGAACCTGTCCAACATGTTCTTCCCCACTCTCCTTCCGGAGACGGCGCTTCCCGTCCCATATGCCTCGCTCTATGACGTGGTGGGAGGGCACGCGGTGATCGGCACCTGGTGGTACGTCTCCGGGCTCATGGTGTACGACGTCTCTGGGAACATGCCCTCCTTCGAGCGCCACGTGCGAACCCAGGGCTGGGTGAGCGATCTCTACAAGGACGGAAACGACCTCTACGTGGCGACCGGCCCCTACGGCGTGCAGAAGCTCTCCTTCTAACCGCCTCGCCCTGCCATCGGCTCCCCTACGAGCTCCCCTGATGTTCCCGGTGATCTTCTTGGCCCGATCCGGCGGGCTCACCCTCCAGCTGACGGAGGATACCGCGGCTCCCCCAGGTGACCCGGTCTCCGCGCCTCCTCCATCACGTGCCGCGCTTCATTCGAGCTTGAGCTTGGCCGAGAGGACCGAGTCGTAGAGATCCGGGCGGCCTGGAACCAGCTCTTCAGCGCCGAACACATCCATGATCATCTGGCTGCCCTCGGGGTCGGAGCCGAGCGAGGAGAGCACATCCACGAGCTGCCGGAGCAACCGATCAGGGAGACCGGGCCTGTGGGCGATCCCGTCGCCTGGTATGGGACCAACACACTCCAGCACCCTCAGCTCGCCTGCGCGCTCAGGAATCAGATCCGCCCAGGCCGAGGTCAACACCTCGCCCGACTCGCTCCGCTCGATGTAGGCCGCTCCCGCCGTGGCCCATCCGTTGGCCACGGCCTCGCACACGGCGCGATAGGAGCCGTGGAAGTGTTCCCTCGAAAAGACCGTCGCCGGCGGACCGAGCCGGCGCGCCACCTCCGCCGCGGCGAAGAGGTAGCCAGCCGAGGAGGCCCGGTCCACCCAGGCAACAGTCTGCCCCCTCAAGTCCTCGAGGCTTTGGATCGGAGAGTCGGCCCTTACTATGATGGCGGTCTCGTAGGTGAGCCGACCGCGCCGCTTGGCTATCACCAGGTTGCCCACTCCCCTCTCGGCCGCCTCCACGAAGGTCAAAGGCGGAGTCCAGGCGAAGTCCACCTCCCCCTGGCAGAGACAGTCCAGGAGAGTCCCGTAGTCGCCAAACACCATGACCCTGACGTCGCGGCCAAGGCGCGCCGAGAGCACCTCGGCGAGGTGAGCTCCGTGCTTCTTGGCGACGTCGCTCCCCAGGGCCGGGCTCAGGCCGAAACGCAGGGCAGGGAGACGACGAGGCGCCACGGTGGGCATCTCGTCCTGCTCCCCCGGCAGGTTCTGGGTGATGTAGGGCGCCAGCCTCCCGGTGGCTCCAATCCCGCCTGTGAATGGGAGCTCCCCGTGCTCCCGGACGAAGGCCTCGGATGCGAAGAGGGCCCCTATCCAGGCGGCGTGCTCGGCTCCATCGTCCAACCTTCGGGGGACCGCGTCATCCAGAGCCCTGACCAAGTCCACCGCGGAGACGAACCTGAGGCCAGGGTTTTGCGACACCGCCCTCTCCACGACGCGGCAGAGGGAACCAGGGCAGTCCGGGCGATGCAGATCCACGCACTCGACGCCAGCGGCCATGACTTCACGGACCTCATCGAGGCTGCTCCCAGGATAGAGCTGTCGGCCACAGAGTCCCTCGTAGAGCACCACTCCCAGGGCATAAACATCCCAGGCCTGATTGTGCGGCGCTCCGAGCAGCGCCTCCGGGGGCAGGTACCCGGGCTTCCCTGCCACGGCCCGCTCGCCGCGGATCTCCTTCGAGAGGGCCGTGATGCCGAAATCCGTCAGCTTGATCCGCCCATCGGTGGCCAGCAGCACGTTCGAAGGGCTCACGTCCCCGTGGATGAGCTCGAGCGGCCTGCCCTCCCCGTCCACCAGATGATGCATGTAGTTGAGGGCCTCCGCCACCTTGCGGGCGATGTGCACGAGGATCCCGATTGGGATCGTCCGTCCCTGGCCCTTGGTGTGCTTGATTACGGAGCCCAGGCTGAACCCGCGGACGTACTCCATGGCGATGAAGGCTCTACCGCCGTGCTCGCCGTAGTCGAGGATCTGGACCAGGTTCTCGTGGTCGAGCTGCACGCCGATCAATGCCTCGCGCTCGAGGCTTCTGACCAGCCCCGCATCCATGGCCTGCTCCGCGCCGAGCATCTTCAGGGCGACCCGCTTCTCGAAGCCTGCGGAACCCGTTGCAGAGGCCAGGTACACCTGGCCCATCCCCCCTTCACCGAGCAGCCTGCGGAGCGGGTATCTCCCAAACAGGGTGTTCTCCGGATCCTGTGTCATCCCACTCCCCCAGAGCCAAGCCGACCAACCGCGGTCAGGTCAGTGTCGGGCCTCCGGATGGCCACCAAGAGCCGCCGCCGCCGCCTAACACTCGGAGCTCGACAGCCGGGCCCAGCCGCTACGGGCGCTAGCCAAGGACCTCCACTGTCATCTCCACGCGCTGGTGGGGCATATCCCGGCCGTCCTTGGGCTCGTTCACGATCTTGTCGGCGACGTCCATGCCAGAGGTGACGCGGCCGAAGGCAGAGTACTGGCCGTCAAGGGATGGGTAGTCGGACACCATGATGAAGAACTGGCAGCCTGCGCTGTTCGGGTTCGAGGATCTCGCCATGCTCACGATGCCACGCTTGTGCTTGGTGTCGTTGAACTCCGCGTCGATATTGTAGCCTGGGCCTCCGGTGCCGGGCACTCCCTTGGCGCCAGGCTTGGAGTTGGGACATCCGCCTTGGATCATGAAGCCAGGTATCACGCGGTGGAAGATGGTCCCGTTGTAGAAGCCCTTGCGGGCCAGGTCGAGGAAGTTCTTCACGTGGTTCGGGGCCTTGTCCGCGAAGAACTCGATGGTGATGTCGCCGTGCCTCGTCTTGATCACTGCCTGTGGGTCAGCCATGTTTGCCTCCTTGTGGCCATCCGGTCCAAGTTGGTCGCAGCCTACTACAGAAGCGAAGAGCAGAAAACCGCGAAGCCCCCGAATCGCCTTGGGCGGTTGTGCATGAGGCGAAAAGCCAGTAGATATTCTTCATGAGCAAAGTCGAAAACCACCCATTCCGTGCGAATGCCAGGGCGAGGACCGAACTCCGAGTGCGCCTGTCCGGAAAGGACGACACCGGCGATGATGGGCTCTGGGCCATCACCCGGGACGTATCCAAGGGAGGCGCCTTTCTGAGGTGCGACGCTCCGCTGACCCCTGGAACCAGGCTGCGCCTCACCATCGAGGGGAGCGGGGAGCACGACACCCTGGAGGTGGATGCAGAGGTCAAGTGGACTTCCCCCGAATCCCAGCCGGAACGGGGGGTGGGCGTGGCATTCCTGGACCCGCCAGCCGCGGTGCGCCGGCGTCTCGAGCGCATGGAGACCCAAGGGGAGCTCGCCGTGCTCGACCTCTTCGAGGACCAGTCTCGATAAAGAGACTCACAGCTGATCTCTGATGCGGCCCTCATCCGGAGGAGCCACCAGGCCCGGGGCAACCTCGCAGCCTACCCTGCCAGGTGCCCGCGCGTTCGAGCTCCGCCACCACCGCGTCGAACACCACGAGCTTGTTGACGGTCCAGGTGGGAGCGAGGGTGAGGCGGGGAGGGGCCTCTCCCGTCACGCGGTGAACCACCATCTGGGCAGGCAGCTCCTCCAGGAAGGCCACTACCCTCTCGACGTGCTCCTTCATCGAGAGCAGCCCGAGTGGAGCCCTCCGGTGCTGGCGTGCGAGCGGTGAGCCTTCGACGACGTGGAAGGCATGGAGCTTGACTCCCCAAAGACCGAGGTCCCCAAGGAGGGATGCCGTCTCACGCTCCTTGGCCGAGGTGACCCCAGGCAGCCCGATGATTACATGGGCGCAGACTGGGAGCCCAATCTTCCTGGTAGCTTCGCAGGCCTCGATGAAGGCCCGGACTCCGTGGCCACGGCCAAGAGCTTCGAGCACCGCGTCGTCTGCGATTTGCAGACCAAGCTCCAGCCAGACGTCCCTCTCGCGGCGTAGCTCGTCGAGCACAGCCAAGGCCTCGCCATCCAGACAGTCCGGACGGGTTCCAACCGCCAGGGCCACGACCTCTGGACGCGCCAGGGCCGCGCCATATACCTCCCGCAGCCTGGAAGCAGAGGCGTAGGTGGCGCTGTAGTCTTGAAAGTAGGCGACGAAACGGGCCACCCCGTAACGGCGGCTCACATAGTCCATACCTGAGGAGAGCTGGACCGACAAATCCTGTCCGCGGGTGTATCCCGGTGGCTCCAGCGCATCCCCCGCACAGAAGGCGCAGCCGTTTCTCCCCAGCCTCCCGTCCCGATTCGGACACGTGAACCCTCCCCGCAGGCTCACCTTGAACACCCTGGTCCCGTACCTTTCCCGGAGCCAGGCCGAGAGGCGCCTAAACCGCGGTGGCGTCACCGGAGATCCTCACTCTGCCGCGTTGCGGGGCGGCGAAATGGGGTGTAGCGCGAATGGGACGGCGCGTCCACCGCGCCGTAACTTCCACAGATAGTAGGCCTGGTGCTTCCTTGGATTACAGGGCTGTCAGCGTCCGCTGACCGCGCTATCCTCACCCTGCCATGACCACCTTCAAGACTCGCCTGCGAGCACGATACGCCGAGACCGACGCCACGGGCATCGTGTACTACAACTCCTACTTCCTCTACTTCGAGGTCGGGAGGGTGGAGCTCTTCAGGGAGCTGGAGCTGCCCTACGACTGGCGCCTGCCCATAGTCGAGACATCCTGCCGCTTCCGCGCCTCAGCTCGCTTCGACGATCTCCTCGAGGTGCAGAGCGAGGTAGAAGAGATCCGGACGCGGGCCTTCCGTATCCGGCAGAGGGTATATCGCGTGCCGGCGGAAGACAGCGCGGCAGCAACCGGGGTTCATTCGCCCCACCCTCTCCTCGCCGAAGGCTACACCGTCATGATGACACAGGATGAGTCTGGGCCCATTCCCCTGCCCGACGCATTCAGAAAGGCGTTCTCCAAGGCCCATAATGGCGACGGGGAGAAGCCGTGAATCGTCCGGCAATACCCCGGGGCGCTCCTTCGCCCCGGTTGGTTTACGTATCCAGATCAAGACGTTAGGCCGCAATCCCCCTCAATTGCTGCCTGGCCCTCCCGCCCGTGGTAAAATTACGATTTCGGCGTGTCTCAAATCGGAGGTCAGGCGGCCATGATCCACTCACGTCTCTCGAGGCTCACAATTGGCGCGGGCGGCTTGACCACGTTACCCATGGCCCTCGCCGGCCTGCTGATCATGACCGGCTGCGGCAGGTACTCCTTCGACATCACGCTCGCCGAGTGCGGGAACGGCATTGCAGAGGGCTGGGAGGAGTGCGACGACGGTAACCTGACTGACGGGGACGGATGCTCCGCCGCCTGCACACTGGAGATTGGCGTCTGCGGGAACGGCGTCGTGGAGGACGCCGAGGAGTGCGACGACGGAAACCTCGTGAGCGGGGACGGATGCTCGGCCAGCTGCACGTTGGAGACCTCCGTGTGCGGCAACGGAGTTCTGGAGGCAGGAGAGGACTGTGACGACGGGAACACCGTGTCAGGGGACGGCTGCGACTCGCAGTGCATGTGGGAGGGCTGCGGCAACGGCGTCCTGGAGCCTGGCGAGGAGTGCGACGACGGAAACCGTGTGCCCAACGACGGCTGCGATCCCGACTGCCGGATTGAGCTCGCCAGGTGCGGTAACGGAATCGTGGAGGCCGGGGAGGAGTGCGACGACGGAAATACATCCAACTCTGACGCCTGCCTCGTGACCTGCGTGAGGGCGAGATGCGGCGACGGCCACCTCTGGGCCGGGGTGGAGCAGTGCGACGATGGAAACACCGTCTCCGGCGATGGATGCAGCGCGCTGTGCAGATCCGAGGGATCCACCTGCGGAAACGGAGTCCTGGAGCCTGGAGAGCAGTGCGACGACGGGAACCTCTCCAATGGCGATGGCTGCCTCGCTGACTGCACCCTCGCCTCCTGCGGGGACGGCTGGCTCTGGACTGGCGTGGAAGAGTGCGACGACGGCAACGCCGTCTCCGGCGACGGCTGCAGCGCCCTGTGCAGGTTCGAGGGAGCCGACTGCGGAAACGGAATCCTGGAGCCTGGAGAGCAGTGCGACGACGGGAACACCTCCAACAACGACGCCTGCCTGATTTCCTGCCGCCTGGCAGCCTGTGGCGACGGGTTCGTACATGCCGGCGTCGAGGAGTGCGACGACGCAAACACGGTCTCCGGAGACGGCTGCTCTGCCACCTGCAGGGTCGAGCTGCCGACGTGCGGCAACGGAGTCCTCGATCCAGGGGAGGAGTGCGACGACGGAAACATCGTCTCTGGAGATGGATGCTCTGCTACCTGCAGGGTCGAGCTGCCGACATGCGGCAACGGAGTCCTCGATCCGGGGGAGGAGTGCGACGACGGAAACAACTCCAACAACGACGCCTGCCTCACCACCTGCCAGCTCGCCCGCTGCGGCGACGGCTATCTGCACATAGGCGTCGAGCAGTGTGACGATGGAAACATCTCCAACAGCGACGCCTGCGTGAGCAACTGTCAGCTCGCCAGGTGCGGGGACGGCTTCCTGCAGATAGGCGTCGAGCAGTGTGATGATGGGAACGCCATCTCCGGGGATGGCTGCTCCGCCGCTTGCCGGATCGAGTCCACCACCTGCGGCAACGGCATCTTGGAGATCGGCGAGCAGTGCGACGACGGGAACACCTCCAACAACGACGCCTGCCTCAACACCTGTCAGCTAGCCCGCTGTGGAGACGGCTTCGTCCAGACCGGCGCGGAGCAGTGCGACGACGGGAACTCCAACAACAACGACGCCTGCCTCAACACCTGTCAGCTAGCCCGCTGTGGAGACGGCTTCGTCCGCTTCGGAGTCGAGCAGTGCGACGACGGGAACTCCAACAACAACGACGCCTGCCCGAACAGCTGTCTAAACGCCCGGTGCGGCGACGGTTACCTGCACCTCGGCGTCGAGCAGTGCGACGACGGAAACATTATCTCCGGGGACGGCTGCTCCCCCACCTGTCAACTCGAGACGGGCGTCTGCGGCAACGGGATCCTCGAGCCTGGTGAGGAGTGCGACGACGGAAACTCCTCCAACAACGACGCCTGCCTCAACACTGGTGAGAGCGCCCGCTGCGGCGACGGCTATGTCCGAACGGGGGTGGAGCAGTGTGACGACGGAAACACCTCCAACTACGACGCCTGCG
>JAVEWA010000628.1:0-4044 GCA_034004785.1 Polyangia bacterium
GCCATGCCCATGGCGGTGGAGATGCGCTTGCTCACCCCCAGGAAGGGGCAGATCCCCAGGAACTGGGCAAGCACGAGGTTGCCAACCAGGATGGCGTTGATGGCAAGGACAAGGAGTTCCATGGGGGGTTCTTCCTTATGCCCCGGCATAATATTGCAACCGCGCGGGATGACAACCGCATTGTTGCCTCCAGCGCTAACCTTCACCGCGGGGAGATGCCCTGTGAAGCAACCATGAATCGCTTGTGATATGGCACCGATACGACAGGAGAGGGTCTTTGGGGAACCGAGTCGAGCGCTCTCATCCCTCGGACGGCCCAGATGATTAGGGCGATGTATGGGAGGAGGCCATGGCAAGCACCTCACTGATGATTGGCGGTCTCGCTGGCTAGGCTCATTGCCCGCTCCCTACCACCCGCCAGGCCTTCGATGACCAGCCTCAGGAGCCAGCGGTTGACGTCCTTGAGGTAGGCGGCCGACGCGATCCCAGCCACCAGCAAGCCCGCGCCATAGACGATCCAGGACAGCGCGTAGATCCCGGGGCCGCCTATTGCCAGGATCCAGGGCTGTTCGAGGACGAGCGCCACGGCTCCCACCAGCGCCACTGCTGGCCAACCCAGGATCATGCCTACGGCCAATAGCACCAGGCCGAGCCGCAGCTTGCGGTTCATGGGCCGCCGGAACCGCTCCAGGCCGGCCTCGTCCAGCACCGCCTGCCGGGCCCCGCGGAGGCGCAGGAGCAGCTTGCAGAGCCACCGCATGGCGCGCAGCCTACATGGCCAGGCATCGAACCACAAGATGAACAACGGACAGATGAGCAACGGGCGGAGCACGAGATCGCGTGCGGTCCCCGGCCGCTGCGAGTTGTCCCTCCGAGCGTCCAGTGCTACGGTTTCACTCCATGGACCGAGCTCTCTCGAGCGAGGAGCCGCAGGTGGAAGAAGAGCTCTCGGAGATGGACGCCCAGGGCAAAAGGACGAGGACCATCGGGTTTCTCGGGGCGCTAGCGCTGCTGCTCGCCTCGATGGGAGCGGTCGTGGTGGAGCAGGCCTACCCGCCAAGGCCTGGCTCTGGCAAGGCGAGCGGCGAGATCAGGCCGGTGCCCCAGGCCCTCCTCGGGAGCCAGCTTCGGTCCGGCCGTTTGTCCGACCAGGAGGCCGATCACTGGCGGCCCGAGCCCAGGGAGCAGCGGCCGTGAGCATGGCCCGAGACGGGGCTTCGCCCGGCCCCAAGGCCCTCAGGCCCGGCGGGGCCCGCCCTTCGCGCCGAGTGGCCGAGGTCAGGTGCCAGCTCTGCCCGCGGAGCTGCCTGATCCCTCCAGGCCACGCGGGGGACTGCCGGGTGAGGATCAACGTGGAGGGGCGCCTGGTGGCCTCCACCTACGGCAGACCCTGCGCCCTGCACATCGACCCGATCGAGAAGAAGCCGCTCTTCCACGTGCTCCCCGGCACTCGGATCCTCTCGCTCGCCACGGTGGGCTGCAACTTGCATTGCAGGAACTGCCAGAACCACGGCATCTCCCAGGCCAACCCATGGGACGAGGCCGTCCGGGTGCAGAGCCTCAGGCAGGGCTCCTTCGGGGTGATGCCCTCCGAGCTCGTTTCACTCGCCACTAGTCGGGGCTGCCAGTCCATCGCAGCCACCTACACCGAGCCCATCGTCTTCTACGAGTACACCAGGGACACGGCGGAGCTCGGTCGCGCGGCAGGTCTGAAGATGGTCACCGTCACTGCCGGCTACTGCAACCCGAGGCCCCTCCGAGCGCTCTGCCGCCTCTTGCACGCCTCCAACCTGGACATCAAGAGCATGGACCCGGTGGCCTTCGCAGAGAACAGCGGCGGGGAGCTGAGGCACGTCCTTCGCGGCGCGGTCATCGCCAAGGAAGAGGGAGTGTGGCTGGAGATCACCAACCTCGTCATCCCGACCTACAACGACAGCCCCCAGGAGATGCGCAAGCTCTGCCGATTCGTCGTCAAGGAGCTCGGGGCCCACACCCCCCTGCACTTCAGCCGGTTCTTCCCGAACCACAGGCTGAGGAACCTGCCGCCAACTCCGGTGCCCACCCTGGAGCGCGCTCGGGAGATCGCCAAGGATGAGGGGCTCTCGTACGTCTATGTGGGGAACCTGCCTGGAAACGAAGGGGAGAGCACCCTCTGCCCGGGCTGCAAGGGGGTCATCATCCGGCGGGTGGGACACCGGGTCCAGGGGCAATGGATGCGGGATGGGAGCTGCAGCCACTGCGGACGGCCGATCGAGGGGGTCTGGCAATGAAGAAGCAGCTCGTCGTGAGCCTGACGAGGCGTGGGTTCCTGGCCGGAGGGCTCGCCGGGATGGCCGCCGCTGCCTTGTCGCTCAGGGCGGCCCGGCCGCGAGGGAGAAAATCACATGCGGTCGTTGCAGCCCGCCGACGGGAAGAGGGCAGGCCTCCAAGGCTCGCCGACCCGAGTCACCGCTGGCGCGAGGTGGTGGTGCCCCCCTCGGCGGTGGGCCCATCGGATCCGCTCCTTGTGGGGTAGGGCGCCACTTTTGCACCTGGGATCCAATCGAGGCGCGTTGAGGCTATACTCCAGGTTGCGATGCGAAGCGTGGCACCAGGCATAGCGGCCCTAGTAAGCGTGCTGATGGCTGCCACCGGATGCAAGGAGAAGGCGCCAGCAGAGAGCCAGGCCGACAAGGACGACCCCAAGGGCCCCAAGGTGGTGCGGCCAATGGCCAAGGCCGGCACCTGGTACTCGAGGGATGCCTCGGTCCTAGGCGCCGAGCTGGACAGGATGCTCGTGAGCGCTTCTCCTTCCCCGCTTCCCGGCCGCCTGGTGGGGCTCGTTTCCCCTCACGCGGGCTACAGGTTCTCCGGCCCAACGGCTGCCTACGGCTTCAAGCTGCTCGGCCAGGCCAGGGGGGTGCGCCGCGTGATCCTCCTCGGGCCGAGCCACCAACACGGTTTTCGCGGCGTCTCGGTGCCCGCCTACACCCACGAGGAGACCCCCTTCGGGCTGCTCCCGGTGGATCCGGCGACCTCCTCCCTCCTCGAGAAGCCTGGCTTCCTCTCGCTGCCCGAGGCTCACGCCGAGGAGCACTCGGTGGAGCTCCAGCTCCCCTTCATCAAGCGCGTACGCCAGACGGTCCGGGTAGTGCCCCTGGTGGTGGGGCAGATGGACGACGCCCTGGTGGAGCAGGCCGCGGCAGCCCTGGCGCCCCTCGTGGGCCTAGACACGGTGATCATCGCGAGCTCGGACTTCACCCACCGCGGTGGCCACTTCCGTTTCGAAGTGAGAAGGCGCGAGGGCGAGAGCCTGAAGGACGCTGTTCGACGCCTGGACTTCGGCGCCTTGCCCTTCATCGCGGCCCTGGACGCGCCCGGGCTGAGGCGTTACTGCGCCGAGACGCGCATCACCATGTGCGGTCGGGAGCCCGTGGCGGTGATGCTGGCCACCCTCGCCAAGGCGGGCATCTCCGTCGAGAGCCAGGTCCTCAACTACACGACCTCCGGGGATGTCCTCGGGGACTGGGAGAGCAGCGTGAGCTACTTCTCCGTGGCTCTGGCCGCTCGACCGCCGAAGGTAGGGAAATGAGAGCTTTGCTGCTTGTTTTCGTCTCGCTCCTTTTAGCGGTCGCAACCGCCTGCAAGGACGAGGCTCCGCCCGAAAAGAAGGGCGCCGTCCTCGGGCCGGAGGGCAAGGGCCCAAGCGGAGAGGCGCCCATCTCCCCTGAGGATCGCAAGACCCTGCTCAAGCTGGCCAGGCGAAGCCTTGTGGCGGCCGTCTCAGGGCTCGAGCCACCTGCCTTGACGGACGATCTCCGCATCAGCTCGAGGCTCAAGCGGAACCAGGGGGCCTTCGTGACCCTGAAGAAGCACGGCCAGCTCAGGGGATGCATCGGCACGATCCTGCCGCGAGCGCCCCTTTACCAGGCGGTTATCGCCAACGCCAGGAACGCCGCTCTTCACGACTCGCGGTTCCGCCCGGTGGGAGTGTCCGAGCTAGACCAGATCCAGGTCGAGATATCGGCTCTCTCCGTGCCCTCTCCGGTGGCGGGTCCAGGTGAC
>JAVEWA010000629.1:0-4041 GCA_034004785.1 Polyangia bacterium
CGCCCGTTTTCTCATGGATTTCTTTCATCTTTCATCCAGGCGAAAGGGTGCTATCCTCCTCGGGCGATGTGCAGAATCCCGCTGAGCTCGGCCCTTGGTAGGGGGGGGCATCACCTGGTCATCATGGGGGTTTTCTCGGTGTCAGTCCTGGCGGGGATCCACTCGGGTTGTGAGGGCCAGGGCGCGCGCAGGCCGCCGCCTCATGCCCGCAGGGACCGCGCCTTCACGGTCCACGTGCGGCCAGTCACCGCGCAGACCATGGCGAGCGACCTCCACGCTTCGGGCACCGTTAGGCCGAACAGGGAGGTGCAGCTGACTACGCAGGTGCAGGGCTCGGTGACCTTCCTGAGGGTGACCCTTGGCCAGCGCGTGAAGCAAGGGGAGGTTCTCGCCAGGGTCAGCACCGTGGGGCTCTTCGGCGACTCGCAGCAGGCCTCTGCGGAGATCAAGCGGCTGAAGACGGACATCGAGCAGGCGCGGCAGGAGAAGAAGGACACCGAGCAGCTCTTCGAGCAGAAGATCGCCTCCAGGCAGCAGCTCGACGACGCTCGCTACAAGCTGACCCGCCTCGAGGCGCAGGAGACCCAGGCCAGGGCCAGGCTGGCCCAGGTGGGAGAGCACTACAGGGGAGGCGTGGTAAAGGCGCCCTTCGGCGGGATTATCGCGGAGCAGAGTGTGGAGCTAGGCGACTATGTCACGCCGGGCAAGGTGATCGGCCGCCTGGTGGATCTCTCGTCGGTAAAGGTGACGGTGGGGCTCGCCGAGATGGACGTACCCCACGTGAGCCCCGAGACCCAGGTGAGGGTCGCTTTCCCCGCCCTCGGCAGCATGGCCCATCCAGGCCGGCTCCTCGCCATCTCTCCCACCGCAGACAAGCTCTCCGGCGCCTTCCCGGTGGAGATCGAGGTGGCGAACTCGACGGGCGAGCTTAGGGGCGGCATGGCGGCCAAGGCTCAGTTCATCCTCCCGGGCCTTCGGGGGCTGTTCGTGCCGAGCGAGGCCGTGGTCCAGCGCGGGGGACACGACGTGGCCTATGTGCTCGGGCCCAGCCGCGCTCGCGTAGAGCAGCGTCGCTGTCAGCTGGGCGTGACCCGGGACGGCCTCGTACAGGTGATGTCCGGTCTTCGCGAGGGCGAGCTCCTCGTGATCTCGGGGAACACTCGTCTCCGCAACGGCTCCTCGGTGCGGGTGGCCTCGGATGGGCCAGGGAGGGAATCGAGCAGCTCCCAGGCCAAGGCCACGGATGGTTCTTCGGCGCCCGCGCCGCGTTCAAGCGCTTCACAATGAAGTTCGTGGTCTCCTTCTCGATTCGCCAGCCGGTGCTGGTGAATTTACTGACCGTGGGGATCCTCATCGGTGGGCTCGTTGCGTGGAACCGCATGCCCAGGGAGATCTTTCCGACTCTCGACAGAAACGTCGTGGTGATAACTACCCTGTACCCTGGGGTGGCGCCGGAGGAGGTGGAGCAGCTCGTCTCGATTCCCATCGAACGCTCCATAGCAACGGTGGACGACATAGAGTCCATCGTGGTCCAGAGCTCGGAGGGGCGCTCGATCATCACGGTGGAGATGAAGGACGGGATCAAGGATCCCAACAGGGTCTTTCTGGACGTTCAATCCGCGGTGGCGAGGGTGTCCGACCTTCCTGCGGATCTTCCCGCAGACCCGAGCCTGCGCGGCATCCGGCGCCAGATCGCGGTCATGTGGCTCACCCTGTCCGCGGCCCTTCCCGAGAAGGAGCTCAGGGCCCTGGCCAATGATCTTAACTCCGACTTGGAGGAGATACCCGGGGTGTCCGAGGCCCTGGTCTATGGCATCCGGAAGGTCCAGATCACGATCCTGGTGGATCCGGTCAGGCTCGCCGCGGCCGGGAGCTCCATCGCGGAGGTGATGAGCGCGGTCAAGCGCAAGCACGTGGACGTCTCGGGTGGCTCCATCAGGACCGAGCGAGGGGAGTACCTGCTCAGGACGGTGGGCCGCTTCCAGGGCGCCGACGCCGTCCGTCACATCGTTCTGAAGGCCGGGCCCCGGGGCGTGGTCACCGTGGGAGACGTCGCGAGCGTCACGGAGGGGTTCGAGGAGGCCACCCAGGAGAGCAGGGTCTTCGGCACTCCGTCGGTGTACGCGGTGGTCTTCAAGAAGGAGGAGGCCGACGCCGTCCGGGTCGCCGCGGCCGTGCGCGCCTACCTGGACAGGACCAAGGACCGCTACCCCGAGGGCAGCGGGGTGAGGATTCTCTGGGACTCGTCGGTCCACATCGAGAGACGTCAGAAGACGATGTACGAGAACGGCCTCATGGGGCTCGCGCTGGTGATCGTCCTGCTGTTCGTCTTTCTCGACTGGCGTATGGCTTTCCTGACGGCCCTCGGCATCCCCGTGGCCTTCTTCGGAACCTTCATCGTGATGCACTGGGTGTTCGGAATCACGATGAACATGATGTCCATGTTCGGGCTCATCATGGTGCTCGGCATGCTGGTGGACGACGCGATCATCGTGGTGGAGAACTTCTACCGGCACCTGATGGCGGGCAAGACCCGGCTCATGGCGGCCCTCCTGGGCTGCCGGGAGGTTGTCTGGCCGGTGATCGCCGCCGTCTCCACGACGGTGGTGGCCTACCTGATGCTCGTCAGCCACCCAGGGCGTATGGGACAGATGCTCTCTTCCCTGCCAAAGGTAGCGGCAGCCGCCCTGATGGTCTCCGTCCTGGAGGCGCTCTTCATCTTGCCCTCCCACCTCCGCGAGTTCGCGAAGCGTCCGAAGGATCTGCCTCCCACCACGAGAGAGGAGGAGGCGGCGCTGCTCAAGCTCGCCGACAGCGGCGAGCTCGAGGCCAGGTACGGGCCCCGCCTCGGGGAGGAGGAGCCCGAGACGCGGGAGGCCCGGTGGTTTCTCGGGATGCAGGCCGGGTTCAGGTGGTTGCTCGGCGGCCTGACGAGGTTCTGGTACGTCTCGCTGCCTGCGATGATGGTGGTGATGGCGCTCGTCGGAGGGCAGCTCCTGAAGCAGACACCCTTTCGGCCCTTCCCCCAGACCACCATCGACCAGTTCGACATCGTGATCGAGCTGGCCGTGGGCACGAAGCTGGAGCGGACGGTCCAGACCGTGTCCGAGCTCGAGAAAGCCCTGGCAAGGTATCCGAAGGACGCGGTGGAGAGCTACCTCTGCGACGTGGGCAGGGTGGGCATGGGGCGGCGCCAGGCGCGATACGGCACGCACCTGGCCAAGTGCGAGGTTCGCCTGGCCAAGGACGGCAAGGGGAGCATCTCCGGCCCCGCCCTGATGGCGCGGCTCCGCCCGGTGGTGGCGGGGCTGCCCCTCCTGGAGAAGTTCGAGTTCTCCATGCATCACGGAGGGCCGGACGCTGGCGAGCCGATTCAGCTCGAGGTGAGGGGAAACGACGACCGGATCATCCGGCGCATCGCCGACGAGATCGTGGCTCACGGCACGAGCATCCCCGGCGTGGAGGACCTCCGTACGGACTGGGAGGCTGGTAAGCGGGAGCTCAGGGTGAAGGTCGACGAGGAGCGGGCAGCCCGCCTGGGCTTGGACGTCGCCACCATTGGCCTGGCCGTCAGAAACGCCTTTGGCGGGGGTCTGGCGGTGCGGTTGCAGCGAGGCGAGGACGAGATCGACGTGGTGGTGCGGTTCCCCGACGACCTTCGCCAGAAGACGCTGGACGTGGAGTCGCTCCTCATCCGGGCGCCCTCTGGCGCGATGGTCCCCTTCCGTGCGGTGGCTGAGCTCGAGGAGGGAGTTGGGCCTTCGGTGCTCACGCGGGTGGATCGCAAGAGGACCATCACTGTCTATGGCGGCGTGGACGAGAAGGTCATCAGCGCCGAGAGAGCCAACCGCCTCCTCGAGAAGTTCACCAGCGGTCTTCGGGATCGGTACCCCGGCTACTCGGTGCGCCAGAAGGGCGAGCAGGAGGAGTCCCGAAAGTTTTAGGAGGGTATCTGGGACGCCTTCTACATGGGCATCCTCGCCATCTTCATCATTTTCGTCGCCATCTTCAGGTCCGTGCTGCAGCCCCTGGTGATCCTGC
>JAVEWA010000630.1:0-4040 GCA_034004785.1 Polyangia bacterium
CAGCCTCCTGTTCCACTATTGCTAGAACCCGGTATCCATGCCCTCGAAACATCCCGACCAGGGACTCTGCGTGCGCGTCATCAGTCACGGAAACCACTAAGTCGACGTCCTTCGTAAAACGTGGCTCCGCTCGAACCGCCACCGCATAGCCACCGACGAGAGCATAGGGCGCTCCAGCCTCTCCCAGCAGATCGGTTACTCGCCATAGGGCCGAGACAACGGTAGTCATCGGTCCTCTGGCAGGAGAATCACACGCCCCGGCGAGTCCCCCAGCTCTGCGCCGGGGCGCTCGCGCAGCCACTCGGCGAGGAGCAGTGACAATGCCTCACCGTCGAGCTCGCCGTGGCTCCGACGGAGGTTCTGCTTCATGATCTCGCAGCCAAGCTCGAAGAGCTCGCAAGCGATCCGGAACCCTGTCGCAGGATGGTCCTTCTGCAAAATGGCCATAACTGGATGATGCCAGACAACCACTGATAATTCAATGTGATTTCACAATGATGGTTCGTCCCTGAATCACGGGGAAGCTCACCTCCTCCACGGCGCCGGCCCCTATGTGCAATCATCGCCCTTGCGGGCGAGCTCGCGGAGCTCGTAGAGAATCTCCTGGGCCTGGCGCGGCGAGAGGGAGTCGGGCTCGAGCTCCCTCAAGCGGCGAAGGGCCTCCTTGCTCGAGGCGTCCGATGCCTCCGGCTGGGCCGGTCGCTCCGGCGCCCGGCCGACCTCTCCGAAGAGCGAGAGCTGGGGCGCGAGCAGGGGGAGACCCCTGGCGGCCACGGCGTCGGCGTCGGCGCCCCTCTCCAGATGGTCCAGGATCTGGCGGGCCCGCTCCACCACCTCCTGGGGAAGCCCAGCCAGCTTGGCCACCCCGATGCCGTGGGAGCGGCTGGACCCGCCCCTCACCAGCTTGTGGAGAAAGACCACTTCGCCCCCGACCTCCCGCACCGCCACCGAGCGGTTCCTCACCCTGGGCTTGACGTCCTCGAGGCTGCAGAGCTCGTGGAAGTGGGTGGCGAAGAGGGTCTTCGTGCGGATCCGGTCGTGCAGGAACTCCGCCACGGCCCAGGCGATGGACACCCCGTCGTAGGTGGAGGTGCCGCGCCCGATCTCGTCGAGCACCACCAGGCTCCGGCTAGTGGCGTAGCGCAGGATGTTGGCGCTCTCTTTCATCTCCACCATGAACGTGGACTGGCCGCGGGCCAGGTTGTCCGAGGCCCCCACCCTGGTGAAGATGCGATCGACCACCCCCACCGTGGCGGCCCTCGCCGGCACGAAGCAGCCGGTGTGGGCCATGAGGGTGATCAAGGCGGCCTGGCGGATGATGGTGCTCTTGCCCGCCATGTTCGGCCCGGTGACGATGACCACCTGATCCTCCCCAGAGGACAGGGAGAGGTCGTTCGGCACGAAGCGGCCAGGGCCCACGATCTGCTCCACCACCGGATGGCGCCCGTCCTGGATTCGAATCAGGTCCCCGTCGTCCACCCTCGGGCGGCAGTAGTCGTTCCGGGAGCTCACCTCTGCGAAGGCAGCCAGCATGTCCAGGGTGGCGAGGCGCTCGGCCAAGCGGCCGATCCGGGACTCGGCCGCGGCCACCTCCTCCCTGAGCCCGACAAACAGCCGCTCCTCCAGCTCGACCCGCTTCTCCTCCGCGCCCAGCACCCGCGCCTCGTGCTCCGAGAGCTCGGGAGTCACGTAGCGCTCCACGTTGGCGAGGGTTTGCTTGCGGACGTACTCGGGGGGCACCTCCCTCGCCTTGGAGCGGGACACCTCGATGGTGTAGCCGAAGACCCGGTTGTACCTGATCCTGAGGCCCGCGAGGCCCGTGCGGTCCCGCTCCCTGGCCTCGATGGCCAGGATCTGCTCCTTGCCCCCGTCCGCCAGGGAGACGAGCTCGTCCAGCTCCGCGCTGAAGCCGGGCCTGATGATGCCCCCGTCCTTGCAGCCCACGGGGGGCTCCGGGACCAGCACCTCGGAGAGCCTCGCGGCCAGGTCCCCCAAGTCGTCCTCTGGAGGCTGAAGGAGCTCGGGGAGTGCCTCCAGGGTCTGGCCCGCGGCGGCCTCCGCCACCAGGCCCACGATGACTGGCACCGCCCTGAGGGAGCTCGCCATGGCGCCGAGATCCCTCGGCGTGGCCAGGCCGCAGGCGGCCCGCCGGTTGAGGCGCTCCAGATCGTGGAGCCCCTTCATGGCGCGCCTGAGGGAGTCCCTCAGCCCCGCGCGCTCCACCAGGAAGGCGACCGCCTCCTGGCGCCTGAGGATCTCTTCGACGATGGCCAGCGGGAAGGCCAAGCTCCTCCTCAGGAGCCGCGCCCCCATGGCGGTCACGGTCTGGTCCAGCACCCCGAGGAGCGAGCCCTGGCGGCGCCGCTCCATGATGGTTTCGAAGATCTCCAGGTTGGCGAGGGTCGCCTCGTCGAGCACCAGGTAGGCCGACACCTGGTAGGGCACCAGCCGGAAGGGTGGCAGCTCCCGGCCCGGGAAGAGGGTCCTTATGTACCTGATCACCGCTGCCGAGGCCCGCCTGGCCCCTGCCGAAAGGGCGACCCACTCCGGGCTGGCGTCGGTGGCCTCGGCCAGGAGGTCGTGATCCCCCTGGTCGTCGCCGAAGATCCCCTCTGGCGCCTCCTCCAGCCTGAGGCTCCCGAGCCCGGGACATAGCTGGCGCAGCCCTCCCAGGGAGCCCCGTGGAACCAGGATCTGGCGGGGCCGCACCCGGGCTATCTCGTCGAGCAGCCCCTGCCCCCCTGGCAGCTCCGCGGTCAGGAACTCGCCCGTGGAGGCGTCCAGGAAGGCCAGGCCCAGGAGGTCCTCGTCCTCGCCGCCCCCCACGGTCCCGCGGCTCCCGGCGCTCCCCCCTTCCCCCGGGCCGTGAGGGTCAGCCTCGCCCCCGTCCCAGGACAGGGCCATCAGGTAGTTGCTCACCTTGGCGTCGAGCTGCTCGGCGTCCAGGATCACGCCGGAGGTGACCACCCGGGTCACCGCCCGCTTCACGATCCCCTTGGCCTTTCGCGGGTCCTCCATCTGATCGCAGACGGCCACCTTGTGCCCGGCCTCCACCATGCGGGTCAGGTACCCCGGCAGGGCGTGGTGCGGGAACCCGCACATGGGCACGGCGTCCTCCTTGCCCTTGTCGCGGCTCGTGAGCGCGATGTCCAGGGCGGCGGAGGTGATCACCGCGTCCTCGAAGAACATCTCGTAGAAGTCCCCCATGCGGAAAAACAGCACCGCGTCGGGATACTCCGCCTTGGCGGAGAGGTACTGTCGCATCACCGGGGTGTCGGCTGAGTTCTTGCTCATGGTCGATCAGGGGCCAGCCGCGTCCTGGGCCCTCGTGAATCTGCCGAAAGGACCCCCAGCAGGCAAGACCGGCAAGTGGCGAGGTTAGCCAGAGCCCGCCGGGGTGTAAAGCACCGAACACCGAGAGATGCGAGGGGAAGCGAGATGGCACCGGATGCATCGAGCATGCGTCGAGGGGTGTGCTAGTGAATTGCAAAGAGAACCGACGAGACCATCCCCTCCTCGCAGGAGTCGTGGAACGGTTCTAGGGCTGGAGGATCACCCCCTCCCCTGGGATGAGACGCCCGCTCGAGTCGAGCACACCGAGCATCTCCAGGTTGGCGACGTAGAGATCATCTCGCAACGCCGAGCCAAGATCGTAGGTCATTAGCAAATAGGGACGTACTATTCTGGCAGCTCTTAGCATTCCGGTATGTGCGGTAACCCTTCTCGAGATACCACTCGCTACATCATAAAGCTCAATGTCCGAAGGCGCTCTTGCGTACGTCCCACTGTACTTACTCGTACTGTATGCGACGATCCCTGCCTGGATGGGAGCGATGCCCACCGCATGGTCTCCTTCCAGCAGCAGCTCCGCTGTCTCGGTTCTCATGTCGTAGAGCACCAAGTGATATGGAGGAACAAGGTCCCCCTCGGCGCCTGACCAGGTCAGGTAGTCCTCCCACACGGAGATCCAGTCCTGCCACTTCTCCCGGCTCGCCTCCACCTCCGTGGTGTCGCCAGTGGCGAGGTCGTACACAAAACGT
>JAVEWA010000631.1:0-4040 GCA_034004785.1 Polyangia bacterium
GTCCGAGGGAGGCCGTGGTCAGGCTCTCCGCCCAGGAGGGCGCGGCCAAGGACTTCGTGCTGCGCTACAGCATGGCCGGCCGCGGGATCCAGGCGGGCGCCCTCGTCCACGCCGAGGGTGGCGAGCAGCACTTCCTCCTGCTCGTCTCGCCCCCTGATCGCGCCACTCCCTTTGCCCCGGCCCCCAGGGAGTACATCTTCGTGCTGGACGTGTCGGGCTCCATGGCCGGGTTTCCCCTTCGAACCGCCAAGGAGCTCCTCAAAGACATCCTGCGCGCCCTCAGGCCGGTGGACCGGTTCAACCTGGTGCTCTTCGCCGGCAAGACCCGGGTGCTCAGCCCGCGCTCCCTGCCCGTCCAGGCCCGCACCCTCGAGCAGGCCCTCGGCCTCGTGGGAGAGCAGCAGGGGGCCGGGGAGACGGACCTGCTCTCGGCCCTCAGGAGGGCCTACGAGCTGCCCCGCCCCCCAACGCCCGGCCTGTCCCGCAGCGTCGTCGTAATCACCGACGGCTACGTGGGCCTCGGGGCCGAGACCTTCCGGTTCGTGAGGCGGCGCCTCGACGAGGCGAGCTGCTTCGCCTTCGGCATCGGCCGAAGCGTGGACCGCGCCCTGATAGAAGGCCTCGCGAGGGCGGGCCGGGGCGCGCCCTTCGTGGTGAGGAGCGCAGCGGAGGCCCCTGCTGCCGGGGCGCGCCTCGGGAGGCAGCTCTCGAGCCCGGTGCTATCGGGCCTGCGGGTGAAGGTGGAGGGCGCCGAGGCCTACGACCTCGTGCCCGAGGTCCTGCCCGATCTGTTCGTGGGCCAGCCCCTGGTGCTCTTCGGCAAGCTGCAAGGGGGGCCGGGGCGGATCCTGCTCTCGGGTCAGCGTGGGGCAGAGCCATTCGAGCTGGCCCTGCCGCTGCCAAGTCCGGGCGCGAGCGCCGCGACCCGCCCCATCAGGGCCCTTTGGGCCAGGGCCTGGGCGACCGAGCTTGCGGATCAGCTCGCCATGCTGCCAGGGGACCCAGGCCTCGAGCTGGCCCTTGGGCGGCTGGGCGTACACTACGGCCTGCTGACGCCCATGACTGGCTTCGTCGCGGTGGACCGCCTCGTCAACCGCACCGGCGTGGTCACCGAGGTGGTGCAGCCCCTGCCGGCCCTCGGCAGCCAGGCGGGGACCCTCGAGGGCCAGCTCGCCCGCCTGGGGGTGGCAGGCGGCCCTGCCGTTGCCACCGAGACCATCGCGGGCCGCCGCGCGCCTCTGGAGGCCGCGCCGGTCTGTCGCCGAAGGATAGGCGGTTGTGGCTGCGATGCCTCGGTAGGCGGAGATGGAGGAGCCGGGGCGGCCCTATGGTTCCTCGGGCTTCTAGGTCTCCTCGGGCTCTGGCTGCTCGGGCTGCGCATGCGCGGGCTCGGGCTCCTCGGTCTGTGCCCATGGCGCTGGCGGCGAAGGGGAGGAGGCTGAGATGACAAGGCCTGGCGCCCGCCCTCCCTGCTCGCGCGGCCCTGCCGCGGCGCTGGCCATCAGGCTCTCCCTGGGAGCGGCCCTGGCGATGCTCTACCTCGGGGGCTGCCCGCGCCCGCCGCTCCAGGGGCCCCCTGGAGGAGTCCAGCCTCCCACAGACGCCCGCAAGACCGAGGCCTGGGCAGAGGAGCCCAGCGTGACCGACCCCCTCGAGGCCCTCCGCCGAATGGGGAGCATCGAGGAGCTCTGGAACGCCCAGAACCAGGCCCAGGATCACCTCGGCCAGGCCCTCGCCCGCCTGGGAAGGCCCAAGATGCACCGCGTGACCGCCGACCCGGGCGCGGGCCCCGGCTCGCGCCCTGCTCCCGAGAGACCCGGGCCCGCGGCAGGCGCCACCAGACCGGCCGAAGAGGATCGCTCCACCCGGCGCGAGGAGGGGGACCTCTGCCGCGCTGCCTGCAGGCACGTCGTGGCGATCTGCTACGCCGCCCGCAGGATCTGCCAGATAGCGGGGCGCATGGAGGATTGGGCCGCGCGTCAGGGCTGCTCTCGGGCCATGGAGCGCTGCCAGGAGGCCAAGCTGGCCGCGGGGCGGAGCTGTCCCCCCTGCCCGGGCGCCTAGGAGATCAGCTCGCCGAGGAGCTCCCTGGCCACAGACTTTCGGGTTCACCTCGGGCTGGGCTTCCGGTACATTGTGACCGCGGCGACCTCCACTGCCAGCCCGGCCCACCGGACCAGCTCCTCTCCCGGGGAACCCGGCCCACGAGGCCCAGGCAGGGAGAAGGCCAGACGCGAGGGCGTACCGCTCGTTCCCAAGGAGAGCTCACATCAGCGACTACCCGCAGAGATTCGGCAAGTACCTCCTCCTCGAGCGCCTGACCGCCGGGGGAATGGCCGAGGTCTTCCGGGTGAAGGCCTTTGGCGTGGAGGGCTTCCAGAAGACCTTCGCCCTGAAGCGGATCCTCCCGCACATCTCGGAGGACCCGGACTTCATCACCATGTTCATCGACGAGGCGAAGATCGCCTCGCGGCTCCAGCACGGCAACATCTGTCAGATCTACGAGTTCGGCCGGGTCTCGGACTTCTACTTCCAGCTCATGGAGTACATCGCGGGCTTCGACCTGCGGCGGCTCTCGGAGAACTTCAAGAGCCGGGGCCAGACCCTGCCCATGAGCTTCATCCTGTACGTGATGGCGCGCGCCTGCGAGGGGCTCGATTACGCCCATCGCAAGACCGACTCCCACGGCAACCCGCTCAACATCATCCACAGGGACGTGAGCCCGCAGAACATCATGGTCTCCTACGAGGGGACCGTGAAGATCATCGACTTCGGCATCGCCAAGGCCAAGAGCCGCGCCTCCCAGACCCAGGCGGGGGTCATCAAGGGCAAGTTCGCCTACATGTGCCCGGAGCTGCTCCGCGGGGAGACCATCGACGGCCGGGCGGACATCTTCGCCATCGGCATCGTGCTCTTCGAGCTCCTCACGGGTAGTCCGCTCTTCGACCGCGAGACTGATCTCGACACCCTGCGGGCGGTCATGGCGGCGGACGTGCCAGTCCCCTCCTCCGTGAACCCGGAGATCACCCCCGAGGTGGACGCGGTTGTGCTCAAGGCCCTGACGGCGAGGGTGGAGGACCGCTACCAGTCCGCCGAGGAGCTCACCGAAGAGCTCGACCACTGCGTGATGCGCCTCGGTCAGCCCATGAGCTCGAACCGCGTGCGAAAGTTCATGAGCGACCACTTCCCCGAGGAGATCGCCACCGAGCGCGAAAAGATGCTCCGCTTCGCCACCTTTGGCGAGACCGGGGAGATCCTGGCGGACGGAGGCGAGGCCTCCTTGCCTGGCACCGGACGCCCGAAGATCGTCGAGACCTTCTCGGGCCGGAGAATGAAGGAGAAGGCGCCAGAAGAGGATGACCCCTGGCACGAGGAGGTCACCTACATCGTCGGCAAATCGGAGACCGGCGAGAAGGAGCTCGACGAGGCCGAGGCAGCCGCGCTCGACGAAGCGCTGCTGGCTGCCACGGCTGGCGGCGCGCCGGCCATGGATGATCTGGCCGAGCCGGCCGAGCCGGGCGAGCTGGGCGACGAGGACCTCGAGGAGATCGACCCAGACGCCATCGAGGAGATGGAGGGTCTTGCCGAGGATGACGGGGCCCTCGAGGAGGTGGAAGGGCTGCTCGTGGGGGATCACGACGCCTGGCAGGAGGCGAACGCTCCCACCTCCGCACATCCCCCCGCGGTTGACGACCTCGTCATGGAGCCGGTCGGATTCGACTGGGACGAAGACGAGGTGACGAGCGCCCTAGACCCGGAGCGTCTCCTGAAGCCTGCCTCGGACGACGTATTCGAGCCCCAGCTCGTGGATGATGCTCCATCGCTGGCCGCGCAGGACCACGGCCCCGGCGCCGAGGGCGAGCCGGACGGTCAATACGGCCAAGGGGCCGAGGACGAGCCGCAGGCGTACGACCCGAACGCGTACGACCCGAACGCGTACGACCCGAACGCACAATACGACCCGAACGCGTACGACCCAAACGCACCCTACGACCCAAACGCGTACGACCCGAACGCACCCTACGACCCGAACGCACCCT
>JAVEWA010000040.1:0-19358 GCA_034004785.1 Polyangia bacterium
TTGCGAGGGTCGATGAGCCGGCCCATGTGCAGCAGCTCCTGCTGCTGATGCTTGTAGAAGGGGATGTCCGTCTCTTTGACGTACCTCTCGCCGCTCGATGGGTCCGTGTAGAGCAGCTCCTCGATGATCTCACCCCTGGCGAGGGTCTTCTCGACGATCTCCGAAGCCCTCTCGGGCTTCACCTTCTGGTAGAAGATCTCCTCGGGGTAGATCACCATGAGCGCCCCGCGCTCGCAAAACCCGTGGCAGCCGGTGGCCACGATCTCCACCTTCTCGTCGAGGCCCGCCTTGGAGACCTTCTCCCTGAGGGCGCTCGCCAGGGTGTCGCACTTGTAGGCCTTGCAGCCCGTGCCGGTGCAGACAGAGACGACCTTGCGGGCCGGGTCCTTCTTGGCCTTGGCCACCAGGGCCTCGCGGTACTTCTCGAGGTCGCTCACGCTCCCGAGGCGGGTCGAGCCGGCATCCACCAGGTTCACACTCTTTGGGGTGGCCATGGGCGCTTACTCCTTGCCGTCCGCCATACGGACCTTCTTCACCAGGCGCTCGATCTGCGCAGAGGACTGGTTGCCATGATAGTCGCCATCTACAGCGACGGTGCAGTAGTGGACGCAGCGCCTACGGGCCATGCAGTGCTCAGGGGGTAACTTGACCAAACCGGTATTCATCCCAGGCGCTCCTTGCTCGGCGGGCGCTACCTCCCCTCGAGCTCACATATCAGCTCGCGGATGATCCGGGCAGTCTCGGGGTGACGGACCACCAGCACGTCGGCCCCGGCCACAAGGAGCGACATGGCTGTCACCGCTTCCATCACCACGCCTCTCGTCTTGGCGTCGCCCATGGTGGGTGCCTGCTCCTGCGGGGTGGCTGCCTCCTTCACCTTCCACACCTCCCTGCCGAGGACGCAGTACAGAGGATACTGGAGCTTGGCATCCTGCTGGGTGAGGGCCGCCTGCCGGCACCTCTCCATCACGGAATAGGTGTACTCGAGACCATAGCCGAGCCCACCGGTTGTCGGATCCATCACGATGCTGCCGACACCGACGCCGAGATTCTCGGTCAGGATGTTCAGTTGCTTGGCCAGGTTGATGTCTATGGGCGAAGAGTTGATCGCCACGTGGCCATCGCTGATGATCGACGCGCCTATCTGCTTGTAGTTGGAGTCTTGCACCGGGCCAATGAGCACACGCTTGCCCCTGAGGGCCTCGGACACGGCCCGGAGCACCTCGGTGTCTTTCTCCAGGTTGGCGCTTCCCCAAACCGCCAAGGGCACGCTCACCGCCTCTGCGACCTTCATTGCGACCTCCACCGCGTGTGACGCGGGGAGGTTCCTGCCGTTCGGATCCGTGCCCACCAGATCCAGGTGGATGAGCTCGGCTCCGAACTCCCCAACACACTTTCGGGCCCATGCCACTGGATCGGTCCACACGTCGGCGTACACCTCTACAAGAGCGGTGGGCCACCCCTGGGGCTCGGAATCCGGCACCTCGAAGGCGACTACCGGCCTGTTGGGCATCTTCCCCTCGAACAGGTGGAAGGGGTAGCAAGTCTCGCCGCCAAGTGTGAGCCGGTTGCCTCCCTGCCCCACAGTGACCTCATTGACCGAGCCAGAGTATGCGATGTTCGGGATCTCGACCATTTATCCGTCCTTTCGAGCCGCTCTAGGTCTCATGCCAAGAATTCTTCTTCATGACCTATAGGGACATCTCAACCTCAGGGCAAGGGGTATGGATCGGCCTCGGATTTCCTACCAGCTCGGGACGATCTTGAAAAGTACCGGGTCGCGGTCAATCCGGCTCAGGCGCCCGAAAACGCCCTTTGCCGAGCTCCTAAAGCAGCCCGTGGTGCATTCGCGCTGCCTTTACGGTGTTCACCATCAGCATGGTGATGGTCATGGGGCCAACGCCCCCCGGCACAGGGGTGATGGCCGAGGCAACCTCCACCGCCTCGGCGAAGTCCACGTCGCCCGCGAGCCTCGCCTTGCCGCTCTCGGAAGTGCCGATCCGGTTCACTCCCACGTCGATCACCACCGCGCCCGGCTTGATCCAGGAGCCCTTCACGTATCTCGGCACCCCAGCGGCCACGATCAGGATGTCGGCTCGGCGACAGTGCTCCTCGACGCTCCTCGTCTTGGTGTGCACCAGGGTCACCGTGGCGTTTGCCCCTTCGGCCTTTTGCACAAGGATGTTCGCGATGGGCTTGCCGACGATGTTGGAGCGGCCCACCACCACGACCTCGGCGCCCGAGGTCTCCACCCCAGAGCGAACAAGAATCTGCTGGATCCCGGCTGGAGTGCAGGGCAAGAAGCCCGCATTGCCCAGCACCATCTTGCCCACGTTCACCGGATGGAAGGCGTCCACGTCCTTGCCGGGATCGACAGCCACGAGGACCTTCTCCTCGCTGATGTGCCGGGGTAGGGGTAGCTGAATGAGTATGCCGTCGATCCTGGGATCGCGGTTGAGCTTGTCGATGAGGCGGAGCAGCTCTGCCTCGGAGACGTCCTCGGGCTCGTTGATCTGCACCGAATGCATGCCGAGGTCCTTCGACGTCTTGTTCTTGCTCGTAACGTAAGACACGGAGGCTGGACTATCGCCAACCAGAACCGTGGCCAGGCCTGGCACCACCCCATGCTCCAACTTCAGCGCCGCGATCTCCTCCTTGAGCTCGGCGCGGATCTGCTTGGCAATCTCAGCTCCGCTCAGGATCCTTGCGCTCATGACGTCACTCCTTCGTTTGACCTAGGACTCGAGCGGGCTACCCCTGCGCCACCCGCCCCCTGCGGCGCCTTTCCATCGGCCGCTCCGATTCGGTTCAAACCACATGATTTCCCATATGTCAAAGGCCACCGCCTAGGCCCTACGGAGGGGATCCGGAGTCTTCCCGGCTTCCTCCACCGTGGCTTGCCATTTGTTCAGTTGCTGGTAGGCTGGATCCATGGATTCGCGCAGTTACGCGCCACAGGAGCGGGCCTTCAGGGTCACCGCGAGCCGGTGCCTGGGGCAAGTGCTGGATCTGGATCTCTTCCAGTACTGCGCCTGCGGTTGCCTGACCTGTCCCCATGAGGGCAGGCGCGGGGCGCCATCCAGGCAGTCCACCTTCGAGGCCTATGGGCGAACCAGGCAGGCCTTCGACGGGCCAGGCTCACTCGGCATGAACTCGAGCCTGCCAGCTCAGGTCGAAGCCTGGCTGAGAGAGACCAGCCCGCGAAGCAGACCCGCCTTTGTCTCGGTGGGCCTCGCCGCGGAGCCTCTCCCGGGCTTCGCCGACTCCACGGCGATGCTGGGCCGGGCCCTTGCCGCGCTGCTCGAGGCGGGGGTCGGGATCTCTCTCCGTACCAGGCGAAACTTGCCTGATTCCATCCTGGACATCTTCAGGCAACATCCCGAGCTGGTGCGCATCACCATCCCGCTTCCTCTCCTTGACAACCTGGCGCTGTCCAGGTGGGAGCCTGGCACGGCCTCGGCCTCTCAGCGTCTCTTCACGATACAACGACTCCGGGCCGCCCGCCTCGCTGTCCAGGTCGCGGTGAAGCCCCTGATCCCCTTCGTGAACGACGATGAGGCCCACCTGGCGCCGCTGGTCTCCGCAATCAGCGACCTGGGGATCAAGAAGATCGCCGCCTCGTTCCTGAGGCTCACCCCCGCTGTGAAGCGAAGGCTCGAGAGTGCCTCTGCACCAGTGTCGGCGCGTCTGATCTTCGGCGCGTACCTGGAACGGCGCCCAGAAGGCGATGCGGTCCTGAGAATGCCCCCGCTAGAGCGCAGGCGCGCCACCTATGAACGCCTCGACGGCATCGCCAGGGACAGGGGCGCGCGCCTGGCTCTGTGCCACTGCGCGGATCCCGACCTGGGAGAGGACTCCTGCCTGCTCTGGCCAGAGGACATCCAGAGGGGGCAGGCCACCCGAACAGTGGGAGCCGCAAGTTCCGAGTCTGAGAGCGGCCGCCAGCAGGATGGTGCCTCCTCGCGCCGCACCCCGGCCCAGGTGGGTTTCACGGACTTGCTGAGAAGATAGGGCTGCGCGAGGTCGTTTCAGCGCGAGGTGGTTTACACTGGGCTGAGCCTTCGATATATAGCGACGTGCCTGGTCCATGGGGAACCAAGGACAGTCCACCGAGACGCCGGCTCGTAATTACTACGCCAGGGCCGGCGCAGAACCCATGAGCAACCTCCACGAACCCATCGACAACGACCTCATCGACCCTGACGCCCTGAAGGTTGTCCGGCGCCTCGTGCGGTTCAACCATGAGGCCTACCTCGTTGGGGGCTGCGTGAGAGACCTGCTCCTCGGTTACACCCCCAAGGACTTCGACGTTGCCACCTCGGCCACTCCAAGCCAGATCCGGTCGCTCTTCAGGAACGCCAGGATAATCGGCCGGCGCTTCAGGCTGGCGCACATCTTCTTCGGTCCGAAGATCATAGAGACATCAACCTTCCGCAAGAATCCCCGAGAGCCAGAGGCAGACGAGGACCTGGCAAACGGCGTGGAGACGATCCACGGCCTGGCTGCCCTCCCAGGAGAGGAAGCGTTCATGGGGGAGGACGCCAAGGAGATGGATGAGGCTCCCGAGCATGATGGAGCCATTCCCATGGACGATGCTCCTGAGCATGAGGGGGCCATTCCCATGGACGATGCTCCGGCACCTGAAGCCCATGGGGACGGGTCTCTGCTCATCCGACAAGACAACGTCTTCGGCACCGCCGAGGACGACGCCTTACGGCGTGACTTCACGATGAACGGCCTCTTCTATGACCCCGTGGGCAAGCAGGTGATCGACTTCGCAGAGGGCCGGGCGGATCTCGAACGCCGCCTCATCCGCACCATCGGGGATCCGGACATCAGGTTCCAGGAGGACCCGGTCCGGATCCTGCGTGCCATCAAGTTCGCGGCCAGACTGGACCTCACCATAGAGCCTCGGACCTACGCCGCCCTCACTCGGCACAGGGAGAGCATCCGCTTCTGCGCCAAGGCTCGGGTGCTCGAGGAGATCTACAGGCTGATGAGAGAAGGCGCCTCCGCGAAAGCCCTGCGCCTTCTCGTCGAAACCGGCGTACAGGAGATCCTGCTCCCTGAGCTGACCCCTTCACTGGAGGATCCTAGTCTGCGCCAGCGTCTATTCGCACGAATGTCGGCGCTGGACGCCATTTGCCAAACGATCCCAATCACCAACGCTCTGCTCCTGGGCACAATCTCCGTCGGGACCGTGGTTCCCTGGGAGACCCTCCTGGAAGGCCGGGACACAACCAGCCTCGAGCGGGCGCTCCATGGTCTCATGGAGGCCTGGACCCCGTCCAGGCGGGACAAGGACAGAACGAGGCTGATCTTGATGGCTCTGCGAAGGCTTGGACCAGACCCAGGTAGACGCCGCAGGAGCCGCCCAGCGGCCTTCGCAGCCCAGGAGTACTTCCCCGATGCCTTGGCTCTCTACAGACTCTGTTGTGAATCTGGTGAGACAGACCCATCCACTGTAGAGCGCTGGGAGCACCTGCAGCGTGAGGTCGCTGAGGGGAGGAGCGCGAGCCAATCAGCCCATACGGGAGGACGAGGCCCGAGGGTCTGGCGAGAGGGACCGGTAAACTCGAGCTCCGCCTCGGAAGGGAGCAGGCGAAAACGCGGGGGTCGCGGCAGAGCCAGGCGAAGATCGCATGATGAGCCGACCCGGCCACAAGGCGGCGGCAGACATGGTTTCCGTGGCTAGGCACAAGGGGAACTGACCATCTCAAACCTCCGGCGACAGCTCGAACGCGGCACCAGGGAGCACTACACGGACGCTCGCCTGTACGAGAACGACTACAAGCGCCGACGCGACGACGTCCGCTGGTACGTTGCCCAGTGCCGGGACCAAGCATACCCCCGCCATCCCCCTGTTCTCGAGCTAGGTTGCGGCGCCGGCCGCATCACCCTCCCGATGCTGCGCCAGGGCATTTCCGTCGTGGGAGTGGACCTCAACATGCCCATGCTGGAACGGGCCAAGGAGCGGATCGTCGCCGCCGGACGTCGCATGAAGGCTCCCTGGCACCTGCTACACGGCGACATGCGGGCGCTGCCCTTAGCCGAAGGCGCATTCCACAGGATCATCTGCCCATTCAACACCTTCATGCACCTGTACCTGGCGCCGGACATCACGGCTGCTCTTCGCGAGATCCACCGGCTACTGCACCCCCAGATGGGCCGGTTCATCTTCGACGTCCTCAACCCCGATCTGCGGTGGCTCACCAGGGATCCGGCCAAGCGCTGGGCCAAGACCCATTTCAAGCACCCAGAAACCGGGCAGCGCTACCTGTACTCGACGAACCACACCTATGACCCCAGGCGGCAGATCTGCTTCGTTAACATCTACTACGACTGCCTGGATGAGCCGGCTCGATCCGTCAGGCAGATGATCGCCCACAGACAGTTCTTTCCCCAGGAGCTCTACGGGCTCCTGCGCCACCACGGCTTCCTGGTGGAGCGTGAGTACGGCGACTTCCACGGCCACGCCTTCGAGGGAGAATCCACCGAGCTCGTGCTCGTCTGCCGGCGAGCTTGACGAGGGCCAGGATCAGACGGCAGGGTTCTTTGAAGCAGTCCCCATGGGAACCCGAGAGCAGCTCAGGGGCTCTGCTCCAGGGTGAAGCGAAGCTCGATGCGCTCGTTGGCGCGGCGACGCTCCTCTTTGGAGCCGTCCCTTAGGACCGGGACGGACGTACCATAGCCCCTGACAGTCAGCTGTGTGGCATACACACCCATCCGCTGGAGCTCGTCTCGCACCACCTGTGCGCGCCGCAGTGAGAGCCTGAGGTTCTCCTCAACGGAGAGAGAGGACTCAGAGTGGCTGCCTATCTCCGCGAGCACCCTCGGGTTGGCCTTCAGGAGCTCTGCCACACGCCGGATTTCGAAGATGGCACCTGGGGCCAGATCCGACGTATCTCCCTTCCACTTGATGCCAGGAAACAACATACGGCCTCTCAATGACTCGCAGCCATGCTCATCCACCTGCGCCTCGGGTGGGGTCGATGGGCAGCGATCCGCGGTGTCTGCCACGCCGTCTCCGTCCGCATCGCCGGGGCGGCCACGGATGTTGGGCCGAACCTCTGGCTCGGGCTCGGCCCTTGGGAGGGGCTCGGACTTGGGAAGCCGCTTCGGATAGCCGAAGGACAGGCTCACGCCGATGGCCAGGAAGCTCGCATCAGTAGAGGTCTTGAAGACATGCCGGTATGAGATATACGGCCCGATTTGCAGGGGCCCCAAGAGGGAGAACTCGTATCCCAACCCGAACTCCAGTGCGAACCAGTTGGAGCCCGAGCTCACGGTTGGCGCGTGTGCATATCCGATCCCGAGATCCACCCAGAGGTTGCCCCAGGCGTTCCCCTTGGGCGCCTTGGGCCAGATGTTGGAGAGGTAGCCACGTTCGTCATTCAGCAGGCGGACCCGAGCCCCGGCCATGATCATGTTGACTCCCACCTCGGCGCCACCCTGGCCGGGGAGATAGACTAGCCCATAGCCGAGCTGCGGTGCGATGAAGCGATGCAGGGGTAAATCGATCTTCAAAGAGAAATCCAGGCCTGCGCTGTCAACTGCCTCCACGGCGGCGTCCGACAGGAGCAGACCCGCCCCCAACCCCAGGTGGACATTTACGCGCCCCTCCTCTGCCCGGGCCGTAGTAGCAGAGAAGAGCAGGATGGACAGGATGGCGATTGCCACGGCGGCGGGCATGGACAATGCCTGCCGAAGATGACCGCCAGGCACATGCTTGCCACGACCAACCGCAGCGGCACCCAAAGGTGAGCGACAGCCGAGATCGTCCGAGAAACTGATTGAGAGCGTCATGATGGACTTCCCATTTTGCCTGCGGCGTCCTCGAGCAGGAAATACCGAGAGCCGTTTCTGACCCATACCACCCGGAGAAAAAAAACACCTGCGGCACCATCCCCGATTCCAACGATGCCTCCGACAGACGGGGCTGGAGGCGCCCTTCCTTTCCTCGTCATGGTCGCCTCGGAGCCGAGGGCGGTCCGGATTCTGATTCCAGAGAGCCCTCGGGAAGCTCGATCTCGTCGGTGCCCCTCTCGGACTCCCAAGGTGGCTCCTCCGGGCCAGGCGAAGGTTGACCACTGACATCCGACGCCCCTGTGTCCCTGCCGCCTTCTTCGCGCCCGCCCAGCCGCGGTTTTGGGTGCTCGTCCGGGCTCCCCGCGTCCGATGCGGCCCCTCCATCATCGCCATAGTCGTCACCCAGATCATCTAGTTCCAGCTCAGCCGTGCCAACCTCCGGCGCCTGGCCAGATTCGACGGCCTCGGGCAAGCCCACCTCGTCTGTCACGCCCATGTGCGCCTGGGAGGCAGCCACCTCGACGAGGTCGCTGATCTCGAGCTCCGCAGTGCCTCCCGTTGGAGCAGCGCAGAGAGTCGAGATGATGTCTCCTTTTGACGCGGCGGGCCCTGCCTGATGACCCATTCCAGCCGCTGGCGCCCAGGGCTGACCTCCAGTGGAAGCTCGAGCTTGCCCGGTCTGATCGATCTGCCCCGTGGGCATGTCGTGCAGGTCTCCGAGCCGAGCCTGAAGCTGAGCCGGGGCCGGCCCTGGGCCAGTGCCCGAGAGGGTCCGGGATTGACGGAAGACCGGTTGAGCCTGATCAGGAAGCTGCTGGGGAGATCCCTGAGGCCCATGCCGATTTTCTCCTAGGCCGGACCTGGCATGCCCTGATTGTGAGTGGCCTGCTGGCATATGCCCGGTGGGGCCGCTCGTAGCTCCTGGAGGCCAGGCGCCGGGATGCGGCGGCATCTGGCCGATGGGCGGAGCTTGGCCTGGGCCAACTCCCCCGGGAGGGCCTGGAGGCCAGGCGCCGGGATGCGGCGGCATCTGGCCGATGGGCGGAGCTTGGCCTGGGACCGCTCCCCCGGGAGGGCCTGGAGGCCAGGCGCCGGGATGCGGCGGCATCTGGCCGATGGGCGGAGCTTGGCCTGGGCCCGCTCCCCCGGGAGGGCCAGGAGGCCAAGCGCCGAGATGCGGCGGCATCTGGCCGATGGGCGGAGCTTGGCCTGGGCCAACTCCCCCGGGAGGGCCTGGAGGCCAGGCGCCGGGATGCGGCGGCATCTGGCCGATGGGCGGAGCTTGGCCTGGGCCAACTCCCCCGGGAGGGCCAGGAGGCCAAGCGCCGGGATGCGGCGGCATCTGGCCGATGGGCGGAGCTTGGCCTGGGCCCGCTCCCCCGGGAGGGCCTGGAGGCCAGGCGCCGGGATGGAGGCCCCGGAGTTGGCCAGGTGGATGAAATGAAGCTCCTTGCTGCACATGGGCGGGCTTGGCGCCATCCTCGGGCCCCTCGTCATCCAGGTCCAGGATGACCGTCCTAGCCTCGTGGAGTCCCTCCTCGGCCAAAACCATGGCGGCCAGCCGGGGATCGATGGCCCCGAAACGGTACTCGTCTCCCGTTGTTGCACCTCGGACGCCCTCTGCCTCGACCTCCTCCCGAGGCCCTCTCACCCCGGGGACACGATCCAAGGCTGGGTCTCCCCGTCGCCACAGTATCTCAGCCTGTGGTTCGCCTTCCCCACCGGTTCTGTCACCCACTCCCTCGGGCAGGTCGCTCGATTCGAGGATCACTGTGGGGCTCTGGCCTCCAAGGGCGAGCATGTCGCTCGACTCGAGAATTACCGTGGGGCTTTGACCAAGGCCAGGATCGTCCATCGGGATCTGCCGTGCCTCTGTCTCGATCTCGCCCCGCTCGATGTCCTGCGGGGTCATGTCTCCCTGCTCTCGGTGCTTGGCCTGCCAAGCTGCCTGGGTGGCTGAGAGCTTTTCGAAGAAAGCGCCTGGGGGCAGGTCCTCGGCTATTAGGTTGACGCCGATCTCCTCCACGCCTTGGTCCTCGACAACGTACTCCTCCAGGGACCTCAGCTCGCGCTCGATGTCCTCGGCGAACAGAGTGCGGACAAACTGGCCCAGGTGGCTTCTCGTAATCCTCGGGGCGTGAATGCGCAGGTACTGCTCGAGGGCATCGGCGAACTCCTGGGCCGTCTGGTAGCGATCCTCGAGGGAGCGGCTCATGGCCGTGTCGACGATGGCCTCCAGAGCCGGAGGCACCATGGGGTTGCGCTCCCGCACCGGCTGGTAACGGGTTTCGCGCACGAGCACGAGCAGCTCCATCTCGTTGGGAGCCAGAAATGGCGGCACCTTAGTGAGGAACTCGTACAGCACCGATCCTGCGGAGAAGATGTCGCTACGCAGATCCAGCTTTCTCCCCATGGCCTGCTCGGGGCTCATGTACTTGACCTTGCCCTTGATGACCCCTGATCGCGTCTGGACCCGGCTCAAGGTCGCCTTGGCGATGCCAAAATCACAGAGTTTCACCTCTCCTGAGTAAGAGCAGATCACGTTGGACGGGCTTACATCACGATGGATGAGATTCAGCGGGCGACCATCCCTGTCCGCCTGGTTGTGCGCGCAGTGCAGAGCCCTCAGGGTGTTCATCATTACATAGGCGCAGAGCTCGGGCGGAATCCAACGGCGCTGGGCCCGGCACCTGTCGAGCAGAGTGCGACCGTCCTTGCCGTCCACGTACTCCATCGTGATGAAGTACTCGCCTTGCGCGTGGCAAAACTCATAGGTCTTCGCGATGTTCTCATGCTGCATGAGGCTGGCGATGCGAGCCTCGTCAACGAGCATCCTTATGAAATCCTCGTCCCTACCCAGGTGGGAGAGGATGCGCTTCACCGCCACCATGTGTACCCGTCCCTGGTCATCGAAGGTCTTGGCCCGATAGATCTCGGCCATGCCGCCAAAGGCAATGCGGTCGAGCAGGTAGTAGCGGCCGAGCTGAAGCGCCTTCATCGAATCGTCAATCTGCCAGCCTTGCGGAACGTAGCCAGGCAGACCATACCGTAATGAGGGGCCCCGAGTCGAGTGCCCGGAAGCACACGAGCGACTAGCACGACCTAAAAGGATGTGGCAAGATGACCGGCATGGATAACCTCTCCTGCTCCTTCTGCGGCAAGAACCGTCGGGAGGTACGTAAGTTAATCAGCGGTCCAAAGGTATTCATCTGTGACGAGTGCGTTTCGCTCTGCAACGAGATAATAGCCCGTGAGGACGCCTCGCCAGGACAGAGCTTCCCCAAGCCCAAGGAGATATTCAAGGAGCTGGACGAGTACATCATCGGGCAGGGACGCGCCAAGAAGGTGCTGTCCGTTGCGGTATACAACCACTACAAGCGGCTGGGCTTCGCCAAGCAACGCTCGAGCGACGTCGATGTCTCCAAGGGTAACATCCTGATGATCGGCCCCACCGGCGTGGGCAAGACCCTGCTCGCCCAAACCCTCGCCCGGCGCCTGGACGTTCCCCTCGCCATGTCTGATGCGACCACCCTGACCGAAGCCGGCTATGTGGGTGAGGACGTAGAGAGCGTAGTAAAGGCGCTGTACCGAGCCGCAGGCGGAGACGTGGAGAAGGCCGAGCGGGGAATCATCTTCCTCGACGAGGTTGACAAGATCGCCAGGCGAGGCTCAGGACCATCCACAACCCGTGATGTGTCCGGGGAAGGCGTTCAGCAGGGCCTCCTGAAGATCCTCGAGGGAAAGAAGACGACCATCACGCCGGACGGCGCCAGAAACAGGCCGCAGCAGGATCTCGTCCAGATCGATACGACAAACATCCTGTTCATTTGCAGCGGATCATTCACAGGGCTCGAAGAGATCATCAGGCGCAGGATGGGAGACCGAGGGTTGGGTTTCGGCGCGCGGGTGGATCCAAGACAGGAAGATCTGAACGCCATCCGGGCGGAGGCACGCGCAGAGGATCTGATCAAATACGGTATGATTCCGGAGTTCATGGGGCGCCTGCCTGTCATCGTCGCCTGCGACGATCTGAGCGTGGCAGATCTCGTGGAAGTGCTCTATCGTCCGAAGAACTCCCTCGTGCGCCAATATCAGTGCCTCTTCGAGCTCGAACGAGTGAAGCTGCGCATCGAGAAGGACGGGATGCGCGCCATCGCAGAAGAGGCGGCCAAGCGAAAGAGCGGCGCACGCGGGCTCCGCTCCATCTTGGAAGAAGTCATGCTCGACGTCATGTACGAGCTGCCTTCACTGACTGGGGTCACCGAATGTCTGATCGATGAGGACGTGATCCTGGGAAATGCCGAACCAACCTTGGTGCGTGCGAAGAAGGCCTCCTGAGTCTCAGAGCAAGATTGTCTTTGACAGCGTGGTTTCCCTCTCGTTACTATCGCAGGGCGAAGTGCGTGCAGGAAACCGCACGAAAGCAACGATGCAAGAACTCACCGATACCCAGCATCAGGCCTTGTCCGCTCTCCTCGCGCAGCAAGCCAACGAGCTGCTCTCCAAGGCACGGGGCGGCCTCGAGTTCAGCATGAGCCGGGACCGGGACGGAGCGCGGGGGGACTCGCTGGACGAGTCCACGGAGGAAGAGCTCTACTCCACAGAGCTGCGGCTGCGAGATAGGGAAAAGAAGCTCCTTGCGAAGATCAGGGAGGCTCAGGCGCGCCTCGAGCAGGGCGAGATAAACGCCTGTGAGGACTGTGGAGGCACAATAGGGTTCAAGCGGCTGCTGGTCAGACCCGTGACCACTCTCTGTATCGGCTGCAAGGAGATGCGGGAGAAAGAAGAAGCTGCCTCCGACGGACCTGTGGGAAGAAGGGGTGGCGCATCGCTTCCAGATGATGGGCGGGCCTTCGAGCCCGCTGATTACGAAGAAGCGTGAGGACAAACGTGTGCGCCGTGGGCTTCGCCTCTGGGGTAGGCTCGCCCACAGGAACCGTCTCATACCGGACGCATCTCTAAACCGCCCCCTCACCCCGACCCATGGCTGAAGAACAGAAATACAAGATCCTGGAGAAGCTCGATTCCGGCGGAATGGCCGAGGTCTACGTCGCTCAATCAGAGGCTCTCCGTGGCTTCAAGAAGCGCGTCGCCATAAAGCGCATCCTCCCGCACCTCACGAAGAACCAGAAGTTCGTCCAGATGTTCTTGGACGAGGCGCGACTCTCGCTCCAGCTCGAGCACGCCAACATCGTCTCAGTGTTCGATCTGGGCAAGGCGGACGCGGCGTACTTCATTGTCATGGAGTACGTGGAGGGGACGAACCTGAAGAAAGTCATCGAGTCCCACATGCGGGCTCGCCGGATCCTGCCAATCGAGCAGTCCATCTACATCATGCGTGACGTCTGTGAGGCTCTGGCCTACGCCCATGACTTGGCAGACATGAGCACGGGAGAGGCCCTCGGCATCGTTCATCGGGATGTCAGCCCACCCAACATCCTCATATCCAAGCGCGGCGAGATCAAGATGGTGGATTTTGGCCTAGCCAAGGCCACCAGTCAGCTCGAGGAGACAGATCCAGGCGTCGTCAAAGGCAAGTTCTCCTATCTCTCCCCAGAGGGCGCCTCTGGCCTGGAGGTAGACCGTCGAGCCGACATCTTTTCGGTTGGGATCCTCCTGTTCGAGCTGCTTACGGGGCAGAGGCTGTTCTACGGAGAAAACGATTATCACACGGTTGAGCTGGTCAGAAAGGCCGAGGTGCCACGCGTCACCAGCTTGAACCCCGCCGTACCCGCGGACATGGAGAGCATCCTGGGCCGCGCCCTGGCGAAGAACCCCGAGGACCGCTATCAGTACGCCTCGGACCTCTCGGAAGACCTGACGAGGCTGCTCTTCACACATGGCAAGCCCGTCACCAAGGGTGACATCTCCCGAATGGTGGAGTTCACCCTATCCGAACAGAAAGTCGCCCGGCCCGTCGAGGTCCAGAAACCGGCGACCATCATCGACGCCCTGATCCAGGAGGAGATCCTCAAGTTCACATCCCTGGACGACGTCGAAGAGCCCATGGAGCTGGGCGCGAGGCCCCTGTCCCCGGATGAGATCAGCGTATTGGACCCTGGCGACTTCATGGACCCAAGGGCCTGGGCGACGGATCTCGATGGTCCGGGCTCGAAGAGCCTTTCGGATGACTCCAGCCTGATCGCAGACCACGAGGGGGACGAACCTCCGGACGAGGCGACCTCGCACATAGACGATCTAGATGACCCTGGCCCCTTGGCCGTGCGCCCCAAGGCCCCCAAGGGAGAGGGTAAGGCCCGCCCCATGGCTTCCGACAGCTCGCCTAGACCCGTGGACACAGCAGGCGGGGGCCTGCCTGCCATCGTCTGGGTGCTGATCGCGATCACTGTCCTCGCTGCGGCAGGAGTCGTGATCGTAGCCTTCGACCTGGTCAAGCTCTGAAAACTCGGCGCAGGCTGAGGATGGCACCGAGGGACCCAATCGGCCTCAGTGGGGAGAACCTATCCGGTCAGCAGTTCCAGCGCTCGAAGGTAGGCCTTGGTTCCGAGGTACAGCCCGAAGATCACCAGGGCGAGCCCAACGAAACGAGTGAGCATTGTAGCCACCCGACCGATCTTCATTATCCCCCTGTGCGCCAGCTCCGCCAGTACGGTGAACCAGGTGAGACCTCCCGCGAGGACGCCGAGAGAAAACAGGATTGCCTGTAGAGTGGACAGACCTCCCATCGCAGAAGGCGCGATGACCAGCCATGCCAGCAGCGGACCAGGGTTTGCAACCGTCATGAGCGCTCCCAGCCCAAAGGCCTTGGCGTAGTCCGTCTGTGGGCGGCGAGGGTCACCGCCCCCGCCACCAGTGGGACGCAGCACGGTGAGTAGTCCATATATCACCATTAGCACACAGCCTACGGCACCGAGAAATGGCTCGGCCCAGGGGATGGCCTTCACGAGCCGATCGAAGCCGAGGAAGACCAGCAGCGAGTACATGGCATCCACCAACGCTGCTCCCGCCCCGAGAAATATTCCCATCCTCTTGGAGATGGAGATCGTGTTCCGAATGACCGCCACGTTCACCGGTCCAGTTGGCAGAGACACCACGACACCGGTGAAGAAGCCGCGCGTTGCGGCCGCCGCAAAAGTGAGAAAGAGGATGATCGCGCTCAAGATCACAGGCAAGGCGGCCGCCGTGCAGGTCAGCCCTCGGGGATCGAATGAGACAAAGACATGACACGAAGGCCCGCCTCGGCGCAATTCTTTTCCGTGGGGCAACCCAATCCCCCGGGTCCGAAAAGCACGAAGGTGCAAGAAGAACGATTGGCGGGACCTCCCCATGGAGATATACTCTCGAAACTCGGCGCCGCCGGGGCACCCGCCCCGGTCGGAGTGGGAGGCAATTCTCAAAGAGGAGCGCTCAATGAAGCCAGGGTTGCTGTCGTTCGTACTCGCGCTTGGAGTCACAGTCCCCACATCTGTGGCCGTGGCAAAGAAGCCTCAGTTCCGGGTGGACTCCCTTCAGGTGGAGCTCCCGGGGAAGTTCAACTCGAACTACCACCGGGGGCGATTCAGCTCCTCCATCAAGAGCAAGCTCCTCGAGATGAAACGCTGCTTCGTTGACGTAGTGAGGAAGAATCCGGACTATGACGGGTTCCTCTGGCTCGCAGTGAGCTTCGACAAGCATGGGAAGGTGCGAAACAAAAACCTCACCACGACGGTCAAGAATCCAGTGGCCATGAAGTGCATGGAGTGGATGGTGGACTTCTGGAATCTCCCCCGTGGATCCGTGGGTAAAGCCAACGCCCAGGTTCGCATCTTCGCCAGATAGAGGCATCCACTCCCCTCGACCCAGGATCTCCTCATGTCACGCTGGGTCTTTGCTCTGGGTCTCCTCCTCTGCGCCGGCTGCGCAACGGATAACGTGGACTGCGCAGTCCTCTGCAAACGCGCCTGCAGCTGCCGTTCGGATCTAGGAACCGCCATCGTCTCACGCCTTCCAGCAAAGAGCCCAGCGCTGGAGTTCGTCAGGCAGCAGCTTCCCGACCGCCTTCTGGAGCGACTGCTCAGGAGCTGCCCAGAGCGCTGCCAAAGGCTTACCAAGAGCCGTAGATGGAGAGAGGCGCTGGCCCGGTGTCGTCCTGCCGAGCCCTGCGCTTCCTTCGCCCCTTGCATTGCTCCACTATTGGAGCCATGAGCGGTCACGGTCCGCGAAAGGATGACTCAATCGCCCTGGCAGCCGGTCCTTCCCGATGGACCTCGTCGCTCTTCGGTCACATGGGCACCGCCATGCGCCCTCCTGGCTCCCTGCCCGGCGGGCCTGGGGCCATCATCGGTCGAGTTGCCCCTTCTCGGGTCCTTACTTGGCGAGGGCCTTGCGGTAAATCTCCTGCAGATGAGATAGGGGGCGGCTCCATCCCGAATCCACGAGCGCATTCGCCCTGACCATGGAGGACCAGCCGTCCAAGTCCCGGTGCGCCTTCTCGAGCCGGTTCAGAGCGCGGAGGAGCTCATCAGGGGTTTGAAAAAAGAAAGCGCCTCCAGTACGTGAGGCCACGTCGTACTCCACGAGCAGATCTCTATGAGCCTGGACCATTCTGGCAACCGGAACCACCCCATATCGCATGGAAATCAAGGCCCGCTGCCCTAGAGGCTCCACCGCGTCGGGCAGGAGCACTGCGTCAGACCCCCCAAGCACGGTTCGCAAAGCTACCTCGGACCACTCGGGTGCGACCCAGCCGATGCCACCTTCTCTCAAGGCCGCATGAATGGTGTCGAGGCCCTCTACTCCGGCCCCTTCGATCGAGACAAGCTGGATGTCCAACCGTCGAATCTCGCTCAGCAGCTCCACTGCCGCCCCAGAGTCGAACTCGAAGGGCTGGCGCGCCCACAGGGCCAGAATCAAGGTGTCCGGTCGCGGTGGAAGGCCTGCGCGACGCTGAAGGGCCGCCCTGCACCTGGCCTTTCCCGAGAGGGACTCCGGGGAGAACCTCTCGACGAGCGTCATGTCGCTTGCAGGATTCCAGCGGACGGTGTCCACTCCCAGCACAGCAACCCTCGCCTGAATCTGGCCTCTGAGCAGAGCTGCCACGGCGCTGTCGCTCGTAGCCTCGGCAAGCCCGCTACAGGGCACAACCACCGCATCCGCATCCTGCAAGGCTGCCGCGAGAGACTGCGAGTCCAATCCTGCGTCGTACACGGACTGCACCACCGTGGTCCCATTCAGCCTCAGGCGCAGTACGTCCACGTCACAACCGGTGTCGTCGTGCAAGTGCAGCAGCCCGGGCCTCTCGGTGAAGGTGGGCAGGAGAGTCTGTGCAGCGAGCCCGAAGGTGGCCGTGCGAGGCGATCCCTCAGGAAGGCCGAGGAGAAACAATCGGGCTCGGCAGCCGGGTAGAAGCCCCTCCATTACAGTGACGTCGCATGTGCCATCCAGCGTCTCAACCACAAGGGGGCTCAAACGCCGCGCCAGAAATGGTGGCGGGATGAAGTCACCCTGGGGCATCGCCGCCAAAACGACGACGCTGTCCCCTGCGCTGGCCTGGGCAGAAATTAACTCCGATACTCCAATGGCCGCCGCAGAAGCAACGCTGAATGGGGCCAGCTCCTGCGACAGGTGAACGATCTTCATGATTCCTCCTTGGCTGGGGCCGCCAGGATAACGGGCCGGGCCAAGACTCGCAGCACGGCTACGCGGAGCTCTGCCTGAGACACGGGGCCGTCGATGACCTCTTGGGCGCCCAACTCGACGGCACGGTCGCGAAGCTCCTTGTTGGCAGCGATGACCATCACGGCGGCAGCGCCTTCTCCTCCGACCAGGGCTTCGAGCAGATCCATGGAAGGCTGATGACCCTCAGGGAGATCTATGACTGCGAGGTCGTACTGCGAACTGGCCCAGACTGCACCCGGACCAGCGGCAGAATCGGCCTCATCTATGGAAGCAGTCACCGCCGCGCGGAGCATTCTCAGCAGTTGGGCGCGCACGCGAGGGTTTGGTGAGGACAGCACAATGCGCAGTCCGAGGAACTGCCTCACGAGCGTGTCGATGAGGTCACCGAAGTCTGTCTCCAGATCTCGAAACTGGATTCCCATGCCCACTGGCCGCCCCGGCGCATCTGTTTCCTGAAGCCAGATAACCGAGCCTCGCACCACACGCTGAGGAGCCCCTGGGATCTGCAGGGTCAGAACGAGCTCGCTACCCACCGGCAGAAGGTTCTGAGTCTCCAGAAAGAGACCTCCACGCGACAGATCTACCGTATAGCTGATCAGGAAGGACCCAGCAGACCTGTAGGATACCTGCAGTGCGAGTCGCGCACGCTCGTAGGCACGCCTTCCGCTGCTGTCCGTAACGTCGCTCACGAGATCAGCATGTCCAGGAGCCGGTTGAGCTCGTCATAGCTATGGTAGGAAATTTCGATCCGACCTTGTCCCTTCTTCTTCTCCCGAAGCACAACCCGGGTTCCCAGCGCTCGGACGAGCTGCGCCTCGAGGCTCGCAGCCTCTGCGCTGCGGACCTCGCGATTGCCCCCCTTGGATGCTCCGCTGCCTCCCTCCCTCAGGCCCTTTACGAGCTTCTCCGTCGCGCGCACGTTCAATCCCTGCCGGATCACCTTACGGCTCATGGGCTCGATCTGAGCCTCTGGCAGTCCTAGCAACGCGCGGGCATGTCCAGGAGAAAGGAGACCGCGAGCCAAGGCCTCCTTCACCCCTGATGGCAGCTTGAGGATCCGCAGGGCATTGGCCACGGTGGAACGGTCCTTGCCAACCCGCGAGGCGACCTCCTCTTGGGTCAGACCATGATCCGCGACCAGCTGCCGATATGCCTCGGCCTCCTCGAGCAAGGTCAGATCCTCTCGCTGGAGGTTCTCCACGAGAGCCATGAGCCGCCCCTGCACCTCATCTACGTCCAGCACCTCGACCGGCACCCTCTGCAGTCCCGCGAGCTTTGCGGCGCGCCACCTGCGTTCGCCGCTGATCAGCTCGTAGCCTGAAGAGAGCCGCCTCACCAGGAGCGGCTGAAGTACGCCCATGTCGGCCAGGGTAGCAGCGAGCTCCGCGAGGCTGGAGTCATCGAAGTGCTTTCGTGGCTGAGCTGGGTTCGGGTGGATCGAGTCAAGGGGCACCTCTCTCTGGGAGGCCCCGCTCTGAGCCTTGGCTTCGGGAGCTGGCAGCAAAGCCGAGAGCCCCCTGCCGAGCGCCTGGCGGCCCTTGATCTTCCCCTTCGACGAGCTAGAGGCCATGGGAAGCCTCCCGATCGAGCAGCTCCTGCGCGAGCTGGAGGTAGCTCTGACAGCCGCGCGACTCCACGTCATATAGCAGAATTGGCTTGCCGAATGACGGGCTCTCTCCAAGCCGCACGTTTCGTGGGATCACAGTGTCGTAAACCTTCTTGGGGTAGTGAGCCCGGACGTCGTCAGCCACCTGCTTCGCGAGGTTCGTTCGAGGATCGAACATGCAAAGGAGTATCCCCTCCACCTCCAGACGCGGGTTCCAGCCCTGTCGCACTCGCTCGATGGTGTCCATCAGCCGGCTCAGCCCTTCCAGGGCGTAGTACTCTGCCTGTAGCGGTATGAGCACCGAGTCAGCGGCTGAGAGAGCGTT
>JAVEWA010000632.1:0-4035 GCA_034004785.1 Polyangia bacterium
AGGGGAAGGAGAGGGCGAAGGAGAAGGTGAGGGCGAAGGAGAAGGCGAGGGCGAAGGAGAAGGCGAGGGCGAAGGAGAAGGCGAGGGAGAAGGCGAGGGCGAGGGCGAGGGAGAAGGCGAGGGGGAAGGCGAGGGCGAGGGCGAGGGGGAAGGCGAGGGGGAAGGCGAGGGCGAGGGCGAGGGAGAAGGCGAGGGGGAAGGTGAGGGCGAAGGAGAAGGAGAGGGCGAAGGAGAAGGTGAGGGGGAAGGTGAAGGCGAGGGCGAGGGCGATGACCCTTGCACCATCCAGTGGGTCGAGCTGGCGGGCGGATCTTTCCGTATGGGCTCGGGCGCCGTGGACGTGGACCGCAACGAGCAGCCGGTCCACGAGGTCACGGTTCCGCCCTTCGCCATCATGCGGACCAAGGTGACGGGGTGCATGATCCGTCGGTGCCTCGACGCCGGGCGGTGCCAGGACTTCCCCGATGACCTGCGCGATCTCCCCGACTGGGTGGGATACATCCGGGTAGCTGACATGCCCGAGGTCGCGGCCTGGGTGGGGGGCGGCGCGCGCCTGTGCAGCGAAGCCGAGTGGGAGTTCGCTGCGCGCTCCGGCGGCCTTCCCTTCCGCTACCCCTGGGGCAACTTTCCTCCGACTTGCGCGCAGCTGCCCCTGCCGGAGTTCTGTGAGCCGGTGGAATGCCCCACCGAGGAATGCGCCCCCTGCAGCTGGCCGGACTACAATACGCAGCAAGGCGTCTGCAACTTGGTCAATGAGTACGTCGCTGACACCTACCACGCCAACTATCGGGGGGCCCCTTTGGACGGCTCGGCCTGGATTGACAACGGCTGGGCGCACAGGGTGCTCCGCGGAGTCAGTTGGGGCGACCCGCGAGTCTCCAGCCGCTGGGAAGGTGGTGGCCAGCAGGCCATCGGAGAATTCCGCCTCTGCCGCACCCTGGATGGTCCGCCAAGCGAACCCGCCTCCGTCCCGGGTGGGGCTTCCCCGTTCGGAGGTCGACAGCGGGTGCCCTCCCTGCCCCCGCCGCCGGCTCAGCGCGCGCCGGCAGCCAATGAAGGCGAGGAAATCCCCTGGTACTGCACGCCACAGTGGGTCGACATCCCTGGCGGCAGCTTCCTGATGGGCACGGACGACCCGCTGGCTGCCCTGGACGAGACGCCGACTCACGAGGTGGCGGTGCGCCCCTTCCAGATCATGCAGGCCAAAGCCACCTTCTGCATGGTGCGCCGCTGCGTCGAGGCCGGCGTGTGCGACGCGCAGACGCCGGAGGGACCACTGCCGCTGGATCGCGAACCGATCCGCGATGATCACCCGCTGGGCCTGGCCTCCTTCGCGCTCGCCCAGCAATTCGCTGCCTGGGTAGGGCAGGGGACCCGCCTCTGCAGCGAGGCCGAGTGGGAGTATGCGGCCCGGTCTGCTGGGCAGCTTTGGACCTACCCCTGGGGGGATGGGCTGGATTGCACGCGCGTGAACGGCCTCTGGCCGAGCCCGGAGTACCCGGACATCGAGGGCTGCGGGCGGAGCTGCTACCTTGGCAACTGGTGCCCGGTCTGCAGCAGACCGGAAGGGAACACCATCCAAGGTGTCTGCGACATGGCTGGTAACTCCGGGGAGTGGGTGGAAGATCACTACCACCCCGACTATGTCGGAGCGCCCGCAGACGGGAACCCCTGGCTGGACCCCGGGGCCGAGGCGGACAGAGTGGTACGCTCGGGCGGGATCGAAGCATGGACCCTGCGCTCGACCCGCCGCGCCCACCAGTCCGAGGAGAGCTACGATGCAACGGCGATCCGGCTGTGCCGGAGCCCGCAGCAGCGCTGAGGAAGGGACCGACCGATGGTGCGCTGCCTGCGCTGGGCAGCGTCTGAGCCGGGCGAAGGCGAGCCGGGGAGCCGGGACGGCTTCGCCGGGAAGGAGGAACGATGCAACCGAAGCACGTGCGCTGGCTCATCCTGTGGAACGTCGTGGCCACCTCGGCCCTGATGCTCATCGGTGCCGTCCACCTCGTCGGGCTGGCCAGGGCGGCGCAGATCGGCAGTCTGAACGACTGGTTCTTGGGCTACTCCCTGAAGCTGGATGAACCACAAGGTGACCCCGAGCTCGACGTGAGGTGGGGTAGCCAACGTAATCTCCGGGTGTACGGTGGCGGCCCGGTCTATGTCGGAGACAACACGAGGTACTCTGGGTCAGAGGTCATCTACTCTGGAGTGTCCACCGCGTTCCAAGTCTACCGATCCGGTCAGGCCTCTCCAATCTTCTCGGTCGGAGCGGACGGTTCCAATGCCAGGGCATACGTTCGAGGGGACTACAACCCTGTATTCTCCACCATGGACAACAGTGGCGGCTACGCTGTACTCAAGGTCAACACTTTCGGACAAAACCAGGTGGAGGTAGACGCCGACTCGGATCAGGCATTCAAGGTCGTCAAGCACACTGGTGGGGCAGCGGTCTTCGAGGTGGATACGAACGGGAGCAACGAGATCCGGGCATCTGCACCGCTGTTGGTCGATCAGGTCAAGACCAAGACAGTCGGCGGTGACCTGGTCTTCACGTTGCAGTGAGGAATGAGGCGAGCCATGCCACCCATGAACGCTACTACACACCGGGACCCCGTGCTGACGTTGGCCAAGCTGCTGCTGGCCACCTCCGTCGGGGTATTCTGCTTCGCCTCGTCCTTGGTCCTGCTCCCCGGCCTGACCGCCTTGCTGGCCCAGCCCAGGGAGAGGGCACCCGGCGTCCCCCCGGACCGCATCGCCTACGACCCCTCAGCGCCCTGCTACTACGACGAAAGCAGCAGCGTCTTCTGGTACCACGGCATCCCCGGTGCGGCCCGCTTCGACGAGCAGGACCAGCCGATCCCGCCGACTGTGGCCGAGCTGGGGCTCTGCGACAAGGAGCCGGCGGCCTGCCCGCCCCCCACCGCCGATGAGCCCGCCCCGGAGTTTATCTACGCGCCCGGGGAGCCCAACGTCTACGACGAAGCCACCGGCATCTACTGGTACCACGGCATCCCCGGCGCTGTGCGCTTCGACGACGACGACCAGCCGGTCTTCCCCACCGTGGCCGAGCTGGGTCTCTGCGAACAGGAGTCTGAGGTCTGCCTCGGCCCGACCGCCGAGCCGCAGCCCATCGGCGGCTACGATCCCGCCCTACCGGTCTTTTTCGACGAAGAAACCGGGATCTACTGGTGTCAAGGGGTCCCGGGGGCCCCGCGCTTCGACGAGAACGAGCTGCCGATCCCGCCTACACTGGCGGAGCTGGGGATCGCCGAGGCCGTGGCCGCCGCGGCCGATCAGCCCTCCGCCGAGTAGCCAGCGTACTCCGGTCGGGTGGCCCCGGAGGTTGCCCTCCCGGGCCTCCCGGGCTCAGGACCAGCGGCCAAAGGCTCCCGGAGCCGGTCGGAGCGCCCCGGCGACAACTTCCTCTCCATCCTGTTCACCAAGAAGACGCGCGCGGTAGCGAATGGGTGCCCGAACGCGCGCGCCCTCCGTGCTCTCCATCGCACTCGCGCTCCCCGCCTGGCTCCGATGGCGAAGAGGGGGTTGTACGCTCTTCGAGAGCGGCCGCGAACAGGTTCGCGTGGGGCGTTAAATGGGGAGCCACCAGGAGTACACGCGGGGTTGCGCTTGGGTGCCCGAACGCGCTCCCTCTCCGTGATCTCCATCGCACTCCCGCCTCCCGCCTGGCTCCGATGATGGAGAGCGCGTTGAACGCTCCCCGAGAAAGGCTGAGAACGGGTTGGTCCAGCGAGTTGCTTGGGGAGCCAAGCTCGTCACCGACACCGGCGCCGCAGTCGCAGTGAGCCCCCTTCCGGCGGCGGGCCTCGCTCGGCTCGCGACCACGCCCTCCGCGGGCCAGTGGAACACCGGTGCGCTACGTGGCAAGACGGGGGGCGGCGAGCGCGTACGCTGTACCAGGCCGGAGCGCTGAGCGGGCTATCTCCCCGGAAGCGTGGGCCGAAGGTCTCGCCGAAGAACCCCCTGACGGAGCAGGTCGCCCAGCTCGAGCGCGAGAAGACGAAGTTGGAGAAGCGG
>JAVEWA010000041.1:0-19339 GCA_034004785.1 Polyangia bacterium
GGGCTGGGCAGGATCAACGATGGGGTCTTTGGCTTGACGAATTTGTGTTCCCCAAGCCAGCGTACACGGAAGCCCCCCACCTATCCAACTAACACTCGTGTCGTCTCGAGGATGACGAGGAGCCCGGCCAAAGCGCTTCGGGCGCGGCCCTTGGCTGGAACTCTCTGGAATTCCTCGGGCCCGGCTCGAGGTGCGGGCACCTTCGAGGATCTACACCCACGAGAAGGCCTCCCTTGATCATATGGAACAGTACAGGCATGCTAGATACCAACGATTGTTCAACACACAAGGGACTAGCTCAGATCTGGCGGCCAGCGACCAGCTGGCTGCAATATGGAGGGGATGATGAGGGCGCTTCTGATAGCACCGACAGTTTCTTTGTCCTTTATCGTGCTTCTGGCCTGTGGGGACGATGATGGAGGAGGGAGCAACAGCAACTTCAACCAGGACAACGACAGCGGAACGGCCCTCTGCGGAAACGGAAATCGGGAGGGGCAGGAAGAGTGCGACGATGGCGCGGCAAATAGCGACAGCTCGCCCGACGCCTGCCGCACCGACTGCACCCTCGCGCGCTGCGGCGACGGAGTCATTGACGCGGGAGAGGCCTGCGACGAGGGAGCAAACAACAGTGACATCGTTCCCGACGCCTGCCGCACCGACTGCGCCACTGCTCGCTGCGGCGATGGCATCGTGGATGTGGGCCTGGGAGAGTACTGCGACGACGGCAACGCAGACAATGGAGACGGCTGCTCGGTGAGCTGTCTCGTGGAGTTTTGCGGCAACTTTGCCTTGGACCCGGGCGAAGAGTGCGATGACGGCAACACGGCGCAAGGGGATGGCTGTGGCCCCACTTGTCTCGTCGAGGCCTGCGGCAACGGTTTCCTCGACCCCGGAGAGCAGTGCGACGAAGGCTTGGCCAACAGCGACTCTGAGCCAGACGCCTGCCGAACGAGCTGTCTCTTGCCGAGCTGCGGAGATGGCGTACGGGATCAGGTGGAGACTTGTGACACTGCACATCCTGTGAATGGCCACCTCTGCTCCCCTGGTTGTCAAGACCTGTGCGGCGACGGACTCAGAGGCGGGGTCGAGGTCTGTGATGCCACAGACACCGCCGGGCTCTACTGCTCGACCTTCGGTTGGTATGGTGGCGCTCTGGCCTGTGACGCGAGCTGCAGCGGCCTGGAGACCTCGGGTTGTGTGGGTTTCTGCGGAGACGGCGAGAGAAATCATGTGGCCGAGCTTTGCGACGGACTCGACAGTGGCGCCCTTTCTTGCGCGGACTTCGGAGGTAGTGGTCCCCTCACCTGCGGTTCATTCTGCCTGCCCCAGATGGACCGCTGCCACTACGGCAAATGGCGTTCCATCCCATCAGGCACCAACGATGACCTACTCGGGATAGGTGGATGCGGCGCTCACGACATCTGGGTGGTCGGACAACTCGGCAGGATCTTACGCTGGGATGGCACGAGCTGGAAGACCGTAGCCTCGGGCACAAGCGAGCACCTCCATGCCGTCTGGGCCAGCGGACCTGACAACGCCTGGGCCGTGGGCGACGCAGGTACGATCCTGCGCTGGAACGGGGCCAGCTGGGTCCAGCAAACCTCAGGGACCACGAACCCCCTGCGTGGCATCTGGGGTAGCGATCCTGGCGACGTCTGGGCGGTAGGGAATGCGGGCGCAATCCTTCGCTGGAACGGAGCCGCATGGGCCGCCTTCGACTCCGGGACCTCAAATAATCTGACCGGCGTCTGGGGTAGTGGGCCTCAGGACATCTGGGCAGTTGGCGAACAAGGATTAACGCAGCGCTGGAACGGCACAGAGTGGTACAGAGTTAGCATCGGTTCATCTCGTGACCTCGACTCTGTATGGGGTAGCGGTCCTAGCGACGTCTGGGCCGTGGGGTCCGGGGCACATGTATTCTGGCGCTGGAACGGCACCAGCTGGCGGGGCGATGGACCATCGATCAGTGATTTGAAGAGCGTTTGGGGCAGCGGTCCCAAAGACGTCTGGGCTGTGAATGGCCCAGACGGACTCCCAAGCCAGATCTACCACTACGATGGAACCACATATACGTCTATGACCCTGCCAGCAGCGATGGACGAACGGCTCTTCGGAGTCTGGGGCAGCAGTGCAAGCGACGTATGGGCCATCGGTGAGGGAGGCAGGATACTACACTACGACGGTCCGGGAGTTCTCAGCGTCGCTTCAACTGGTTTTCCGCAGAGCCTCTCTGTGTGGGGAAATGCTCCGAACGACATCTGGGTTGTCGGGACCAATGGCCAAGTCAACCACTGGAACGGATCAAGCTTGGCCAATGTCCCCTCAGGCACCACGGAAACTCTCAAAGATGTCTGGGGAAGCGGCCCGGACGACATCTGGGCAGTAGGGCAGATAGGGACAGCCATTCACTGGGATGGCGCGACCTGGAGCCCAAGTGTCACGGGGACCATCGACGACATCGAGGGAGTGTGGGGAAGTGGCCCGGACGACTTCTGGGCCGTAACCTCGCCCCTGGGTTCTCCGGGCATGGTGCTGCGCTGGAATGGGACTGCCTGGAGCCAGACAGACCCTGGGGCGCCAGGTTTCTTATGGAGCGTATGGGGGCTCGGACCTAACGACGTCCTGGTGAGTGGAGCATATGGAGCAATCCTTCGATGGAATGGCGCGCAATGGGACATCTTCAACCCAGGGCTAGGAGTAGGCATTGCGCGGATCTGGGGAAGCGGCCCGAACGATATCTGGGCAGTCGGATCCAGTGGTTCGATCCTGCGCTGGGACGGTATTGGTTGGAGCGCCGAGGAGTCCATCACTACATACTTCCTCAACTCCGTCTGGGGGTTTGGCCCAAACGATGTCTGGGTCGGTGGCAATACCGGCACCCTGATACACTTCGATGGAGCGCAGTGGGCCCAAATCAATCCAGGCACCTCGTCGGCAATATATGGCATCTGGGGTAGCGGCTCAGACGATGTTTGGGCCTTGGCAGGTTCTGACATTCTGCGCTTGGAGCACCGCCTACCTCAGATCTTTGGCGGTGTGTGCCAGGCCCCTGTCGCCCTTTGCTGCTCTTCTAGCACCAAAGGCGCGACCTATGGCGTGATGGACAGAATCAGCTCCTACCCCTGCTCCGTGGGAGCCCTCTCGGGAGGCGAAATCTGCTACAAGCTACATAGCCCTGTTTCCGGCACCATAAGGGCCTCTCTCACGAGTCGGGGTGCCGACCTGGACCTCATCGTGGTGGGCGCCGACGAAATCGGCGGCTGTGACCTCTCGGTTCACGCCTGCCTCGCGGCGAGCCAAGTGGCTGGACCGGGTGGCGTAGAAGAGGTCACCTTTGCCTCCAGGCAGGGTGATATATTCTATCTAATCGTGGACAGCCCCACGAGCTCTGCCGGCAGCTTCACGCTCGACGTGGATTGCGAAAAACACCTGTGAATCTCAAGTGCTGCTCGGAGACGGCGATCTTCCCGATGACCTGGCCATAGCGCGCCATGAGATAGCGCCCGTAACCTCCCAGGGCGCCTTGACATGGGTGAATTTACAGGGGGTAAAAAACCGACTGACTGCAACCGAGTCGTATCCCCGGGCCAGGCAGACTTGAGGCCTGGTGCCGAGATACGGACTGGTGGCAATCTCGCCCCCATTCCTTTCGGACAGGAGTTGTCTGGTAATACCTTGACAGGGCCTGCCCAATCTGTTTTGTGTTCCCAGGCTCGGGCCCGGCTGATCCGGGCGAGCCATCCGGAACCACAGGGAGAAACAGACCAATGAGCAACTTCCTCTTCACGTCCGAGTCCGTCACCGAGGGCCACCCAGACAAGCTCTGCGACCAGGTGTCGGACGCCATCCTCGACTACCTCATAGCGAAGGATCCAATGAGCAGGGTCGCCTGCGAGACCCTCACCAAGACCGGCTTCGTGATCATCGCCGGCGAGATAACCACCAACGCCTGGGCCCCCATGCCCACCATCGTTCGCCAGGTGGTGAACGACATCGGCTACAACAGCACGGCCATGGGCTTCGACTACTCGACCTGCGCGGTGCTCACCGCAATCGAGCAGCAGTCCTCGGACATAGCCCAGGGAGTCGAGGGCAGGGGCGCGTACTCGAAGAACGATCTAGGCGCCGGCGACCAGGGCATGATGTTCGGCTACGCCTGCCGCGACACGCCCGAGCTGATGCCCATGCCTATCATGTTGGCCCACCAGATCACCAAGCGCCTGGCCAAGGTCCGCAAGGACGGCTCCCTGCCCTTCCTGCGGCCCGACGGCAAGAGCCAGGTCTCGGTGCGCTATGAGGACTACAAGCCCGTGGCCATCGAGACGGTGGTGGTCTCCACGCAGCACTCCGAGGACGTGAGCCACAAGCGGCTGCGAGACGAGGTCATCGAGGCGGTGGTAATGCCCGTTCTGCCGAAGAAGCTGATCGTCAAGAAACCGGCCTTCTTCATCAACCCGACGGGCCGCTTCGTGACCGGCGGCCCCCTCGGGGACTCGGGGCTCACCGGCCGGAAAATCATCGTGGACACCTACGGCGGCTGGGCGAGGCACGGCGGCGGCGCCTTCTCCGGCAAGGACCCCACCAAGGTGGACCGGTCGGCGTCCTACTTCGCGCGCTACATGGCAAAGCACGTGGTCGCAGCGGGCCTCGCGGAGCGCTGCGAGGTGCAGCTGGCCTATGCCATAGGCGTCGCCCGCCCGGTCTCGCTCCTCGTGGAGACCTTCGGCACCGGGGTCATCGATGACGCCCGCCTGGCGAAGCTGCTCGAGAGCATCTTCGACGCCCGGCCCGCCGCCATCATCGAGGAGCTGGATCTCCTGAAGCCCAGGTACCGGGCCACCGCCTCCTACGGCCACTTCGGGAGGCGGGAGTCGAGCTTCACCTGGGAGGCCACGCCCCGTGTGGAGGAGCTCCGCGCCGCGGCGAAGCTGCCCGCGAGCGGGGGCGGCAAGCGCCCGGCTCGTCCCAGCGCTCCCAAGGCCCGCAAGGGCGCCCGGAAGTAGAAGGGCCGCGCCCTGGCTTCTCTCAACGGCTCGGAAAGAACGTCTATCGAGGTCGAGCTCGTGACCGAGCCACGCATCCTCTATCTCCACGGGCTCGCCTCCAGCCCCAGGTCCTTCAAGGCCGAGTTCTTCCTGCCTCGCCTGGAAGCTCTCGGACACCGGGCCGTCGTGCCAGATCTGAACAAAGGGGATTTTTTCGGGCTCACCACCAGCCGCGCTGTCAGGCTGGCCCTGGGTCACCTGGAGGCCATGGATCGCCCGGCGCTCGTCATGGGCTCCTCCTTCGGAGGTAGAGTGGCGCTCCACGTCGCCGCCCAAAGGCCCGAGCTGGTGTCCGGGCTGGTGCTCATGGCGCCCGCCTTGTGCTTTGGCGCGGTGTGGGACCGGATCCAGACTCCCGAAGGCCTGGCTGCTTGGCGGGAGACCGGCGCCCTCCCCATGGAGCACCCGGCCTACGACCACCCGGTGGCGCTCGGCTACGGGTTCTACCTGGACGCCCTGGCCACGGACGCCCTGCCGTCCATTCCCCCTGAGCTTCCGATCCTGCTCCTGCACGGCCGGAAGGACGAGGTGGTGCCTCTCGGGGGCTCTGAGAGCTTTGCGGCGTCCCACCCCGGCGCCCGCCTGGTGGTCCTCGACTCGGACCACGCCCTGAACGATGTCACCTCGGAGATGTGGCGAGAGATCGAGCCCTTCGCCAGCGAGCTTCTCGGCCCTTGAGCCTCGAGAAGCCTGGCCAGAAGTGGAGTCACGCCATATGCCTAGCGCTGTGCTATAGTATTTCCGGCATTTTGCCATGGAGGTTTTTGATGAGAATCAAGCATAGTCCGCTGCTCTTGGCGATGCTCGGCCTCTGCCTGGGCGTCCTCGCCTGCGACCAGCAGGACAAACGCTCAGGCCGAGACCGCCCTCGCCCGGCCAAGGGGCCCGAGATCTTCCTCGAGAGCAGGGCCACCGACCCAATTCCAGGCCAGCCGGCCCACACCCCGCAGATCGTAGACAACCGGGGGCTCCGGACGGTCTCCCCGGCCTCCCCGCAGCCCGCACCCCTTCCCGCCGGCCCCATGGCCGAGGAGGCCGCTCCGCTGCCCAAGGCCGACCAGCGGATCGCCATCTTCCATTCGTCGAACGTGGAGGGCGAGCTCGACCCCTGTGGCTGAGCAGGGAACAGGCTTGGCGGTCTTGCCAAGCGAGTCAAGTACATCAAGGACAACTCCACGGATCTTCAGGGAGCCCTGGTGCTAGACGCGGGCAACCTGTTCGTGTACGGGCGCGAGCTGAATCCTCAGCAGCAGACCAACCCCGAGATCATGAAGAAGGCCGCGGCCAGGGCCGACCTCATCGCAGAGGTGTATGGCCGCCTCGGGGCTCAGGGCATGGCGGTAGGGGGCTCTGACCTCGCCCTCGGCCTGGCCACCCTCCGGTCGCTAGCGCAGAAGCACCGGATCCCTCTTTTGTCTGCCAACCTCCAGGACGGCGCCGGCAGGCGGATCTTCCCTGCGAGCCGCATGGTCAAGGCTGGCAACGTTAGCTTCGGCGTCTTCGGGCTCACCGCGTTCCATCCCCGCTGGCAGGGCCTAGCCAAGGACGGCAAGTTCAAGCTCGGCGATGCCATGGCCGCCGCGAAGACAGAGGCGGCCGCGCTCCGTGCCAAGGGCGCTCAGATCGTGATCATGCTGGCCGCCATCGGGAACACCGAGGCGAGACGGATCGCGAGGGAGCTGACGGACATCGACCTCGTGTTCATCTCCGGCACCGGGATGCACATGCCCAACCCGGAGCGTCAAGGCTCGGCGTTTCTCGTGGAGACCGCCAGGGAGGGCAAGTACATCGGCCACATGACCCTGCACATCCGCCAGGGGAAGCTGAAGTTCGAGGATCTGAGCGAGCGCTACGCCCTCGCCGAGAACATCAAGGGCATGCAGAAGACCCTGGACTCCCTCCAGAAACACATGCCCCCGGACGTGGCCGAGAGCCGCAGGGAGTGGATGGCCAACCGCATATCCCAGACCGAGAGGAGCCTTGCCAGCACCAAGCAGCGGCTCCACGTGGCGAACCAGATCGTGCCCAAGGAGAGCTTCCTCGTGAGCTTCATGGCGCCCGCCACTCTGACCATGCAAGCGGATCCCGCCATAGCGGAGCTGATCAACGCCCGAGCCAAGGCCGCAGGCCTGCAGCGACCTCCTGGCTCCCACTGATCCGCCCCTTGGGGAACCGCTTCTCCTTCAGCCCGAGGTAGGATCAAGAAGCGCGAAGACGTCCGAGGCGACCTCGGAATCCAAGGCCACCTCCACCCCCTCCACGAAGATCACGAAGGCTGGGTAGCGAAGCTTCAGCTCGAACCTCGCTCCGCCCAGGATGCCGTAGCTCATCAAGGCTCGCACCCGAGCCCTGACCTGACGACGAACGTACAGGATCCTGCCCCGCTGCCCGGCCTGCAGGTCGGAAAGGGCGCTCACCGCCAGACCGCTCGGGCTCTCGCCCAGGGCACAGCAGGGGCCGGAGGGGATGGGCTCGCCATCGGGGCACCGGCTCGGATGACCGAGCTGTGCGCAAAGCCTGTCGATATCCCCCTCGGTGATCACGTGCTCGAACTCGCAGACCGCCTGCTTCTCCTCCATGTGCCTGAAGCCCATGGCCCGCAAGGCGAGCACCTCCCCGAGGCGCTGCCGCCTGATGATGAAGGCCGCGCGCCCCTCCCCCGCCGCCGTCAGGCTGACCCAGTCCAAGTCCAGCTCCACGAGCCCTTCGGCCTCGAGGGCCAGGAGAGCTCCCCTCGGGGCCCTCACGTGGCAGGCAGCCAAGGCCTTCTCACGTGAGACCGGCCCCTGCTCGCCGAGGACCCATATGGTCTCCAGGAGCTCCTCGGCGACGTCGTGGTGGATTCGGATCATCTCACCTCCGCCAAGAGGATAGCGCGGCCAGGCGCCGGCCCCCACAGAAAGTTGCCCCAGACGCCCATGAGACCGAAACTTCGGCCATGGAACACTCCGTCCGCGATCTAATCGGCAGGCTGAGTCCGGAGCGGCGCCATGAGGAACGCCGCCTCCAGGTCGAGGAGCCCGTCCTCTCCATGCGCGAGGCCTTCGGGCCGACTGAGCGCGAGACCTTCCGGCACATCGAGCGCCGAGTAGGCATCAGGCGGCTCGCCGACATCGGCCCAGGGAAAGGGACCGACTAGCCCCCCCGCCAGCGCGCAGGCCAGCCCCGCTTCCAACATGTAGAGTGCTGGCCGCTCCCTGGATCCCTCGGGAACGCTCACGTCTCAGATGGAGCCCGCAGCGGCAAGGAAACCGCAAAGCGAGCCCCCCTGCCTGGCGCCCCCGAGACCTCGATTGTGCCCCCGTGCTCCACGACGATCCGATGCACGATGGCGAGGCCCAAACCCGTCCCGCTCTCGGCCTTGGTAGTGAAATATGGCGTGAAGATCTGCTCCCTCACCGTGGCGTCGAAGCCGTGCCCGTTGTCCTCCACGGTGAAGCCCACCCCGTGGGTCAGGCGGTAGGACACCACTCGGACCTCTGGCGACGAGGTGGCCCGCGTAGCGTCGCGGGCGTTGGCAAGCAGGTTGTGCAGCACCTGCATGAGCTGCTCGCGATCAGCGTCCACCTCCGGAAGGCCGGCGGCGAGATCCGTCTTAACCAGAAGGGACTCGCCCTCGTAGAGAGTCACCGCGGCCCGGATCACCTCGTTCAGCTCGCAGGGCCCGAGGGTAGGCTTCGGCATCCGGGCGAACTGTGAAAACTCGGTGACTATCCGCCTCAGCCGCTGCACCTCCTCCAGGATCGTGGCGGTGGACTCCTCCAGGATCTCCTCGAAATCCTTGCGACCAGCACGGTGGGCGCGCCGCAGGGTCTCGATGGAGAGCTGGATCGGCGTAAGCGGGTTCTTGATCTCGTGGGCGATGCGGCGGGCAATGTCCTGCCAGGCCGCGATCCGCTCGGCCCTGAGCAAGCTCTCGCGGGCCTCCCTCAGGTCGCTCGTCATCCGGTTGAACGCCCGCACCAGATCGCCAACCTCGTCTGCCGGTCCTGGTGGCAAGGTGACCGTCAAGTCACCCTCGGCCACCGCCCCCGCCGCCACCGCCACCTTGGAGAGACGCCCAGTCACCCTGCGCACGACGAGAGCCCCCACCACCAACACGACGAACAGGAAGGCGCTGCCCGCCAGGGCCATGATCACGAGATCCAGCCGCTGGCGGGAGGCCCGTAGCTCGGAGTCGCTCACCGCAACCACAAGCTCCGCGCCCGAGGGCGTCTTCGCGCCGGTCTCCGGCCCGAGCCCGTGAAGGGTCACTCGGCGCTGGGGCGTACGCTCCCAGAGGCCCCATCCTTCGGGCGGAGCCTGCACCAGCCTCCCACCACCCTCTCGCAGGAGGTAGGCGACTCCCGGCCTACGTGGGAGCCGATCCCACAGGGCCCGCTCCACGAGGACCCCTCCCACCACGATGACCTGGGTGCCAGGGCCCTTGACCCGCCGCCCGACGACCAGCACGGGGCGCTCCTCGAGACGAAGCTGGTTTCCCTGCCTCACCTCCAGGGGCAGCCTCACGTACACGGCCTCGCCCTCGTGCGCCGCGACCAGCCGGGCCGGGAGCGGATCCTTGAGGCCCACCCGCCCTGGCGCGTGCCCAGCGGACAGCACCCGACCGCGCCCGTCCACCAGCAAGAGCACGTCGAAGCCCAGGTGACGCATGCGCTCCGGCCCCTCCTCATCCAGCTCCCGCCTCAGATCCGCCGGCAGTCGCCCGCGAGCCAGCTCCAGGAGCACCCTGCCGATCTTGGGATCGCTGTCCTGGGCGAGAAGCGAGACCTTGCGCGCCAGCTCGCCTGAGACCCCCTCCACCTCCTGCCGCACCGCTCCATGGATCTCCGAGAGGGCCTTGGCGTGCTCCCGCTCGTAGCGCCTGCCCACGACCTGCCTGGCGATCCATGCCGTGGTTGCCACCGGCACCAGCGCGGCAAGAACGAAGGCTGCGGTCAGCTTGAGCCAGAGCCCGAGGCGCATGCCACCCTCACGGAACCTGGGCGCCCGCCCAATCAAGGAGCCCCCATGGCCCCTGCTTGAGCACGGCGACGTTCGGGGACAGCTCCACCCTCACGCCCGTGTGATAGAGCGGAATCAGCGGGAGCTTCTCCATGAAGCCCTGGTTTCGACGGTTGACCCGGGCGCGCAGATCTCGCACCACCCGCAGGGCCTCCTTGGGCAGCCCGGCGGCGGCATAGGCCGCCGCGAGATGATAACGAGACTGGAGAACGGGCGAGGTGAACTTGTGCAGAGCCAGCTCGAAGCTGCCCCTATGCCGCCTGGTCGCGAGCTCAGCTGGCTCCAGCCCGGTGATGGTGACGCGCAAGCCGACCGCTCCGAGATCGGCCATGAGCTTTCGGGCGATGTCCATGTCCCTGTGGCTCGTGCGATCCACGAGGAGCACCAGGGCAAGACCTCCGTCCGATGACCTCCGGAAGGGCACCCTGCCAGCGGACTGGGCCTCGGTGAGAAGCGCCCGCGCCCTGGCTGGATCGAAGGGAGCAGGCTCTTTGGCCAACCCCTGCGCCCGCTTCCCGAGCAGCACCGGCGGCACCGGGCCGTGGGCGGCCGTGGTGGGGTCCTGCGTGACGAGCTGCCGGAGGCGCTGCTTGTCTATGGCCAGGGAGATGGCCTGCCGGACGCGAAGATCCCTTGTGGCGCCCTCCTGGCCCGCAAGAAGCGCCACCGTGGTTACGGCAGGGCTCTCGAGGACGCGAGTCGCAAAGCCCGGCGCGCGCCCGAACAGGCGAGCCCCATGAAAGGACAGAAGTGATCTTCGCAGATAGAACGCCGACACCTCGTCATGCCGCCGCGAGTAGGGCACGAGCGTGAGGGTATCCAGATACGGTCGGCCCGAAACGTGAGCGGCATGAGCGGAGAGCCGGATCCCCTCCTGCAAGCGGCCCCGGCTGTGCCTGAACGCGCCGGTCCCGTCCGGGCTCGGCCCCGGCGGAAGTCCCCGGGGCAGGATCGAGGCCTGAGGAGCCGAAAGCACGGCTGTGAGCTCCGGACAGGGTCTGTGAAGCCTCAGCTCCAGCCTGTGGCCGTCGAGAGCAGTGACCCCCGCGACAGTCCCGAGCAGCCATCCACTGGAGCTCCCGATGAGCCTCCTCAGGGAAGCCACCGCGTCGGAGGCCCCGACCGGGGCGCCCCTGTGCGTCTGAAGCCCCTGCCGCATGGTGATCACGACTCTGCGCTGCGCGTTTCCAATGGTCGAGATCCCTCGAGCAAGCTGCGCCTCCGGGACCGCGCCCTGGCGGGCCAGCCGGAAGAGGCCGTCGAAAAGCAGGGTTGCGAGCTGCCACTCGCCCAGGTTGCTCATCGCCACCGGATCGAAGGTGCGAGGCTTGGAAGGCAGCGGGGCGGTCACGTCCCCGCCGTAGCGGGGCGGACGAAAGGCCGATGCTATAGGTGGGCCGGACACGAGCCCCAGGCCGAGACACAGGAAAACGATTGCTCGCCAGTGGCTCAACGCACCACCAAGAGGTGACTCCGCCCCAGGCGCTCGTTCCACACGACAGCCGCCACGCGGGGGAGCCCATCCGTGCGGACATCGCCCAACGCGATGGCCGTCACCGATCCTTCGAAGCCCTTTACCTGACAGATCGGCCGCGCCCCTCCCAAGGCCTGCACCGAGATGGCGTCGCTCGTTGCGAAGGTCTGAGGGGTGCTGCTGACCACCTCCGGGCGCCCATCGCCAGTCAGGTCACCCAAAGCGAAGGCCGAACCCACAGGGCCCTGCCGGTGTAGCGACCTGCCGTCCGCGAGGCGCTGCACCTTGAGCAGCCCCTCCCTGTCCACCGAAGCCACCAGCTCATCACCCCCAGGGCCAGGACCCAGCCCCTTGAAGAAGCGGAGCCCGTGGAGAATTGCGGGAAGCTGAACACGGAGAGGGGCAGCGGGGAGGAGCGCCACGGCCCGACCGCTCCATTCGGCTCTCCCGTCCAGCGGCAAGACGAGGGCGACCCGAGCCCTTCCTCCGACGGTCACGACCCCAACCGGGTAGCCATCCAACCTCCTCGTCTCCGCGAGCTTGCCGTCCCTGAAGGAGAGCACGACGCCGCCGCTCCGCTCGCTGGAGCGGGCCAGGACATCCAGCCGACGATCCCCGTCGAGATCCCACAGCACCAGGGAGGCCACGGGAAACCTGGGGCGCGTCCGCGCCGAGGGCCCTGGCAGAGGCACCCTTGCGACGGTGTCGAAGCGCCCGAAGACCGTGGACCAGCGCAGAACGACCAAGCTCTCCATGCCGAGGAGGACCAGCTCGGCCCGCCCGTCCCCGTCAACGTCCCCCATGGCTGCCGCCCAATAAGCCACGGGGCCGAGCTCGAGCCACGACCCGGCGCAGCCGATGGCCGAGGCTGGCTCTGGCCTCTGAAGGTAGGAACGCAGCTCCACCGTCAGCGCCGAAGACACATGCAGGTGGTTCAGCAGACGAGCGCTGGCCCCCTTTAGACGCCCCCATATCGACAGATCGGTGTCGTAGAGGCGACCACGCAGGTGCAGACGCCCTCCAGACTCCAGAACCTCGACGATGAGCGCCAGGTCGGCCCCCTGCCGCATCCCCCTCGCGATGGCCCTCTCCTCGTCGAGGTGGGAGGGGATCGCCTGCACCTTCCTGAATCCCAGGTTCGAAAGCCGGGTCTTGATGAGGGGCTCCAGCACCTCCAGGAGCTTCTGTGGGCCGGTGCCAAAGACCCCTGGAGGCTGCCGCAGCTGGAGGACCAGCACGGTGGAAGGGACGCGGCGGCCCTCCAGGGCAGGCCCCAGCCGGCCAGCCAGGTCCACGCTGAGCCTGTCGATCGAGCCCGTAGGAGGCGCGTCGGGAGCGCCAAGCGCCCGAGGCGCCGCAAGGAGCAGGAACGCGCAGGCCAGGCCAAGCACGGTCAGGCGAACCTTCTCGAGGGAGGACGAGGTTCCGCTCGCCACGAAGACTTGGGCAGGCATGGGTTCTAGGGGCTCCTCACTCCTCGTCATCTTGCATCACATGGTCTCCGGGATCCACCGCCGGGGATGTGGCGGGCTCCGGCGCCGTGCCGGGCAAGAAGCACTCCCGCTGGGCGCCGGGGGTTCCCTCTGCCACAGCATGTCCGGTCTGCGGGTCAACGTGCCTGAAAACCACGGCAGGGGGCACGGGGAAGTCGCGCCCACCTGCCTTGCCGAGCGCCTGCTTCACGAAGGAGACCCAGATGGGAACGGCCGCCCTGCCCCCCGTCTCTCCTGGACCGAGGGGTCTGTAGTCGTCGTGCCCCACCCAGACCGCCGCCACCAGCTCGGGAGTATACCCCACGAACCAAGCATCCCGGTTCTGGTTGGAGGTCCCCGTCTTTCCCGCCACCGGACCTCCCACCTTCGCCGCCCTCGCACCAGTGCCGCTCCTCACCACCGAGGTGAGCAGGGACGTCACCACATAGCTCGCCTCGGGGCTGAGGGCAGTGCTCGCCTCGGGGCGATCCTCGGGAAGCGAGCCCATCTGCCTCACCATGCGCGGCTCCAGGTACTTGCCTCCTCCGGCGAAGACCGCGAAGGCCCCTGCCATCTCCAGCGGTCGAACGCCGGATGCGCCGAGAGCCAGGCTCAGGTGCTCTGTCAGGGACGAACGGATCCCCATTCTCAGGGCGAGCTCCCTTGTCCGCTGGTTGCCGACCCGCTCGTACACCCTGCAGGCGATGGAGTTCACCGACTTGGCAAGAGCGGCCCTCAGCCCCAGCTGCCCGAGGTAGGCCTTGTCGCCGCGCGCTCTGATGTTCAGCCAATTCTCGCAGGGGTGGGGAGAGTCGGGGAGCCTAAGAGCCGGAGTGATCTTGCGGTCCTCGAGGGCCGCCGCGTAGTAGATGGGCTTGAAGGCAGACCCGGGCTGGCGCTGCGCCTCGATGGCGCGGTTGAAGTCCCCAACCCGCTGACCATAGCCGCCCACCATGGCGCGGATCTCCCTGTTGGCGACGTCGAGCACCACGAGGGCGCCCTGCGGGCCCGAGGCGAGCCGCAGGGGCAGAACCGGCTGCCCCTTCGGGGCTGGCATCGCGACGACGTGAACCATGCTCTGGAGCGAAACCACCTTGGAGGGAGGCAGGCCCCTGGGGTTGTATCGCCTGTCACCCTGCAGGTCCATCTCGCCCTCTGCGAGGCCCAGGGACACCATCGCGGTCCCAGCCTGATCGTCGATCCTGGTCACTATCCCCCGATAGACCCGCCCCGGGACTGGCCGCTCGCCCTGGCTTCGAGCGAGCTCCTTGAGCAGAGCCTGGCGAGCGCTCGGTGACAGGGGGCGTCCCGGGAACGTGCGCTGGCGCTTGTCCAGCTCCCTGAGCCCCTCTTCCAGGGCCTTGCGTGCGGCGCGCTGGAGCCGCAGGTCGCAGGTCGTGACCACTGTCAGGCCCAGGGTCGGCAGCGCTGCCTGTCCGAACCTAGCCACCAGGCGCTGCCGCACCGCAGTCACGTACTCGGAGCAAAGTGCCCCCTCGGGCTCCGAAGTCCGGCCGATAGGCAGATCCAACCCCGAGACACGCTCCGCCTCAGAGGAGGAGATCTTCTTGGTCTTGACCATCTGACGCAGCACGTAGCGTTGCCGCTCCTTTGCGCGCCTCGGGTGCTTGATGGGCGAGAGACGCTCGGGGCTCTGTGGGAGCCCGGCCAGGATGGAGGCCTCGGCGAGGCCTATCTTTTCCACGTCCTTGCCGAAGTAGAAGCGCGACGCCTCCTGCACCCCGTAGCGTCCATGTCCGAAGTAGATCTGATTCAAGTACAGCTCGAGGATCTGCTCCTTGGTGAGGGTCTGCTCGAGCCTCCTCGCCAGGATCACCTCCTGAACCTTGCGTCGCAGGGTCCGCTCGGAAGACAGCAGGAAGGTCTTCACTACCTGCTGGGTTATCGTCGACCCGCCCTGGGCATAGCGCCCCGCCCTCAGGTTGGCGAAGAAGGCGCGCATCATGCCGAGCAGGTTCAGGCCCTCATGCTCGAAGAAACGAGCGTCCTCCGCGGCCACCACCGCATCCACGAGCACCTTGGGCAGCCGCTCGAGTGGCACCAGAGAGCGCCGCTCGTCGTAGATCTCACCGATCAAGGTATGGCCGTCCGCCGCAAGCACCCGGGTCACCTGCTTGGTCTTGAGCCTTTGGAGGGAGCGAAGATCTGGCAGCTCCGCGTCCGCGCCATAGACGGCGAATAGCGCCGCCAAGAAACCTATCCCAGCCAGCGCACCAAGCAGGGCAAAGAGCCCGATCCACTTGGAAACCCGAAGACCTATCCGCAGCGCGCGCCTTCGAGCGTCCTCCCCCCCCCCGCCAGCGGATGCCGGGCGACGAGCGGGCGCGGCCTTCTCCGTGACCCTGCTCTTCGTCTCGGCCTCCTTGGTCATTCGGCCTCTCCTTGAGCCCTGCCTGGGGCCCCGGCTACTGCCATGCAACCTGGGTGCCGACAAGGACCATCCTGCAAGCTGCACGGCCCCACGAGGGTTGTGGACATGGCGACACCAAGGCCTGTGTCAGGGCTGCCATCGCCTCAGGATCTGCTCCGCAGCTCGGACCGACAGGCCATACCACAGGGCGCGCAGCCTCTCCACCCGCTCGGACGGGAGGTCACCTGGACGCCCGAGCCAGGCCCTCACCCGCTCGGCCACGCGATGTACGCTCAAGGCCACCGAGACCGAGAGGTTGAAGTTTCCCGTGAAGCCGTGCATTGGGATGGCGAAGCCGCCATCCGACTCCCTTATGGCCTCCTTGGTGAGCCCATCTCGCTCGCTGCCGAACACGAGGGCCATCGGCCGATCGCTCGGAAGCTCCTCGACGGTCATGCCCGCCCCGGGATCTGCGACATAAATGCCAAATCCCAGCTCTCGGAGACGCCTGTAGCCATCTTCCCTCTGGCCGTGCAGGTGGAGGTCCATCCACCTCTCGCACTGCATGGTGATCCCGCGAGCCATGCGAAAGGGCTCCCGCTCGCAGATTGCGTGAAAATCTTGGAGTCCCACCGCCTCGGCGCTGCGCACGGCCGCGGCGCCGTTGTGGGGATCGTGCAGGTTCTCCACCACCACGGTGAGCCGGCCGAGCCGGTTCCCGAGCACCTGCTCGATGCGCTCCCGGCGCTCGTCCGTAAGGTGGGGCGAGAGGGCGGCGAGCATGCCCTCGGGGCCCAGGCGTACGAGCCACCTCTCGGCCTGGTCCCTGGTGAGGGGCTGAGGCGCTCCCATCAACGCCTCCTGCCCCCTGCCCTCGCGAGGCGGAGAACGAGCCCAAGTGGCTCGCGGCCATCCCAGCCCACGAGCGGGAGCGCCCCTGGCGGTGTGCTCAACTTCACCCGAAGGATCGGCAAGCGCCCAGGACGGCTCAGCAGCTGCCCGATCGAAGCTCTGCTGCCGAGGAGTCTCACAGAGCCCAAACCCAGTAGATACCCTCCAACTGTTCCTGAGCTTCGTCCACGGCAGAGACTCCTACACATGAATACCTTATACTACATTATCCTACCCAATGCAAGTAGCCTGGCCCCCAACTCGCGACCATTCAAGGCTTCATTTGTCGCCCGGTGTTGTCATGGCTCCGCCGTTGCGATAGGTTTCACTGGTCTCCGTGAAACATCCGAGGTAGCCATGAGCCCTACTTCCTCGACTGGCGATTGGCCCCTGTACGCCCAGGCTGCCTGGAGGCATCGCCTGGATGTGCCTCCAGTTGCCATGCACGCGGCCCCCGACGACAGCTACCTCCTTGTAGCGGACGTGTTCGGCGCAGTGCGGAGCCTCGACACCGCCAGTGGACAGCTGCGCTGGGAGCGGTCCTTTGGGATGCACAGCATCCATGACGTCAGGGCCACTCTGGCGGGCGCGGTGGTGCTGCTCGAGGAGGGGCGCCTGGTTCGCCTGGACTCGAGTACCGGCGCGACGCAGTGGGAAGCCCAGGTCGGGGCTCTCAGAAGCGGGTTCGACGCCACCGCCGAGGGCGGCCTCGTCGCCCTGTCCGGCGCTGTACATGAGATCCAGGGTGACGAGGTGCGCGTTGGCTCCGAGGTCACGCTCTGGGACAAGGACGGCAAGCCCGCTGGCTCGACCCGGCTCGCCCACCCGGTGTCGCGGCTGCGCTTCACCTCGTCCAAGGGTGATCTCGTGTGCATCTCCCCCGAGGGGCACGTGAGCTTCCTCAAAGACGGAAAGGTGGGCAGGGAGACCCAGCTCGGCTCCAGCCTCCAGGGGCTCGTGACCTGCCTGGACGGCTCGTTGATCCTGACCCCAGCCGGCACCGACGGAATCCACGTGCTCAGCGCCACCATGCACAGCCTGGGCGTCCTGGAGGTCTCCGGCCCGGTGGAGGACGTTGACGTTTCGGAGGACGGCTCGTCGATCCTGGTCAAGGAGCGCGACGGATTGATCTACCTCATGGACGGCCGTTTCCGAGTCCGCTGGAGGGGCCGGATGGAGCGGCCACTGCTCCGTGTGGATCTGGCCGGCGACGGAAGCTTTGCCTACGCCGCAGAGGTGACTGGCGACATCCACCGCTTCGACTTCCAGGCCGCAGATTCCAGGCGGGCGTCCCTGGATGTGCCGCCCGAGGCGCCCACCTTGTCCGCTGCCCTGAGCTTCGAGCTCGAGGGCTCGCCAGTGCGCCAAGGCCTCGGCCGCCTTGGCTGGCTCGGCGACGGCGCCATCGCGGTGCTCGCCCGCCCATCGCAGCTCCTATTGTGCCAACCCGGTCAGCCCAAGGGGCGCCTGGTGACCTTGCCTTTCGCCGCAGCCCACGCGACACCCGACCCCCGGTCTGGGCGGCTCGCGCTCTGGAGCGGACGCAGGCTGGCTCTGGCCACGACAGGCGGAGCCCTCCGCGAGGTGGAAGGACGAGCCTTCAGCGCCGTCGCCTTCTGCACGAACGGCGATCTCGCGGTTGGCTCCACCTCTGGACAGCTCCGCAGGCTCTCAGCCTCCCTCGAGGAGCGCTGGACAGCGCGGGTCGGCTCGGCGGTGCTCGGAGTGCTGCCCTGCGCGAGCGAGGACTTCCTGGTGGTGCTCTGCGCCGACGGCAGCCTGGTCAAGGTGGACGAACAGGGACGGGTGGTGACCACGAAGGAGCTGGTGGCCTCTGTGCTGGCCCAGCCCGATCTGGTCGGGGACGGCGAAGCCCTGGAGGGGGCCGGCGCGCCGAGGACGGACGCCGGCTTCTGGGATCGCTTCGGCCGCACCCTCGCAATCAGGGCAACACCCCTCGGCCCTCTGGTCTTCCATGGCATGGGCAGGGTGATCCAGCTCGACGAGGGACTTTCCGTGCTGCGCGAGGCTCACCTCGGCTTGGAGCTGGCGGATCTGCGCCCAGCGGGGGACTGCTACCTCGCAGTCGGGGCCTCTGGCGCTGCCCTCGTGCTGGATCCGGGGCTGCAGCCCCGGGGCAGCTTCACCCTTGGAAGCATTGGAGCCCGACCGGCGAGCCGAGGATCGCAAACCGTCATCTTCGACGCCACCGAGGAGGCCGCGCTGCTCCGCAGTCTGGATGGCGCGATACTCCGCCAAGCAGAGCTCTACCCCGCCCCGAGGGCGCTGGCGGTCTCCCCGGATGGCGCGAGGGGGGCTACGCTGCTGGACACCCGATTGCTGGTCTTCGACCTCGATGGGTGATCCGGTGTCTTCGCTCTCGCTACGCACTGGATTCTTCGTGGCGCTCTTCCTGGTCGGCGCCTCCGCTCCCTCGGGAGCCGCCCCGGGAGCTGGCACCCTCGCGGATCCGGTTCGCATAGACGCTTTCCCATACGCCATCGCCGACGACACCACCGGGCGGCCAGCGCAGATCGACGCCTACGCCTGCTCCGCCACCACTGACGAGGGCGGGCCCGAGGTCGTCTATGCCCTCACCACGCCCGAAAACGGACGCCTGGTGGCCTGGGTCGAGGGCGACGTGGCAAACGTCACCGACATCGACGTCCACCTTATCTCCTCGGACACCGTTACCGACGGAGTCGCGGTGGACTGCGTGGCCCGGTCGAACCTGGCGATCGAGGTGGACCAGCTCCCTGCGGGGGACTACTTCGTCATCGTCGATACCTATGTGAGCGGCGGCACCCCCCTTCCCGGCCCCTACGTGCTGCGGGTGGACTTCATCGCCTATGACACCTGGCGCGACCGCCCGGTGGCAAGAGGAGTCACCTGGCGCCAGAAGCTCTACCCAGACCTGTTCGGCTACTTCCAGACCGTGAACATGCTCGTGGTGGATCCGGCGGATCCGGACGTCTCCTTCCTGCCCGTGGATGGCAATGGCTGCGAGACGACCGCGAGCATGGGCGACCGGGTGGGAGCAGTGGCGGCCATCAACGCCGGCTTCTTCGACGGGAGCTGCAAC
>JAVEWA010000633.1:0-4034 GCA_034004785.1 Polyangia bacterium
GAGTGCATAGCGCCAGGGTTTCGCCTCACCTGTTCAGGAGGCTATACTGCCATCGCCCGGGCAGCGGCAGTGCTCCCGGAGACAGGGCCAGGCCCGAGACGGGCAAGGAGGCTCCATGAGATTTCGAACCAAGGTGCTCCTGCTCCTGGTGGGCACCACAGTGCTCACGAACGCCGCGTCCATCTGGCTCGTCTATGCCCAGTGCAGACCTCTGCTCTACGACGAGATCAGGAGCAAGGTCCTGTCCATCGCCGCGACTACCGCGGCCTTCGTGGATGGCGACGAGCACGAGCGGGTTCGCGTCCGGTCGGACGAGAGCTCGCCAGCCTACGCCCGCCTGGAGGAGCGCCTCCGACGGGCCAGGGACGCCAACCGGCGCGCCGACGTCTTCGTGAAGTTCATCTACACCCTGCGAATCGATCCGACAAACCCGGCGCGCTACGTCTTCGGCATCGACGCCGAGGAGGGAGGGGAGGACAAGTCCCACGTTGGGGACGTCTACACCATGAAGAACCAGGCCGAGCGGCCCTCGGTGTCCAGGCTCGAGGTGGACAGGGAGTTCACCGAGGACAAGTGGGGCAAGTGGCTGAGCGCCGTGGCGCCCATCAAGGACTCCGAGGGCCGCCCGGTGGCCGCCCTCGGGGTGGACGTGAAGGCGAGCGAGGTGGTCAAGAAGCTGGATCGGGTGCTCCTGTCGGCCCTCCTGGGCATCTTCGTGGCCCTAGCCCTCGCCATGGTGGCGGGGATCTGGATCGCCCGCAGGGTGAGCAGGCCCCTCGACACCCTCAGCGGCTGCCTGACTGCCATCGGCAAGGGGCAGCTCGAGGTGGAGGTGCCGCTTCGGGGCAAGGACGAGTTCGGGCAGATCGGCAGGGACGTGGAGGCCATGACCAAGGGGCTCAGGGAGCGGGAGATGCTCAAGACCGGCTTTGCCCGCTACGTCTCCAAGGACGTGGTGGACTCCTTGCTCGCGCGGGGAGTGCAGCCGGACGTGCACGGGGAGCGCCGGGAGGTGACGATCCTCTTCTCGGACATCCGCAACTTCACCTCCCTGTCGGAGCGGCTGCGGCCCGAGCAGGTGGTGGTTCTCTTGAACGAGTACTTCGAGCGCATGATCGAGGTGGTCTTCAGGAACCAGGGGACCCTCGACAAGTTCATCGGCGACGGGCTCATGGTGCTCTTCGGCTGCCCCCTCGAGGATCCCGACCACGCCGTTCACGCGGCCGAGGCCGCCCTCGAGATGCAGGCAGAGCTGGCGGACCTCCGCGATCGGTGGAGGCGGGAGGGCCTGCCCGAGATCGAGATCGGCGTGGGGATCCACACGGGCCCGGCCATCGTGGGCAACATCGGCTCGTCAAAGCGCCTCGAGTACACCGCCATCGGGGACACGGTGAACCTCGCCTCCAGAATCGAGTCTGCAACAAAGGAGATGAAGCGCTCCATCCTCCTGTCCGGCTCCACCCAGGCCGCTGTGGCGGAGAGATACTCGACGGAGCCTCTCGGGGAGATCCGGGTCAAGGGACGGGACGCCCCGGTGACCGTATTTGCCCTTCGTGGGAGAAAGGACGAGCTGGCCCCGGGCGCCGGCGACGCGACGGCGCGCGTGATTTAGGCCAGCTCGAGTTCTCCTTCCAGGCGCCTCACAGGGGAGGTTGGGAGCGCCAGAGCGCTACGTGGATATTCTGGACAAGCTGCCCAGCTCCGGCGCAATCCCCGCAGATCTGGCCAAGCGCCTCGTCCCCGTCTTCGGCATGAGAAACGTCCTCGTTCACGAGTACGTTCGCCACGACCAGGAGCGGATCTGGGCCGCAGTGGAGGACCCCTCCACCATCATCGAGCTCGTCAAGTGTTTTGCCGACAGGCTCCAGACCGTTACTTGAGTGCCGCGCGCTGCGCCGAGCGGGACCACCTAGGAGAGCGAGGCTGTCCCTAGGGACCACAGAGCGGAGGCCTAGGGCCCTGGAAGTGGGCGGCGGCCCTGCCCACGAAGTGGCCTCCATCCGTGTCCGGCGTGGTCATGCAGCTTGCCCCGGCGCCGAAGGCCACGCCGAGTGAGCCCGCCGCGGCAAACTCCGCGGGGTGGTCGAACACGTAGTCCACCCGGTTGTCCTCGTACTGGTCACAGGCGTTGGGCAGCCCCATGTGGCCGTATGGCACCTGCCACCAGAGGGTGGACAGGCCCAGGACGCCGCCCAGGTCCTCCACCCAGGAGATGGCCTGGTGGAAGTGGGGCCTTACCTGGTTGTTTGGGTCCCACCAGCGGTCGTTGTAGCCCGCATCCCGGTCGCTCATCTCCACCACCACGAGGTCTGTGTCCGCCGCTCCGAGGGCGCTCATGAAGGCCGCCGTCTGAAGGGCGTGAGCGTGGAGATCCACCCCCGGGTCCGTGACGGTGAGGGCGTCGTGGCCAGCGCCCCAGGCCGAGGCGTGCAGGGCCACACGGACAGCGGGCGCCGCGTCCCTGGCGATCCGCACCATGCAGCGGGCAAAGCCGGCGAAGTGATCCCCGAGACCCACGCAGGCGGGCTCCGCCGCCGCCGAGAGGGAGACGGGGATCTGGGTCGGGTCGGCGTTCACCTGGTGGCCGTAGCCCCAGAGGTCGGGCTCTAGGTGCACTATCGCGGGCGCTGAGGGCGTCTCGGCGAGGACCTCGCACAGGAACCGGAAGTCCGCGAGGAGATCGGCCACCAGGTCTCCGTCCTGAAGCGCGGCGATCTCCGGCGCCCCCTCCACGTAGCCCGCCACCGAAAACCAGATGTAGTAGGTGATCATGGGGACGGCGCCCGCGGCCCGGGCGCTCGAGGCGAAGCTCGCCACGAAGCGCCCCGGCGGCTCCTGATCCCACTGCCAGCAGCCCCACCAGTCACAGCCGTTGGCGTTGTCGCAGGACTGGCCGTTCACCGTGCAGCCTGTGGCGCAGGAGGCGCAGGGTCCCCCCGAGGGCACGGCGCCCGCCACGTAGTGGTACCGCAGGTCAAAGGGCGCCCCTGCAAAGGCCGTGTCCGACATGCTCCCGCCGATCCAGAGCCGGTCTCCGGCTCCGAGGGCCTGGCTGAGTGCCGCCGCGGGGCAGGGCGCGCCTCCATCTGGCCAGTGGCCTCCGTCTGGGAGGGCCGCGTCGGCGGCTGCGCCGTCCGGGCCTGGGCCGCTGTCTTGCCCGGTCGAGGAGTCGCCTCCTTGGGTCGCATCACCCTCCACCGAGGCATCCCCCTTCGATTCGCCGTCATCGCCGCAGGCGGTCATCCAACCTTGCAGTAGCACCAGCCCAATCAACAAGCAGGGTAGTCTCATGATGAGCACCTCTCTGTCATGGTACACAAAGGAACGAGTCCACTACAAAGGATTAGAAGATCGACGGGAGCCTCCTGGGTTTGCTTTTTCCAGGTAGAAATCGAGGCTTGCCAAACGGGGCTCAAGACCCCTCTGAGGGGCACACCCATCCCTCCATGAGAGCGCACCGCCAGGCGCGGCCCCTGGGTGATGATACCGCAAGAGGCCCTAGACGCAGACCGGCCAGGGTGCCACTTGGAGAAGTTCTTCCACGGAATCACGCAGAAATTCGGTGACGGCAGCGGCCGGGCGCTGGAGCTCGTCATCCCAGCACTCCGAGATCCCGAGACATTGAAGCCAGAGCCTGGAGTCGAGTTCCACTTCGAAGGTGGCATTGCGAGCGTACGTGCCAATGCGGGCGCTCGGAATTGGCAGTGGCGCTGGGGAGCAGGACAGACGGGCCCGGTGTCGGGTCACAACTAAATAGGATGAAGCATCCTTTTGAGATATGTCCCGGCAATGGGTGAGCTGTCGCAGCGCATGGGCCCGGTGCCGGGCCACAACTCGATAGGATGAAGCATCCTTTTGAGATATGTCCCGGCAATGGGTGAGCTGTCGCAGCGCATGGGCCCGGTGCCGGGCCACAACTCGATAGGATGAAGCACCCGAGTTGACCACCAGTAAGAGGGATGTCCGTGATTCCGATCAGTTGGGGGTTGAGCCAGCGTACAAACCCTGCCGTAGGGCCGGAGCTGTGCTATCAG
>JAVEWA010000634.1:0-4032 GCA_034004785.1 Polyangia bacterium
CAGCGGTATCTCGCCGCGCTCTCGCGCCTGAAGTCGGCGAAGCTGTAGCGCTGATAGCGCAGGAGGCGCTCCGTTTCGGAGCTGTCCATCCAGTCGGTATAGAAGGGCTCGCGGCCCTGGATCCCTGGGGGAAGGGGGCCGAGGCCGAGGGCCTGGAAGGCTGCCTCGAGCAGGTCCTGCTGGCGCACCTGGCAGGCGGGGCCGCCGCCCAGGGGCAGGATCCGATTCCAGGCTCGCGGCTCCTCGATGGCGTTCAGGACGGCGCGTCCCGCGTCCTCGGGGTGCAGGATCTCGATGCGGTTTGCGGGCCGCACCTCGAACATCCATGCGATGATCTCTGGATTGGTGACGATCTGCCCGGGGTGCATCACCACCCCCACCCTGAAGACGAGCCAGGGAAGGCCCGAGGCGCGAACCATTGTCTCGGCCTCTGCCTTCTGGGAGGTGTAGTGATCCGAAGGCTGGATGGGGTCGTCGGAACAACGCGGGGCTCCATCAGGATCGCCCGGGCCCCAGAGCGCCACCGAGGAGGGATAGATGATGCCTGGACGCATGGAAGGCCATGGACCACGTTGCCGCCGCTGCCTCTCGGCCTCGGCTGCCGTGGCGGCGAGCAGCCGGCGAGTGCCCTCCACGTTCACCGCACGGGCCCTCGCTGGGTCGCGTTCGGAGGCCGGCGCGAGGATTGCCGCCCCATGGAACACGGCGTCCTGATCCCGAACTGCTCGCGCGAGGGTCTCTTGATCGAGGATGTCTCCCTGGAGCAGGGTCATCCCTTGCGCTCGCCCAGGGGCTGAGTGTAAGGAGGTCTTGGCCCGGTCGAGGGCGGTCACTTGATGGCCGGCCGCCTGCATGGCCGATGCCACGGCGCCGCCAAGGAGGCCTGCAGCCCCTGTAACAAGGATCTTCATCCAGGCACTCTCTCCGGGCTCAAGCCTCGCAGGCGCTCTTTGCACTAGGACGATTCATCAGCACCAGGACCAAGATCGGCCACGTCAGGCCGATGAGCAGCCCGAAGATGAAGCCCACGATCATGGCCGCCTGCATCTGCTCGTAGAACCTGGCGGGGAGAGCCTGCTCGAGCGCTGGCAGATACCAGGAGAAAAGCAGGAAGGCCGAGAGGATCTGGTTGAGCATTGTCACGACTGAATAGGTGGTGGCAAGTAGCGGCGCCCTTCGCCTGTAGCCAACGGCCCAGATACCGGCGAGAAGCTGGAGAATGGCGATGGGGAGCGCGATGCCGTTGGTGACCTGGGTGTAGGAAGTCAGCTCCTCCCTCATGCGGCTCTCGAACCCGGTCCCGCTGGGCATGCCGAATCCGCCTCCGGTGGCCAGGCCCACGAGCGCCAAGAGGATCCCCAGGCTCGAGAAGATGATCATCAGGATCCCAATTACCTTGGGGATGGCCGATCGCCTGGGCGCGCCGTATGGGTATCCTCCTGGGTAGCCCTGTGGCGGGTAGCCCTGTTGCGGGTAGCCCTGTGGCGGGTAACCTTGGGGCGGGTAACCCTGTGGCGGGTAACCTTGGGGCGGGTAACCCTGTGGCGGGTAACCTGGGGGAGGATAACCGCCTTGCGGGCGATCTGAGTTCGCCATTCGGGTCGCTCCTTCTGGGGAACTGCGGGGCCGGTCGAGAACCACCTCGCGCGCGGCCCTGCTCTCTAGCCGGTCCTAAATCCCATGAGGAAGCGCGTCAATTCGGCCCGGCTGTGGGTTCTGGTCTTCCGGAAGATGGCCTTCAGGTGCGACCGGACTGTCGAGTCCTTCACTCCGAGGTGCGCCCGGATGTTGTCGGTGGAGTAGCCTGAGGCCACTAGCCGCGCGACCTGGCGTTCCTTGGGAGTCAGTGCTGTCAGGCCTCGACGACGGTCGTCCTGGGTCCAGGCGTCGTCTCCTCCCTCGGGCTCTCTCGGCCCGAGGAGCACAAAAGACGCCTCAAGGGCCGGTCTCCCATCCCAGCTCACCCTGGCCACGGAGATGAGGGCGTTGTACCGGTTGCCCTTTGCGTCTTGAAGAGTGCGCGAGATGTTGCGGTGCACGGGCTCCGGGTCCATGAGCATGCGTTCGATGTTGGCCCTCGACTCTTCACGCTCTTCCGGGGCGACGAGGAGGTCGAGCTTGGCCCCGGTCACGGTCTTCGCCTCGTATCCTGCCCAGGCCACCACCTCCGAAAAGGCCGAGTTGGCGTAGGCTATCCGCCCATCCTGCGTGATCATTATGGGCAGCGGCGCTCGGTCTATGATTTCCCTGTAGTCCATCCAATATCCCCAAGCCCTTGCTCCTGCCCAAGACCGGGCCCGCTGGGAGGCCGAGTCCAGTGAAGCTACACCGGGCGCAATCGGGCTGTAAAGTGCCTGAGGAAGGGCGCCTCATCTATGAGCTCAAGCCCCCGGATGGACTCACGGTGCGCGGCGGTGTGCAGGATCACCTCGATGAGGTAATCGACGTGGCTTTGAGTATAGACCCTCCGGGGCATTGCGAGGCGCACCAGCTCCAGCGGGGCTGGCAGCTCGGGGCCTCCCGCCGGATCCTTCTTTCCGAACATCAGGCTCCCGATCTCGACGCTCCTGACGCCTCCCTCCAGGTAGAGGGCGCCGGTGAGGGCCACGGCGGGGAAGCGGTGGGGGGGGATGTGCGGCAGGAGGGTCTTTGCATCTATGTACACGGCGTGTCCGCCAATGGGCCTCATCACGGGGATGCCGGCGCGAATCAAGGCCTCGCCGAGGTACTGGTTCGAGCGAATCCGATACCGCAGGTAGTCCTCGTCCACGACCTCCTTCAGGCCTTGGGCCAGGGCGGCCAGGTCCCGGCCAGCCAGTCCGCCGTAGGTGGGGTAGCCCTCCGTCAGGATCTCCATGTTCTGGATCTTGGCGGCCAGCCTATCGTCGTTCACGGCGAGAAAGCCGCCGATGTTAACGAGGCCGTCCTTCTTGGCGCTCATGGTTGCGCCATCGACGTGAGAGAACATCTCGCGGACGATTTCCTTGACGGATCGTTCGGCGTAGCCCTCCTCCCTCGTCTTGATGAAGTAGGCGTTCTCGGCGAAGCGGCACGCGTCGAAAAAGAGCGGTACGCCGTGGCGGTGGCAGAGCTCGCTCACCGCGCGGATGTTGGCCATGGAGACGGGCTGGCCTCCACCGGAGTTGTTGGTGATGGTCAGCATGCAAAGCGGGATCTGCTTGTGATCGGTGAGCACCTGCTCGAGCCTGTCGAGATCCATGTTCCCCTTGAAGGGGTGCTCGATCGCTGGATCCTTGGCCTCCTGGATCACGAGATCCATGGCTTGGGCGCCCGTGAACTCCACGTTTGCCCGCGTGGTGTCGAAGTGCGTGTTGTTTGGGACCACGACGCCGGGCCCTCCCACTATCGAGAAGAGGATCCGCTCAGCGGCCCTGCCCTGGTGGGTGGGGAAGATGTGCTTGAGCCCCGTGAGATCCCTGACAGCCTCCTCGAAGTCGAAGAAGGAACGGCAGCCGGCATAGGACTCGTCTCCCTCCATCATCCTGCCCCACTGGGCCGCGGACATGGCGCCCGTGCCGCTGTCCGTGAGGAGATCGATGAGGATGTTCTCGGCCTTGATCAGGAACACGTTCCAGGCAGCCGCCTCCAGCAGCTCCTGGCGCTTCTCCCTGCTGAGCAGCTTGATTGGCTCCACCATCTTGATGCGAAAGGGCTCTATTATCGTCTTGAAGGGGCTTTGCATGGCTCGGGTCGTTCTCCTTGAGTTGCCATCTTCTAGCTCGGATGACCCGCTTGGACAACCCCGTGCGCTTCGAAGCACAGAGGCAGTCCTCGGGCGGTTTGCCGTTGCCCCAGTGCCTGGGAGGGGGTTACATGATCCGTGTGAAGTCTGTTGACTTCAAGCAGTGACTCATATTAGAGCGACTAAGGATGTGATTACCTGCAGGCCTCACCCAGCCCGACTGGGCCTCCAGCAGGGTGTCAGGGGCCGGCAGTGCTGCGGGCCAGAGGGCCTCGGGCCGCTAAACAATCTGGAATCAAACATGAAACTCCAGCAGCTCAAACCTTGGT
>JAVEWA010000042.1:0-19312 GCA_034004785.1 Polyangia bacterium
TCGGTGCAGGTGGCCTCGCAGCCAGTCCCACCTCCGTCGGGCGGCACCCAGTTGTTGTTCTGGTTCAGGTTCTGGTTGTTGTTGTCCTCGGGGGTGGTCGAGGCGCAACCCCAGGACAGGAGCAGGGCGAGCAAAGAAATCATTAATACAATGGATTTGCTGTTCTTCATGGCCTATTCCTCCGGCAAAGCCAATCGTATTCCAGCTCGGCCGCCCGCGTCAAGCGAGAGGCTTTGCCCCATCTGGCGCTTCTGTGTCTCGGCGTGCTGCCGCCTGGGAGTCATTACCAATCCTTATACGACACCGCCCTAGGAGGCAACAATGGGAAAATTTGGCCGTAACGTAGGTAACTACCAGTCCTTGGCGCTCGGGGCGCGCCAGGGAGCTTCTCGAGCCAGAGCGTGGCCGAGCTCCAAACCGGGGCCCTGATGGACACAACCGAGCTCGCACCGGCCTGTCATCCCGGCGTGTCATCCTCGGACTGTAATACCGGCCTGTAATACCGGCCTTGTCAGCCCCAGCGGGCCCCGCTACCATGCCTCCGGGCGACGCCCCCAAGGAGTACCTGATGTTCAAGACCAACCGAGGCATCCTCTGGGCCTTCTCTTGCTTTTTCTGCTTGGCCGGCTGCAAGGACAAGCCTACGGACGATCCCGCGGCCCGCGCTCCCGAGGGCCCCGCCAGGCCGGCGCCCATGGAGACGGACGCGCGCCCGCCGGCGCCCACACCAAAAGCAAGGACGGAGACCATGAAGGTAGTGCCCGACATCAAGGACCGGCTAAGGGCCTTTGCCCCAACCAAGATCGACTACGACGAGGCGCTGGTCACGCCCGAGCTCAAGCCCGTGCTCGCCAAGCTCATCGCCGCGGCCAAGATCATGGACGAGCTCTTCTTCGTGCAGGCCTGGGAGAAGAACCCCGAGCACCGCGCCAAGCTCGCCGAGGCCGCCAGGGGCGACGCCAGGCTCGCCGAGGCCCTCGCCTACTACGACATCATGTACGGCCCCTGGGATCGCCGGGAGCACCACGCGCCCTTCGTTGGAGACATCAAGCGCCCGCCCGGCGCCGGGTTCTATCCAGAGGACATGACCAAGGAAGAGCTCGCAGAGCACCTGAAGAAGAACCCGAAGGACAAGGAGGCCTTCACCGGCTACTTCTCGGTGATCCGCCGAAAGCCGGACCGGACCCTCGAGGCCATCCCCTACAGCGTCTTCTACAAGGAGAAGCTCGGGGCGGCCGGGAAGCTCCTCCTCGAGGCGGCGGACCTTTCGAAGGACCCGCGGCTCCAGAAGTATCTCCGCAGCCGGGCCAAGGCCTTCGAGACCAACGAGTACCGCGAGTCCGACATGGCTTGGATGGACCTGGGGGACGGGGCGGTGGAGGCGGTCATCGGCCCCTACGAGGTCTATGAGGACTCCCTCTTCGGCTACAAGGCGGCCTTCGAGGCCTTCATCACCCTGCGCGATCCGAAGTACTCCGAGCGCCTGGCCAAGATCGCGCCTCACATCCCCTTCTTGCAGGCGTCCCTGCCCATGAAGGACGAGGACAAGAAGCACCAGCGTGGAAAACAGGTGCCCATATCGGTGGTCGTACAGCTCTTCACCGCGGGGGACACCCGGGCCGGAGTGCAGACCCTGGCCTTCAACCTGCCCAACGACGAGGAGGTCCGCAAGCAGAAGGGCTACAAGCTGGTGCTGCTCAAGAACGTCGCGGAGGCCAAGTTCGAAAAGATCCTGCTGCCGATAGCGAGGAAAATGATCGCGCCGGAGCAGCTCCCCCTCGTGACCTTCGACGCCTTCTTCACCAACACCTTGACCCACGAGTCGGCCCACGGGCTCGGCCCTGGGCTCATCACCGTCCTTCAGGACGGAAAGCCCGTTCAAACCGACGTCAACAAGGCCCTCAAGGAGCTCTACTCGACCATCGAGGAGGCCAAGGCCGACATCGTCGGGCTCTACACCGCGCCTCTTCTCATCCAGAAAGGCGCCCTGCCCGCGGCCCTCTCTCGACAAGTGTATGCCTCGTACCTGGCAGGCTTCTTCCGCTCAGTGCGCTTCGGAGCCTCCGAGGCCCACGGCAGAGCCAACCTCATCTCCTTCAACTACCTGAGGGAGAAGGGCGGCATCGCCTTTGACCAGCGGACAGGGCTCTACCGAGTGGACTTCGCCAAGATCGCCGGCGCGGTCGGGGATCTGGCCAGGGATCTCCTCGAGCTCGAGGCCCGAGGAGACTACGCCAAGGCCAAGGCCTTCATCGCCAGGTACGGCGAGATGAGCCCAGAGATGACCGAGGCCCTGAAGCGGCTCACGGACGTTCCGGTCGATATCCGGCCCGAGTATCAGGTGCTCACCAGGATGCAGTCCTGGTAGGCATTGCGCATGATCAGGCCTCCTTATATGCCGCATACCCACCAAGCCCGCGCTGCTCTCCCGGCCCTGGCCCTGATCGCGGCCCTGGGCTCGGCAGGCTGTCCGACCCGCACCACGTCGCCGCGCAGGCCCGCCGCTCCGGCGGCACAGGGCACCCTTCGAATTCGCCTGCCCGCCGATCTCCCCCCCCTGCCCTGTCTGATGCAGGGGCACACCTGGTGCGACAGGATCCTCATGGGCTCGATCTACGAGCCGCTGGTCCGCTGGGACGCCAAGCGGGAGGACTTCGTGGGAGTCCTGGGAACCTCCTGGTCACGAGGCGAGGAGGGGCGTCTCGTCCGGATCGGCCTCAGAAAGGACGTGCGGTGGCACGATGGGCGACCATTTTGCGCCGCCGACGTCAAGCACAGCCTGGAGATCCTCCGCTCGGCCCCCGGGGAGAGGGAGCATCCAGTGGCCATGCGGCTGATGTCCAGGCTGGATCGGGTGAGCTACGCGACGGACAACGAGGTGGAGCTCCGCTTCACGAAGCCCCTTGGACCCGTGCTGGAGCTCCTGGCGGCGATCCCCATCCGCCAGGCGCCCAAGAAGGCTGCGGATCCGACCGAATCGCAGCCCGCCACCGGCCCGCCGGCCGCAGAGGACCAGGTGGTGGGCACGGGCCCGTTCCGCTTCGTACAGTGGTGGCCAGGAGAGAAGCTGGTGCTAGGCAGGTGGGATGGATACTGGGGGAGGCCTGCGTCACACCGGCTCGTGGAGTTCCTGGTCCTCACCTCCCTCGAAGGCGTGGTCGAGCGCATGCGAAACGGAGCCCTGGACTTGGTGCTGGATCTGGACGCCAGGTCCTACTCGCTCCTGGGCGCGCGTCTGGGCAAGGCCGCCCACCCCATCATGTTGGAGCCAGCGGGCTATAGCCTGCTCGCCTTCAACTGCCGCCAGGCCCCTCTCAAGGACCCCAGGGTGCGACGCGCCCTGGCCAAGCTCATCGACCGCAAGAAGCTCGTCAGCGGGCTCCCCGGCCCACGCCCGAAGCTCCTGGATGGCCCGGTCTGGCCCTACGGCCCTCAGTGGCGCGCCGCCCAGGGAACCCAGCTCGGGCACGACCCAGCCGGGGCGGCGATTCTACTCCGGGAGGCTGGCTTCATCATGAAGGGCGGCCGCTGGCACAAGGACGGACAGCCCTTCACCCTGCGGGTGCGCACCGCCCAGAGATCCGAGGGGATCAACCGGGGCCTCCGTGCGCTGAGAGACGACCTGGGCCGCGCGGGTGTCACCCTCGTGATAGAGAAGCGGATCTGGGGCGAGCTCGTGAGAGACCTGCGCAAGCAGAGCTTCCAGGCGTTGCTGATGTCCACGCCGCTCCTCGGGCCATGGTCGGACCTGAGCGACATCTTGTCGCCGGGCGGTAACCACTTTGGCTACCAGAGCAAAGACCTCGAGACCAGGCTCGGGAAGATCCTGGACGATGTCTCCCCGACCCGCCGCCTGGCCAGGGAACGCCGCCTCCTTCAGACCATTGCCAAGGACGCCCCCTTCCTGGTCCTCCAGGTCCCGCGCTCCATAGGCCTCGCCAGGCGCCCCCTTCTGAACCCGGAGATCACCTTCAACTGGTTTGATCTCGCAAGGTTGACCGAAAAGTGAGGCTCCCTATACGAGCGATACGGATTCTTGTCATCCAATCCTGGAAGTGGTAGCTTCCGCCGCAAACATTGTACCAGGCCGAGGCTCGGGCTCGGACCTGTCACTCCCTCAGTGGCCCATGGCCCGAGGAACTCCCAGGAGGATCCAGCATGCACAGCCGCCACCCAATCCCGCTGCGCCTCGCATTGATTGCCACCGCTGCTCTTGGCCTGAGCAGCATCGTCATGGCCACGCCAGCGCCCCAGGAGAGTTCTCGCAAGGCTTCGAAACCTGGCCTGCTAGTCGCTCAGGCTGTGCAGCCCGGTGTGCAGCCTGGCGTACAGCCAGGGCCGCAGCCCGGCGCACAGCCAGGTGCACAGCCCGGCGCACAGCCAGGTGCTCAGCCTGGCGCGCAGCCCGATCCCGCGCCCCCGCCCCGGACCGATCCGCGCCCGGTGGAGGAGCCCAGGAGGGCCGTGGAGCCCGAGCCCCGGCGAGCCGATCCGCCTCCACCTCCCCCCCGGCGCGAAGATCCACCCGTGAAGATCCACAAGGCAGGCGGCGGCGCGGAGCTCTCCCCGGGCGCCAAGGAGCCCCAGGGCCTGCTGCCCTGGATCCAGACCTCCTTTGGAAGCGCCAAGCTGCTCACGCTGCTCCAGGCGAGGATGAACGCGCCGCTACGCGGCTCGGCGAGCGGCTGGCAGACCTACAGGGGATCGACCCCGGGCGGCGCGGAGCAAAACCTCGCGTTCCAGGTCGATCGCATCCGCTTCATCCTGAGCGGCCACTTCCTGACCAAGAACCTGGAGTACATGTTTCAGGGTGACGCCGCGGCTTCCCCCTTCCTCTTGGACGTGAAGTTCACTTATCACCTCCCCTGGGTGAAGGGCCTCTCCATCACCTTCGGTCGCTTCCTGTCCTCCTACTCGCTGATCATGTCCAGGCTGATCAGCCGCCTGGAGACCACCGAGTACCCGATCTTCCTGTCCGAGGGAGGCTACGCCACCTGGAGAGACCTCGGAGTCCAGATCCAGTACGCCCTCCCCATCGGCGCCGCTGGGACACTGAACGCCTACCTGGGGATCTTCAACGGCGAGACCAACTCAGTGACCGACACCAACGACATGAAGGACTTCCTCCTTCGCGTGGACTTCCTCGGCAAGGGCGCCCTCGAGGGCCTCTGGGTAGGCGCCTACGCGCTTCTCGGCTTCCCCTCCTGTCGCTCCGACGCCGGGGGCCCGGACGGGGCCACCTGCATCGCCGAGGAGTTCCTGCGCAAGAAGTACGACACGGACGTTAAGGGCGGTGTCTTCGCGGAGTGGCAGAAGGCCTTCGGGATGGTCCGGCCCCACGTGCTGGCCGAGGGCTACTTCCGCAAGTACGTCCCCCGGGCCGCGACCGGCGCCGAGGCCTTAGACTTCTTCTCGGGCGGCTTCTGGCTCCACGTCGGCGCCCTCATCGGCAAGTACATCGAGCCCATGGCCCGCTTCGAGTACCTGACAACGCAGCACAAGGACGACAGCATCGTGAACGACTGGGCCATGAGGCTCACCGCGGGCGCCCAGATCTACTTCAACAAGATCCACTCTCACCTGAAGATCAACTACATCTACGAGTACATGGGGAATGGCTACTCGGCCCTGGCTGGCCTGACGGGGAACGACGGCCGCTTCTCGAGGCCCCAGTGGATCGACATGGAGTTCGAGCGGGATCCGCTGACCAACCAGCTCATCCTCGGCCCGGCCAAGCGCTCCATGCACATGTTCGTCGTCCAGGCAGTGACCGAGTTCTAGCCGGAGGCCCGGGAGCGTCCCTTGCCGAGTTGGACCCGGCCGCAGGGACGCCTTGACGCCTTGAGCCGGCCCGGATAGGGTGATTGAAATGCGCTGCTGGGCAGGCAGCCGGATCTTCGCAATCCAGCTCGAAGGACGAACATGATCCGCTACGCGCTGAGGTTCATTTCGGGCAAGTACCAGGGGGGCGAGTTTCCGATCCACGATGATCGCGAGATCATCATCGGCCGCTCGAGCGACTTGGACATGGTGCTCGTGGAGGACATGGTCTCCCGCAAGCACTCCAAGATCACCTCCACTGGGGGCGAGCTGACCATCGAGGACCTCGGCAGCACCAACGGCACCTTCGTCAATGGCGAGCGCGTCAAGTTCAGCAAGCTAAAGGACGGAGATCGCGTCCTCATCGGGACCTCCATCATCAAGCTCGTGAAGGTGGACGAGGCCACGGCGCGGAAGTTCTCAGAGCGCTCTCGCTCCCAGAGCTTCAGGCAGCAGACACGCCACCCCACCGCCTCTGGCCGGCCTATGTCTGGCACCATCGAGGAGATCCCCCTGCCCGACCTGCTCCAGCTCCTCTCCTCCAGCCGCAAGTCCGGAGTCCTGGCCATACGAAGCCAGCGCGGCTTCGCCAAGATCTACATGCGGACCGGGCAGCTCTACTTCTGCTCAATCGACGACGACTTCGAGCTCAAGCCCCAAAAGGCCATCCACCGCGTCCTCACCTGGGAGAGCGGCGCCTTCGAGCTTCAGCCCCCCGATGACAAGTCCTTCCTGGAGGAGATCAAGGAGCCCACCGAGGCGATCCTCATGGAGGGCATGCGGCTGCTGGACGAGTACAACCGGATCAAGCACGAGGCGCCCGATCTGGACGAGATGTACGCCCTCCAGAACCCCCTCTCGGCGCCGCTCCGCAGCCTCTCGCCCGCGGAGCTGGACGTGCTCCAGCTCGTGCACAACCACGGGCAGATCCAGACCGTGCTGGACAAGTCCCCCATATCCGACGCCGATACCCTGTCCCACCTGATCAAGCTGCTGAAGATGCAGTTCTTGCGCCGGCTCGGGTAGCCGCCCCCAAACGGTCCGGTGGTAGCCGCTAGATCCGGAGGGTCTGCCCCTCTCGCGACGAGATGAGCTGGATCCCAACGCCTCCCCGCTCGTCGAGCATGCGCCGCAGGGCGATGGCTAGCCGGTCCACGTCCTCGTCGCTGTAGTCCTGGTCGTAGTGAATCATGGCGAGGGCCTTCACCTGGGCCCGGACAGCCGCGTCCGCGGCGTGCTCGATCGACGAGAACCCGCGGTTGACCCTCATCTCGTAATCCTCCGGGAAGTAGGTGCAGTCATGTACTAGCAGCTTCGCGCCCCGGTAGAAGGCGACCGCGTCCTCGGGCACCCCGGCGCGGCCGTAGCCAGCGTCCGAGGCGTACACCAGCGTCCTGCCCTCCTCCTCGATCCGAAAGGCCAGGGCGGAGGTGGACCCGTGGGGGTTCTTGCGCCAGCTCACGTCGAGCCCCTCGATCTTGACGGGGCCCTTGCCTCTCAGGGCGTGGAACTCGATATTTGCTCCGAGGTTCTTCAGGCTGTGGATGGGCGAGAAGTTGGGGTCCATCTGCCCCTCGAAGATCCGCTCGAGCCGCCCCGGAGATTGCTCGCCTCCGTAGATCGTGAAGCGGTTGCCCGGGATGTAGATCGGGGCGAAGAAGGGGAAGCCCTGGATGTGGTCCATGTGGGCGTGGGAGAGCACGATGGCGGCCTCGCCCTGCCCCTTGCCGAAGGCCTCGGCCAGGAGACGCGAGCCCAGCACCGACAGCCCGCTGCCAGCGTCCAGGATCACGCGCTTGCCCGCCTCGGTGAGGATCTCGAGGCAAATAGTATTGCCGCCATAGCCCACGGTCTCTGGACCTGGCGCCGGAATCGAACCTCTGACTCCCCAGAAGGTGATCTGCATGGGCCGTCTGCCTCAGCGCTTCCCTGGGCCCCGGGTGGCTTCCCCGAGGCTCATACCTCGAACTCCGTCAGCTCCGCGGCTCCTACTATCTCCATGTCCGGCGCGTTGCGCCTCGCCTCGGCCACGACCTCGTCCATCTGCGCGTCCGTCCGCGTGGGCCCGTGATGGTACAAGGCGAGCCGCCCGACCCCAGCCCGGCGCAGGATCTCCACCGCGTGCTCTGGCGCGGAGTGGCCCCAATGGGGGCGCTGCCTATACTCCGCCAGGGAAAACATCGTGTCGAACACAACGAACTGGCAGCCCCTGCAGAGCTCCACGAGATCGATCTCCATCTTGGCCAGCTTGGCCTGATCCTCCTCCGAAGGGGACTCCCCGGGACGCGGCGGCGCGGCGATGAAGTCGCGCTCCAGGATGAGGTCGACAAAGGGCGCCGTGTCGCTGACGTATGCCACCGCGCGATCGCCGTCCTGGATTCGGTAGCCGAGGGCGATCCAGGGGTGGTTGAGGCGCGCGCACCGGACCTGGCAGGCGCCTACGCCGAAGGAGTCTCCCTCCCTGAGCTCCCGGAAGGAGACCGTCGCCTGCGCTGCGTCGAAGGGCACCGGGAAGTATGGGTCCTCGGTGGCGCTCCTGAGCACCATGTCGAGGTGCTTGTCGTCCTGCTCCCGCGCGTACAGCGTGATACGGTTGCCAGACCTGTAGAGCGGCGCGAAGAACGGGAGCCCCTGGATGTGATCCCAGTGGGTGTGGCTGATGAGGAGGTGGATGTCCCCTTCGCCTCGTCCCGACGCCCCCCTCATTAGCTGCTTGCCCAGCTTCCGGATCCCGGTGCCAGCGTCGATGATCAGAGTCGTCCCGTCGCCTGGCACCACCTCGACGCAGGAGGTATTTCCCCCGTAGCGGATCGTATCGGGCCCGGGCACTGGAATGGAGCCGCGCACGCCCCAGAACTTCACTTTCATGGCGCCACCCTCCCACAGCAACCACCGTGGCGCCTCAGGCGGAGCAGGCCAGCGGCCACCTCACGGAAGGCGAGGCCGCCTCTCTCCTTGGGGAGCTCGGCCCAGTGCAGGAGCGCGTCCCCGGGCCGCTGCCTCCAAAGGGCGCAGAGGCCCCTGTGGTAGGGATCCCCCTTGGAAGGCTCGCAGTCTGGAGTCGTTCGAGAGAGGGCCTCTGCGACCGCCAGCACTCCGGGCAGCCGACGCCCGAGCAGATCCCGGTGAACGCCCGCTCTCAGGATCTCAGTGCATCGCTCGAGCATCCTGGGCTCGGTCCGGCATAAGGCCTCGTTCATGCAACGCAGCGCGTCTGACTCCACGCCCTCGGCCGCTGGGGCGCGGGCGGGCAGGATGAGCCAGACGGCGCCCAGCGCCGCGGCGACCGCGAGGCCGAGCCGAGCCGTGGGCCAATGCACTCGGAACGCTCTGGTCCTCATGTCCGCTGGTCACCCATGTCGTGCCCCAAAAGGTCCATCATCTCTAACACATCCCCAAAAACCGATCTAAGAAAAACTGTGGGCCAGCCCCCTCGCCCGATATCAGTGGAGGGCCGCCCCGATGACCTCCGGGCCCGATTCGGGGCGCTGGGTGAAAAGCATGAGCGCACCAATATCTCTCGTAATAACAGCGGGATCGGTCTCAGTGACTCCTCCCGCGGGCAGCACCGGATTCTCGTCGAACCGCTTGAAGACGAGCCCATCCAGGGATCCGGCGAAACCCACGGTGGGCCGACCGTCCGAGCCCCAACCTCCGTACCAGAGGTCGAAGACCGGCCTCCCGGCCTTGGAGGTGATGCGAACGAAGGGCGCCCCGACACCGCTCTCGTCGAACTGCTCGGCAAAGGGATTCGGCCCCAGCACTGGGTTCCGCCCGGGGGTTCGCGCGTCTGCGTCCAGGCGCTCAGGGTTGGCGAGATCCCCTCCTGGGAACCGGGCAACGAAGATGGCTCCCATATCCAGGGCCGAGTAGTAGAGCCAGAGATCCCCTTGGTGCCAGACAGCGGCGGGCTCGCCCAGACGCCTCCCCTCCTCGAGCTCGTCACCCACGAGCACGGGGTTTGCCGGGAAGCGCTCGAAGGAGAGCCCGTCGCCAGACTCGGCGTAGCCGATCGCGCCTGCCCCGGCCTCGTAGAAGAGCCCCACCGACTCCCCCGCGCCCGGAAAGACCAGGCTCGGATGGTCCATTCTCGTGGCCTCCCATGACTCCTCCGGCTCGAGCAGAGGACGCACGTCGGTGGGTCCGTGGGTCAGGCTCACCCCCTCGGCCCGCCTAATAACCGTGCCCCCTAAGCCGGCGGCCGCGAAGACCACCACGTAGGCCCCCTCCCCCTCGGCCAGGATGACCGGAGCGCGCCAGTGCTCGAGCCCGTCGGGATCGGCGAGCAGCACCGGCTCCTCCACAGGGGTCGCTGGATCGGGCTCCAGCTTGCCAAAGGGCCCCGCTCCCCTGGTGGGAAGATCGGTATCACCACCCCCGTCGCCAGCGGCAGCGCCGCAGGCGCCCGACAAGATGAGAGTGGCCACGAGGCCGACGGACGCACGAGAAACCCTCACTGGAACCTCAGCCTCATTGTAATGCCCATGGAGAGCAGGAAGCCGTCCGAGACGTAGTCCCCCACCGGGTCCGCCGGATCCAGCTTCCGGTGGGCCCGCCGCTGCATGTGCAGGTAGGCGAAGTGGAGGTCGAGCTCGAAGGGCCGGTCCAGGGCGCCGATCAGCCTGGTTAGGGCGATGCCCAGCCCTGCGCTCAGGTGATGCTTGTGGTTGTCCACGAGGTTCATGCTCCTCGAGCGCTGCGGCGGGGCGGGAGATGGCTCGAAGGCGTATCCCAGGCGAAGGGCCAGCGCGGCCTTGGGGACCTTCCAGGGGATCCACTCGACGCCGAACCTCGGGTTGAAGGTGTCCGTGTACCTGGGGCTAGGCGGGTTGGGCTGGGAGCCCATGTCCACGAGATCCGTGAAGGGCCCGAGATCGAAGTCCATCTGGAGCCGCGAGCCCGGGTTGATGAACTCGGACCACTGGGCCCACACCAGGTCAAAGGCGAGCAGCCACCGGGCCCCGGGCCGAGCGCCAAGGCCGAGGGCCACCTGGCGCGGTTGGAAGAGGTTCGTGGAGTAGCTGGTGAGGCCAAAGAACCCGTCCCTGAGGATCGTCCCGCCGCCGTCCTGCCCCACGACGTTGCCGGCGATGCGAAACTCCTGCTTCAGCTCGAGCACGAACCTGTGGCGATAGGTCAGCCCCACCGAGAGCCAAGATACGGGCTCCCACAGGATCCCGGCCTGGGGGTATCTGAGCGCCTTCAGGTCCACGTCGAGGTCCAGACGCAGGTCCGACTCGGCCTCTGGATCGGGAAAGGAGATCTGGCCGCCCAGCTCCAGGCTTCCCTTGGTGCGGGACATGAAGGTCGCCCCGCCCCCGATGTATAGCCCCGGCACTATCTGCACGGCCAGGTTGGTCGCCAGGTACACCCGCTGGGGCCGGTTGTCGTAGTACATGAACTGCGGCTGCTCTCGCGGCATGGCTCTCACGCGGCTGACGCGCTCGTCGGGCAGGAAGAGCGCCACTCCGAAGGCGAACCGGAAGGGTCCGATGGCTCCAGGCGCCACCACCCCCGCGGTGAGGCCGCGGGTCACGTCCACCTCCAGGTCCCTGCCGTTCAGCCTCAGGGTCGGAGCCGCATACAGGTAGCCGATCTCGATCGAGAGATCCTTCCTCGCCACCACGCCGGCGGGGTTGTAGTAGTTGGCCGAGACGTCGTGAGCCAGGGCAGTGTGGGCCCCACCCAGGGCGATGCCTCGCGAGCCCATGCCGAAGGCGTCCACCGGATTGGCCCCGGCGCGGCCCGCCACCGCGCCGAGAAGGAGGGCCAGGAGCCCGGCGCTCCTCCACGGCCGGGATGCCCCCGTAGGCAGCCCGCACCCACCACCGACCATGTGACGCCGGACCCGCATCAGAACTCCACCCCAATCTGCACTCCGGCCACGAGGAGCTGTCCCCAGGTTCGGAAGCGGCTCCTCGCATACTGCAAGAGCCCTGGATCCGCCAGGCCGACGATGGCCGGATCCTTCTCGTGCCGCCTGGGCACGAGGTAGTGGTACTGGAAGAACGCGTCTGCGGAGAAAGGCGTGACGCGGGCGCGGGACAGGGCGGTTCCCAGCCCAAGCGTGAACACGTGGCGGTGGTTGTCGAGCAAATTGGTGGCCCCGCGCTGCTCGGGCACGGGAGTGGGCTCGAAGAAGTAGCCAGCCCTGAGCGCGAGAGACCAGCCACCCCATCGGAAGTGGTGCTCGGCCCCAACCCTGGGGACCACGGTGTCCCTGAACCCGGGCTTGGGCTGCTCGGGCGAGGCCGCCGTGACGTTGCGGGTGGGAAGAGGGTAGGCGCTCCAGCCCTTCCAGCAGAGCTGGAGGGCCACCGTGGTGAAGGGCCGCGGCTGGAAGGCGACCTCCAGGGCCGCCTGCTGCGGATCGAACTGGGCGATGCCTGAGATGGTCAGCTCGGGAAGCCCGATGGGGAGCTCGTCCTCGAGGCTGTTTCTCAGCACCACGTCGAAGCCGGCGACCGACTGGCCGCGATAGACCGCGCCAAAGGACCAGCGAGGGATCCACTTGGGGGTCCACATGACCCCGAAGATCGGGGCGTAGTCCACGATGAGCTGCTGCTCCACCTGGGAGCCGATGTTCCCTCCGGCGTCGGCGTCGATCTTCACGATCCCGGTGAGGGCCGCCAGGGCGAGCACCCCCGCGCCGATCCTGAGCCCGGGGTAGGGCTCCATGCCGCCCGCCACCTGCACGCCCACCACCTGGGTGCGGCTCTCCAGCACCGCGAAGAAAGGCTGGCCCGGAAGGGGCACTCGCGCCCTCGTGACCACCCCCGTGGGCAGGTAGAAAGACATGCCGATCCAGACGCGGTCCTTGAGCCAGCCCCTGAACCCGAGTGGGATTGTCGCGCCGATCACCAGCCCATAGGTGTTGTCGGCCTTGGGAGGCCGGATCTGGCGAAGGTTCTGGGAGAGGCCGAGATCGAAGTAGCCGAAGATGTAGCCCAATGACAGGCGCTTGTTCCAGCCAGAGGTCAGGGCTGCAGGGTTGGCGTAGACCGCCTCGTAGTCCAGGGCGTGGGCCGCGCCGGTGGCGCCCATGGCTCCGGTGCGGGCGCCGAAGCCGAACATCTCGGGGGCAGAGGCCCGCGCCTGGCTCAGGAGCCCGGGAATCGAGCCCGAGGCCGCGAGGCCAGCCAGGGCCGCCGCCATGACGAGGTTTCGCATAAGAAACTGGGCACTCCCCTTGGAACCAGGCCTACCTTAGCAGAACCCAGGTGAAAGCGTGAGTCTCCCATGGAACCATGAGGATTGGCCTAGCGGACCTTGGGCTGGGCAGCTCACTGCTTGGGCGGACCGGCTCCGGGTTCAGGCCTGGTAGAGGCGATCCCTGAGCCTGACCTCGCTTCGGTCCCGGCGGCGCAGGGTCTGCCCCACGTCCCTGACCCGGCCCTGGAACAGGTCCACGAGGGGCCGACCCTCCAGCGAGCGCATCGGCCAGGCGAGCGAGAGGACCCTCGACGGATCCCCCACGGCCTCCCGGACCTCGTCCGGCTCCAGGCATGCCCGCTCCACTGACAGGGAGGAGTAAAGGAGGATCGGCTGCTCCTCGGTCCAACGCGAGATCTCGGCGAGGCTCACCGCTCCTCCGGTAACGACCGGGTAGAGGGGCAGCTCGCCGAGGCGCTCCACCAGATCTGGCGGGATCGAGCTCGCGGCGTCAAAACCCTTGCCCGAGGCGCCCGATGGGTCGGCGGGCCCGCCGCTCCTTGCCCGACCCTGCTCTCCCGCTCCCTCGAAAGCATGCCCGAGACAGGCCCGGGCCACCGCCGCCGCTTCTGGCGCCTGCTCCAGGTCGCCGCCAGGCCCTCCCAACCGCCCGAAGGCCTCCTCGGTAAAGGCCCTGAGCGCCTCGGCCTGGTGCTGGACGACCAGCTCGACGAGCTCCTCCCACGCAGCGTTCCGTACGACCCGCCCGAGGGAGAGATCTGTCTCCAGAGCGGGATGGGTCGCCACCGCCACCAGATAGGGCAGGAGGCTCTTTCGCGTCACGGACTCCACCAGCAGTCCGTTCACCACGGCCCGGATCTGGCCCTGTTGCTTCTGGTCGTGGACGAAGCCCATGGCGCCGAGCCCGCCAGGCAAGGAGACGACGCCCATCGCATTGGTCGGACGCAGACCCTTGCCACTCAGGGTCGTGCCGTCGAGGGTGATGGAGGCGCTCGCGTGGGACAGCCGCTCGTGCAAGAGCAGCCAGAGGCTCACCTTGTCCCCGCTCTTCCACCTGAGCTTTCTGAGGGACACCTCGGTACCGCCTTCTGGCCGTTCCTCCCGAAGGGGGAGGCAGGCCTCCTCGCCCTTTCCCTTTGCATAGATCCTCCACTCGAGCCCTTCCGGGCCGCTCCCCGAGAGGATCCTGGCCTCGTCGCAGAGGCCCCCCAGGGCCCCGTGGAGGCCGAGAGCCAGGTAGCGGAGGGAGCGCTCGGCCTCCGCTCCCTTGGAGGTGAAGAGCGACGACCAGATCCTGTCCACCTCCCCCCTGAAGAAGGGCTGGCCATCGAAGATCATCTCGAAGTTGCGTCCGAGCTCGATCTGGACCCTCGTGGCCCCCCTGAGCAGGGCCGCGCCGGCAAGGAGCAGGGCAAAGGACTGGGGGTCCTCCATCTGGAACCTGAGCATCTTCTCCCTGGCCTCGGCGCGGCTCAGGGTGAACTCCCCCTCCGAGTCCAGCGCGCCCTCCCGGGCCAGCTCCGAAACAAGGAGCTGCACGACGCTCTGCGGCGGCTCGTCTCGAGCCAGGACCTCTTCATCCGGGGTTCCCTCCCCTCGCCGAAGCGCGTCGGGGCCTGCGGCCAGAGGTTCCTCCGCATCTGACGAAGCACGAGCGCCCTGAGGCTCCTCGCTCTGGGGCCCCTCGCCCTCTCCCCGAGGGTTTGCCTCCCCTTTGGTGCTCCTGCGGTCCCTCGCCGTGGGCATCTGGAAGGCCAGCCCCGACTCGATCCGCAGCACCTCCTCGATGAGCCCCTCAACATTCGACTCGATGACCTCCGGCTCCAGGGTACCCGCGGGCAAGCCAAGAAACAGCGCCTCGGAGGTCATGGCGAAGGGGCTCCGTCTCTCCAGGAGGCGCTCCAGCGAGGCGCGCACCACCGAGTGTGAGACAAGGGCCACCATCCGAGCGCCTTGGCGGCCAGGCGTGCAGATCGACAGCCCCATCAGATAGTCGCGGGCTTCCTTGGGGCTCACCTCTGGCCAGCGCTGTCCCCTGGGAATCACTACCAGACCTGGTGGCAGGTCCACCGAGAAGAGGGCCGCCACCTTTGGATCGCCGCCCTGTGGCACCCGGATCCTGACAGGCACCCCCCGTCTCAGGCCCCACAGCAACATGCCCCCGCTCTCGGGCGTGCTCTCCACGACCAGCTCCAACCGACGAGCGATCCCTTCCCAGGCCCGCTGCGCGCGCCTTCGCTGCAAGAGCATCACCCCGATTCCCACCCCTGCCCCGACCCCGATAATCGCGAGCGCGACCAGCTCCATCTCCGACCCCTCCTACGTCCCCTTCTCCGGCCCTCCTCGAGAGTCCAGGGCCGGACGAATGAAGACGTAGGCGCTCATGAGCGGGTAGGCGACGAGCAACATCACGAACCAGAGCCGGGCCCCCGCGAGCCAAAGCAGGAGGGCTCCACCCGTCCCCAGCACCGAGTAGAGCAGGCTGAAGGTCCGCCCGAGGTGAGCCCCCCGGAGGAGCCCGATGGCGGCAAGGATGAGACAAGCGAAGGCGGCGCCGTGGAGAGCCATGGAAAGCGCGATCGCCGGCGCGCCAGCCTTCACGAAGCCCACCTCGCCCATGGCAAGAAGCAGGACGGCGTGCAGGGCGAGCCACGGGAGATGCAGCGCGGCCATGATCAGGTGGAGCGCCGCCATGACCGTGTCCCTGACGGAGCGCATGGGACTCGCTGCACTCATCGGCCTCGCCCTTGGGTGCCCTCGATGGGCCAGCCCATTGATACCACGCCGCGCCCATCGTCCCCTTCGGATTTGTCAGCTGGGATAGGGGAGGCATCACCGTCGGCGCCAGCGAGCGCGAGGGTCTTCACAAGCGAACGCCTGTGCAACGTCCTCAGCCAGGCCCAAGATTGATCATCCCCATTGTCACGAGAGTGCTTGGAGGGGACAACAGATGCGCATAGCATGTGCGTATGGGCATTGAGCATCGTTCGACACGCCGGCCTCGAAAGGTCCCCACGAACCTGTCCGTTCATGAACACCTCGTGCGCCGAGCCAGGTCCCTTGGCATCAATATCTCCGAGGCTCTGGAGACAGCGCTCGAAGAGAGGATCCTAGAGGCAGAGCGGGAATCTTGGCTCGAATCCAACCAGGAAGGGATCACCGGGTACAACGAGCGGATCGCTCAAGAAGGAGCCTTAAGCGACGGGTGGCGGAGCTTCTAGTGGCCCAGCTCGACGTCTATCGGAATCCGAGAGGGTGAAAGCACGGAACAGCCCGAGAGAACGCATCATGGGCCGGACGACAGCCCATGGTGGCGAGCCGATACCTGTTTCTCCATCTTCTGCTCCACCTTCTTCTGCCCCGCCTTCTTCTGCCCCGCCTTCTTCTGCCCCGCCTTCTTCTGCCCCGCCTTCTTCTGCCCCGCCTTGACGGCGCGGGCAACGTGGCCGATGCTCCTGGCCTGGCAGCACAAAGCATCAGGTAGGAACCCTCATGAAGCGCGCGCTCGCAACTCTACTGCTCATTCTCGGGCTCGCCTGGGCGTCTTGCGGCGATGACGGCTCATCCCATGGGGACGCCCAGGTCGGCTCTGACGGCGCCGCTGGGCAGTGCACGGCGCCCGCCGCGCCGGTCATGCCCGAGATCCCGGTGAACATAGCCGCCTCCACCGCCGAGACGGTCCGCTCCTATCGCCGGTGGAACCTGATCGGGAACGCCCTGACCCAGGGCGAGGACACCCTGGCGATCACCCTCGTCGCGCCTTCGGGCGCCCAGTGCCTGGACCTCTGGATCGGGACGGCCTTCGTTGGCCGCTTCCCGGTGGAGGGCGCGGAGCAGGTCCTCGAGGCGGACCTCTCGAGCCTTGGCCCCGGCCGCTATCAGGTCCTGGTGGCGGCGGTCGGCGGTGCCGTCACCATGGCCATCGCCCAGCTCGACGTCTTCCGTTCGCACCCCTACTACGTGCTGGTCACCAACGACTGGGACGACTCGGGAAAGACGCCCGAGATCGTGGAGCGGGAGGAGCTCCTGCACGCCAATCACCCCCACCTCAAGCTCACCCACTTCGTGGGCCCATACACCTTCACGGACCCCGCCTTGACCACGGCAGAAGTGGATGAGCTGGTGACCTGGCTGCTCGGGATGCGTGAGCAGTACGGCGACGAGATCGGCCTGCATGTCCATCCCTATTGCCACTTCGTCCAGACGACCGCCGTGCCCTGCCGGGTGAGCCCCTCCTTTGTCTGGGCCGAGGATCCCGAGGGCTACACGGTCGTGCTCGGGAGCTACACCCAGGCAGAGGCGGAGATCCTGTTCCAGCGGGCCAAGGATCTCTTCCTGGGGCATGGCCTCGGCGCTCCCACCTCCTTCCGGGCCGGAGGCTGGACCGCCGAGATCCACACCCTGGCGGCGCTCGCTGCCACCGGCTTCGTCGCCGACTCGAGCGCCCTCAACTGGTCGAGGCTGGAGGAGTGGCAGGGCGTGGGAACGGCCACCCTCTACGAGTGGAACCAGAGCCACTGGGCAACAATAGACGCCACCAGTCAGCCATACTATCCCTCTGCTATCGACATCCTCGACGACTCTCCGCCCGTCCTGCCCATCCTGGAGGTCCCGGACAACGGCGTCATGGTTGACTACGTGACTGACGACGAGATCGTGGAGCTCTTCGAGGCGAACTGGCCTGGCGAGGTGCTCCACCGCCCGACCACCTATGTGACGGGCTATCACCCTGGCTCCTACCTGAACTACGATCGCTACATGGAAGATGGCCTCACCGCCATCGACCAGTTCCTTCACGCCGAGGACGCGGGGCCAGTGATCTACGAGACCGTCAGCAACATGGCGCTCGTCTGGCCGGTGCCGGAGTAAGCGATGCCGCGCTCCAAGGAACCAGGCTCTCCGGTATCGGGGCAAAGCGGGCCGCCAAAGGCCGATGGAGGCCGCCTCTGCCAGGTGCCCGAGGCCTTGGGCGGCCGGCGGCTGGACGCCGCGGTGAAGACGCTCCTCGGCGCCTCCTGGAACCAGGCCAGGTCCTGGATCCGCCTGGGCAAGGTCTCGCTGAACGGTGTGACCGTCACCGACGGCGCCCATGCAGTTGCCGCGGGAGATGCGCTCTGCCACGACGCCACCGCCAGGAGGCTGCATCCGGAGACGGATCTGCCCCCGGAGGTGCTGGTGTTCGTGGATCGCCACCTGGTGGTCGCCGACAAGCCCGCCGGGATCTCCACCGTGCCCTTCGAGGAGCTGGAGGCGGGCGCCATGACCAGCCGGCTCCGGGCCCTCCTCGGCCACCGCCGCGGCTCGGGCGGCGAGCACCGCAGCGCCTCGGGCGGCGAGCGCCGCCGCGGGGTGCCGCCGCCCGTGATCGCGGTGCACCGCCTGGATCGGGACACCTCGGGCCTGGTGGTCTTCGCCCGGCAGCAGGCCGCAGTGGAGCCCCTGTCCGCCCAGTTCAGGGCCCACGAGGTCCACCGCCGCTACCTGGCCCTGGTCCACGGTTACGCCAGCGGAGCCACCTACCGCTCCCACCTCCTGGAGGACCGGGGGGATGGCCGGCGGGGCTCCCTCGAGCAGCTCCCGCCATACCGCCGGAAGGGGAAGGGTCCGGGCCGCCTGGCCATCACCCACACCGAGGTGGTGGAGCGCCTCGGCGAGGCGACCCTGCTCCTATGCCGCCTGGAGACCGGCCGAACCCACCAGATCAGGATCCACCTCGCCGAGGCGGGGCATCCCCTGGTGGGCGAGCGCGTGTACATGCACTACTCCATGGTGGAGACCCTCACCTCGCGCATCCCCGCCCCCCGCATGATGCTCCACGCCGCCGAGCTGGGCTTTCTCCACCCCATCACCGGAGCGCCGCTGCGCTTCGAGCGCCCCCCGCCAGCGGACATGCAGGAGCTCATCGCCCGGCTCCGCGCCCTGCGACCCACTCCCGCCCCCGCCCCCAAGCCCGAGCCGGTCGCCGAGCGACCCTCCAAGGCGCCTCGGGCTGCCCAGAAGCAGAATCGCCCCGAGAGAAGGCCCCCGGCCCGTAGCACTCCGAGGGACCGCCAGGAACAGGCCTCTCCCGGTGGCCGCGCCTCGAGGCCCCACGCCTCTTCAAAGCCCCCAGCAAGGCCCCCGGCAAAGCCCCCAGCAAGGCCCCCGGCAAGGCCCCCGGCAAAGCCCCCGGCAAAGCCCCCGGCAAAGCCCCCGGCAAAGCCCCCGGCAAAGCCCCCGGCAAGGCCCCCGGCAAAGCCCCCGGCAAAGCCCCCAGCCAGGCCCACGAACAGGCCGCCCCTCAAGAAGCGGCGCGAGAGACAGCCCGGCCTCAACCACG
>JAVEWA010000635.1:0-4015 GCA_034004785.1 Polyangia bacterium
CACCTGGGGCATGGCTGTCACCTCTGGCCTGTCGGATACGCCGGTGGACCTGTACCTCTACCTGGTTGACGCAGTCAATGGTGCCACGAGCTCCAAGGTGAAGCTGAACCAGGGCCTCGGCAGCGCCGCCGAGCAAGCCTACGGCGTCGCTGGCCGAGCGGTGTTCGTGGACTACGACGACAACGGAGTGGCAGATCGCGTCTACGCTGCAGACACCAACGGTCGTGTCTGGCGCGTCAACCTTGAGGGATCTGGTACCCCTTGCCTGGTGGTCGAGCTCGGACAGGCCGTGTTCCACACTCCTGCCTTCCTGGTTCGCGAGGACAGCTCCAATCAGAGGGTAGTGACCTTCTACCTGGGCACCGCGGATCACCCGTATCAGGCCGACGCGCCAGAACCGCCGTACTGGTTCTATGCCTTCGCCGACGAGGATCAGACCTCTACCGAGTGCAACACTGCCTCTCTCCTATGGAAGTACCAGCTTCCGTCAGACGAGAAGATCTGGGCCGATCCGTCGATTGCAGCCGAGGTGGTGTATGCGGGCACAGCCACAGGCGATCGAGCCGACATCTGCGACGAAGACACATCGAATCCTGGCAGCATCTATCCCTTTGACTTGGATCCCACGAGCGAGGGCCAGCCGAACCTCGTGGGAGCTCCCGTCTCCGCCGGGGGCAACGTGCTGGCCGGTCTGCTGGTATTCGACCAGCACATAATCCTCAACACCGTGGGTGGGACGACCTCGATCATCGGCGGCAGCTCCTGGAACAACCTCTCTGGCCTCGTAGGCGCCAACCAGATGAAGGACACCTACTGGAATGAAGTCGTCAACAAGTAGCCTAGAGCCCGATGCGAGCAGACTGCGCCACGAGCCCACGCCGTCGCGAGCGCGCGGATTCTCCATCATCGAGGTGCTCGTCTCCCTGGTGGTCCTGATCATCGGGCTGCTCGGCCTCATGCGGGTGACCTCGGTGGCGGTCGTCTCCAACCAGCGCGGCCAGCGCATGGACCAGGCGGTGGCGAGGGCCCAGACCAGGCTCGAGGCCCTCAAGAACGTGCCCACCGCCACCCTCGCCTGTCTGGAGGCTGGCAGCGCCCCTTCGAGCTGCCTGTCCACCTGCCAGGCCGCCGGGGGTGAGCCGCTGGCCTGCCAGACCGCCCTGGCTCAGGACGCCGACTCGGCCACCGACAGCACGGGGAGCGGCTACACCTATGGGTTCCTGGTGCAGCAGCCCAACGCTGGGGTTTACGACATCCTGGTGCTGGTCACCTTCACCGACGACTCGAGCGAGCCGGCGCGCCAGGTGCGTACCTACTTCCGCACGGCGGTGTACCGGCCCCAGTGAGGCAGCCATGAGTTCTCCAGTAGTCTTCCGCACGAGCCCACCTGCCACCCAGCGGGGCATCACCATGGTGGAGCTCATGATCGCCATGTTCCTCTCCACCGTGATCCTGATGGGGGCCTTCCACGTCCACTCCACCTTCCAGTACTCCCTGCACCGGCAGGACGAGATCACCAAGATCCAGCAGACCATGAAGGTCACGAGGGACCTGCTGGATCGCCGGCTTCGAGCCGCTGGCTCCGGCCTCATCGGCACCAGCGTGGCATGGTGCGGAGGGGAGCACCAGGTGGGCCCGACGAGCCTGCACAACAGCAACACCTTCGGGGTGTGGGACACCACCGAGGGAGGCGTGGACAACGATCCGGACTGGATCGAGATCATGAGCGCGGACCGGAACATGAACGGCTACCTGACCAAGGACCACCCCCTCACCGGCGTCGTGAAAGAGGTGGACAAGCCTGAGAACTTCGTGGTGGGCGGGCTCATTGGGATCCGTGGCCCGACCGGGGTCTGCATCTTCATGGTTCGAGACGTCAAGAATGGCAAGCTGGACTATGGCACTGGTGGCAGCGACCTCACCAAGTGCTACAACGACAAGCAGACCTGCCGCTTCGAGATCCTCGGCTACAACGCCCTTCCCGCTGGCACCGAAATCCTGAACTTCAGCTCGGGCACCTTCGCGCTGCGTGTGGACAGCTCGAACCCGCGCCGCCCCCTCCTGATGATGGCCCAGGGGGTCGCGGGAGGGGATCCAGCTATGTACCAGTGGCAGCCGATAGCGGAGCACGTGGAGGACATGCAGATCGGGGTATTCCTCGACACCAGCACCCCCCCGGACCCGATCGGCGACGTCTGGGTCAACAGCCGGGATCTGACCAACGATGAGCTTACCCGGGTCCGGGCGATAAGGATCAGCCTGGTGTTCAGGAGCGCCTCGGAGATCCCCGGCTGGCGAGCGGGCAGGAGGCCGGCCCTGGAGGACCGCCCCGCCGCCACCACCACCGACGGCTACCTCCGCCGGGTCATGACCACCACCGTGAAGCTGCGAAACATGATGTAGCCTGGGAGCGCCGATGCCAAACTCCGAACCACAAGCAAGATCAGCAGGGCGCTCAAAGGGCTTCACCTTGGTCGAGCTGATGGTGGTGGTGGCCATCGTCGCGGTGCTGGCCGGGGTGGCGGTCTGGTCCATGAGCCCGAACACGGCCCAGGCCGAGATCAAGGACTTCGCCGAGGAGTTCCAGTACCACTTCAGGGAGGCCCGCTCGAGGGCCCTCTCCACCCGTAACCGCTACGCGGTTATGCTCGACGCGACCACGGTGCAGTGGTGCGAGGACGACTGTCCAGCTCCCACCGGCAAGGAGAAGGGCCGAGTAGGCCGGGCCAGGGGCGGCGCCAGGGCCATCTCCTTTGCCCGCATGGCAGACATCGGGGTGACCGCCCTGCCCACTCGGACCAGCCTCGGAACCACCACCATCTACTTCTACGGCGATGGCACGGTGGACTCGAACCGGAGCACGCCCGAGCAGGAGGGCTTCACCGTGTACCTTCAGCACAGCGTCAAGACCCACCTCCGCTACCGGGTGGCGATCCTCCCCCTCTCTGGCGACATCCGCACCTACGATTCGTGGTAGGCTTCCTCCTACAAGGGAGGTGAGCCATGACGCGCTGCATTGGTATCCCGGGCCTCGGCTTTGCCATTTGCCTCGTCGCCGTCTTGACCACTGGCTGCGGTCCGAGCAGCACTGCTGGCGACCCGGACTCTGGGACCAACCAGAACGACGCCCAGGCCCAGCCCGACTCGGCGCCTCCAGGCGATCGGGACGGCGACGGCGTGCCCGACCACCTGGACCCCTGCCCTGACGACCCCAACCAGTGGACCGACTCCGACGGCGACGGCCGCTGCGACGAGCTGGACGACAAGTGCCCAGACGATCCCGACCAGTGGACCGACTCGGACGGCGACGGACACTGCGACGAGCTGGACGACAAGTGCCCAGACGATCCAGAGCAGTGGACCGACGCCGATGGCGACGGACACTGCGACGAGCTGGACGACGACTGCCCGGATGACCCGGAGGGCTGGGTGGACACAAACGGCGACGGCGCCTGCGACGGGGACGACGACGCCGACGGCGACGGCATCACCAACGCCGAGGAGCTCGTCTATGGCGCGGACTGCGCCATCTCCAACCCCTACCTCGCCGACAGCGACGAGGACGGGATTGCCGACAACGAGGACCCCTACCCGCTGGATCCCTTCCCAGAGTACATCCTGCACCGGAACGACAGCGGCACCATCGATCTCGCCCTCTCCAACCGGGACGGCACCTTCACTGCCCCGGTGGAGATCGGCGCCCCCCACGGCTGCACCACCGACGCGCCCCACAACTGCCCGGTGAACACGGCGTACCGCTACCTGTCCTTTGTCATCACCGACTTCGACAACGACGGCCGGACCGACTTTTTGGCCATCGGGGACTCCAACCCCGCCGACCCGTCGAACCCGCAGGATCTCTGGTGGTTCACGCGCACGGGCACCATCATCTCGGGGAGCGCCACCACCTTCCAGCAGCGCCTCGTGGACTCGGCCCTCACCCACGCGATCTTCGGGACCGCGGCTGACTTCAAAAACGACGACCGCAACGACCTCATCGCCCGGGAGATCAGCA
>JAVEWA010000636.1:0-4013 GCA_034004785.1 Polyangia bacterium
CGCCCACCTCGATCATCGGCCCGAACGACTACGGCCCCTCGGCCCAGGGCGCCGCGCTCCTCGCCATGGCCAAGAACCCCTGGCTCCCCTCGGTGCGGGCGGGCTACGACTGGGTGGACGCGCGGGACGTGGTGAAGGGCGCGATCCTCGCCCTGGAGAAGGGCAAGAGGGGCGAGCGCTACATCCTCGGCCACGGGCGCCTGACGTTCCTGGAGATCGGCGAGCACATCCGTAGGGCAACCGGCCGCCGGGCCACCCGCCTCGCCCTGCCCATTTGGCTCGTGAGGTGCGGGGTGCCCTTCGCGGGCCTCTACTCCCGCGCCACCGGCCGCCGTCAGCTCCTCACGGGCGAGAGCCTCTCCATCCTCGGGCGGCACCTTGCCGTGTCGAGCGACAAGGCCCGGCGCGAGCTGGGGTACGCGCCCCGCCCCTTCGAGGAGACCTTCCGCGACACCTTCGATTGGTTCGAAGCGGCTGGAATGTTGCCCCGCCGGGGCCGGTAGAACGCCTCGAAGCACCTGGCTGGAGTGGGGGCCTCACGGTCATCGCGCGGTCATCGCACGAGAGTCTGACGCACGAGAGTCTGACACACGAGAGTCTGACGCACGAGAGTCTGACACACGAGAGTCTGACACACGAGAGTCTGACGCACGAGAGTCTGACGCACGAGAGTCCGGGGGCTGCGGAGAGTCTGCGGATTGCCCGCTTCGACCTTTGTGTGGTATTTTGCGCCGTGTGTGCGTTGCGGTTGGCGGGAATCAGGTCCCAGCGTGGTCCCGGGCAGGTAGAACCACATCAGCGATGGTTTCGCCATGGCCAGCCTGATAGGACAGATCATCTCTGGAAGGTTCCGGATCGTTCGCCAGCTTGGCGGCGGCGCCATGGGAGAGGTGTACCTGGCGGAACACCTGATGCTTGGAAGGCTCTACGCCATCAAGGTGCTTCACGAGTCCCTCGAGGCGGATGATCGCCTGGTTGAGCGTTTTCGGCGCGAGGCGCGCGCCGCGAGCCGACTGGACCACCCCAACATAGTATCCATTACGGATTTTGGTCGTATTGATCCGACGGACGACGTTGAAGGCACGGAGTCGGGCAGGTTCTACCTGGTGATGGAGCATGTTGAGGGGCCGAGTCTGGCACAGGCAATCGACGAGGCGGCTCCCAGGCGGCTGCCGCAGCAACGCTCCGTCCTCATCCTGAGTCAGATCTGCGAAGCCGTTCATGCCGCTCATGGCGCGGGAGTGGTCCATCGCGACCTGAAGCCAGACAACATCCTGCTCGGTCGCCGTCCTTCCGGTAGCGATCATGTGAAGGTTCTGGACTTCGGTCTTGCGAAGATCTTGCAGGATCCCACCATGAGCCAGCTCACGAGGAAGGGTGAGGTGTTTGGCACTCCGGCCTACATGTCTCCCGAGCAGGCTCGAGGTGCCACTGTAGATCACAGGGCTGACATCTACTCCATCGGCGTCATCGCCTACGAGCTCTTTGCGGGTCGGCTGCCGTTTCTGTACAACAACATCTCCAAGCTGCTTATCGCACACCAGCAAGAGCAACCGGCCCCACCTTCCCATCACCTTCTACAGGGACAGCCGCCCGTGCCGAGGGACATCGAGGGCTCCATCATGCGCTGCCTGGCCAAGGACCCGGCTGGCAGGATGCAGTCCATCCAGGAGATGAGCGAGGTCCTCGCCACCTACGTGAGGCGCATCAGCGTGACAGGGACACGGATCGTGCCCAATGTCCTGATGCAAGACAAAAGGGAATCGGGTACGGGGTTCGACTTGTGCGAGGTCACGGACGCAGCGATGAGCGTCCCCACAAGGGCTACCATGCTGGGTGATGCCCTGCTGGAGGAAATATCCGACGAGGATATTGCCTTGCTCGCGACCCAGCTACCCTCCAAGGCGCGGCCGATAAGCGATTTCAAGGTACCCCCAGGCGCGAGCCGCGATTGGTTCTGGAGTCAAATCATCAAGCACGCCAGGAGCCTTGGGCACAAGTTGGCGACCAGGCTCGCCGGTTCCGAGGCTCTGGCAGCTTCTTTGTCCACGATCTCAAACATAGAGGACAAGATTCTGGGGCTGGAGACCGAGGTTGCCCTCACTCGCTCACAGTTGGACGAGTTCGAGACGACGATGCGTGAGTCCGAGTCTCGGCTTCGATTCGCCGTGATGGACCTGAGCGTGGAACGCGGGCGTCTCGTTGACGAGGGTCGAGCAGGTCCCCGAGTGCTCCAAGACCTGGATTACCAGATCCAGGCCCTCGAGACTCGCCTCCTCCAGCTATACAACGACCGGTCCAAGGAGGTTGCCGAGCTTGTGGGGTCCATCGAAGCTTGCGAGCAGCACCTGGCCAATTACCGGCAACAACAAGTGAACATGGAAACCTGGCTCCTGAATCAGCTCCATCACCTGCGTCCCGACCCTTGTCCGGAGGATCTGCAGCTGCACTACGCGCGCATCGACCAGTTCCTTCGAGGCATGCAGAGCACCCAAGCATAGAGCTGCCCAGAGCTGCCCAGAGCTGCCCTTAAATTGGTTGCCGTCACATCGCGACGCAGGGGCTTCATCGGGATGGCGGCGGATGGAGACACTCGGAACCCCCTCGACCTAGGCAAGGCCCCCTGACCCATCAGCCCCGGCTCACGCATCAGCCCAGGCTCACGCATCAGCCCCGGTAGGGCTCAATGGGTGGGTCTGGGAATTCCCTGTCAGTCCTTACGGCAGTACACCACGGTCAGGTAAGGCGGCAGGCTGCTCGCCGAGCCGCTGGTGCCAGAGCCGCCAGAGGAGATGCTCAGGAATAGAGCGAGAACAAGACGATGAGCATTCGCGCAGAAACTCTGCCAATGCTCCTTGAGAGTTGGAGCAGATGCCGGGTGGAGCCCTGTGTTGGGGCGCACACCCGATGACGCCCACGGCCGTGTCGAAACGCTCTTTTCGGCGAAGTGGAAGTCATGGATACGGCCTAACGGGGTTCGCCTTCAGTGATAGATCTCCCCATGATCCATCTGCTAATGAGTGTTGTAATTTTGGCCTAGCCTCCACTAGTACAATCACTTAGATGTCCGATATGCAAAAGCATATTGGCATCAGGCTCCTCTCCATTGCAGCCCAAGGAGCAAGAGGGGAGAGCCAAATCGAAATGAATATACCCGTGGCTTTCTTGGATGTCGAACACAAAGGATGTCGAACGAAAGTTGGCCTGAGATTGGAGGAAATCGTGTATATTATTCTCCTGATGTGAAGGTAGGCCTCTCTTCTTCGATGGCTTCGTGAGGTGCCTTGGCAAGAGAGGCGAGGATGTACGTCACCGCGGAGGATCGCGGCTTGGCCAAAGGCGAACGCAAGGACGAGCTGCTCGAGGTAACGCTCGGGGGAGCGTATACCGTCCGGAGCCGCATCGGCACCGGGGGCATGGGTTCGGTTTATCTTGCCGAGCACGTGCGTCTGCCCAAGTCCTTCGCCGTGAAGGTGCTGAACGACAGCGTGGACCCCGGCTCCGAGCTCTACCACCGTTTTCGGCGTGAAGCCGAGGTGTGCAGCCGGCTCAAGCACGAGCACATAGTCGAGGTTGTGGACTTCAACATCACCGAGAGCGGCCGTCCCTACATCGTGATGGAGCTCCTGGAGGGGGAGGACCTAGCGACCCGCCTGGAGCGCCAGGGGCCGTTCTCCCTAGAACAGACTGCGCGCATTCTAGGCCAGGTGGCCTCGGCCCTCGGCGAGGCGCACGAGCAGGGCGTTGTCCACCGGGACATGAAGCCTCAGAACATCTTCCTCTGCCGTCGTCGTCATCAGGACGACTACGTGAAGCTCGTGGACTTCGGCATCTCGAAGATCCAGGGAGCGGGGTCGGTGCTGACGCAGACCAACTCCCTGATGGGCACGCCGTTCTACATGTCTCCCGAGCAGACGGGCGCGGGAGACGGCAAGGTGGATCACCGGACGGACATCTACGCTCTCGGAGTGATCGCCTACCAGATGCTGACCGGAGACGTGCCGTTTCGAGGT
>JAVEWA010000637.1:0-4011 GCA_034004785.1 Polyangia bacterium
TGGACCGAGCAGGATACCCCGCCCACCATGCCCGCCTGGCTCAAGTGGACCATCCTCGCGGTCGTCGTTCTCTTGGTCATGAGCATGCTCTGGGCCGTGACCTTGAGACGGACCGCGAGGAAGCTGCGGGCGAGCGACGAGCGGCAAAAACAGCTCCTCGAGGAGCTCACTGTGGCCAAGAGCGCGGCCGAGGCCGCGGATCGGATGAAGTCGGCGTTCCTGGCGACGATGTCGCATGAGCTGCGTACGCCGCTCAACTCGATAGTCGGCTTCTCGGGGATTCTGCTCCAGGGCATGGCGGGCCCCCTCAACGCCGAGCAGACCAAGCAGCTCGAGATGGTCTGCCGAAGCTCCGAGCACCTCCTGTCCCTCATCAACGACGTGCTCGATCTCTCCAAGATCGAGGCAGGACAGCTCCAGCTCGACCTTGGGCCCTTCGACCTGCAAACAGCGATCCGGCGGGCCGTCGAATCGGTCCGAGGCCTGGCCTCGAAGAAGGGCTTGGCCCTCGAGCTGCAGATCGCCCCCGAGGTGGGCAACCTCGTCAGCGACGAGCGGCGAGTGGTGCAGGTCCTTCTGAACCTCCTATCCAACGCCATCAAGTTCACCGACGAGGGCTCGATCGGCGTCGAGGCGAAGATCGACGCCGGCCGTGTCGTCGTATGCGTCCGCGACACCGGGATGGGCATCAGGGAAGAGGAGGTCGAGAGGCTCTTCAAGCCCTTCTCCCAGCTCGACTCCGGGACCACGAAGAGGCACGAGGGCACCGGGCTCGGGCTGTCGATCTGCAGGCGGCTCGTGGACCTCCTTGGCGGCCGGCTCTGGGTCAAGAGCGTCTTTGGCGAGGGCAGCACCTTCTGCTTCGAGCTCCCAATCGAGCGAGGTGAACGGAAATGAAGGCCAGGATCCTCTACATCGAAGACAACGAGCAGAACTTCTATCTCGTCAGCTTCATCTTGAGATCCAGGGGCCACGAGGTGCTCCGGGCGAAGGATGGCAAGGAAGGCGTGGATGAGGCGATGAAGGGTCGCTTCGACATCATCCTGTTGGACATCCAGCTCCCGGTGATGGACGGCTACGCCGTGGCGAGGGCCCTGCGGCAGAGCCCTGCGCTGCAAAGGACGCCGATAGTCGCGTTGACCTCCTACGCCATGGCGGGCGATCGCGAGAAGGCCCTCGGGGCTGGCTGCAGCGGCTACCTCGAGAAGCCAATCAACCCCTCGACCTTTGCGAGCCAGATCGAGGGATACCTCCCGGTGGAGAGGCAGGGGGATTGACCTCGATGACGCGAATACTGATCGCCGACGACATCGCAGAGAACCGCTACCTAATGGTCTCCCTCCTGAAGGGAAGCGGCTACGAGGTGACCGAGGCTTCCAATGGCCTCGAGGCCCTTGCCCTCGCCCAGGCCTCGCCGCCGGACATGATCATAACCGACGTCCTCATGCCCGTCATGGACGGCTTCGAGCTGTGCCGTCGCTGGAAGCAGGACGATCGGCTCAGGCATATCCCGTTCTTCGTATACACGGCGACCTACACCGATCCAAAGGACGAGAGGCTGGCCCTCGACCTCGGCGCCGACCGTTACCTGGTCAAGCCGCAGACGGTGGAGGTGCTGCTCGAGGAGGTGCGCAAGGTCCTGGACGAGGCCGCTCGGTCCTCAGACGCCAGACGCTCGCAGACAGCAGGCGACGAGCTCGAGCTGCTTCGCCAGCACAAGGACGCGCTCTTCAGGAAGCTCGAGAGGAAGGTCCGCCAGCTCGAGGAAGAGATCGTGCAGCGGGACCGCGCCGAGGCAGCCCTCCGGGACAGCGCAGGCCTGCTTCGCATCGCAGGGCAGATGGTCCGCTTGGGGGGCTGGAGCGTGAGCCTCGCGGACCGGCGGGTGCTCTGGTCCGACGAGGTGGCCGCCATCCACGAGATGCCCCCGGGGTGCTCTCCCACCCTCCAGGAGGCCTTCGAGTTCTACAGCCCCGAGTGGCGCTCGCGCATCTCCGAGGCCTTCGAGGCCTGCGCCGCGAGCGGCGTGTCATACGACGAGGAGATGGAGCTGGTAACAGCCAAGGGCAGGCGCATCTGGGTGCGCACCATCGGCGAGGCGATCAGGGACGCCTCCGGAGCAATAGAGAAGGTCCAGGGAGCCTTCCAGGAGATCACGGATCGCAAGCAGGCCGAAGAGGAGCGCAGGAAGCTCCAGCACCAGCTCTGGGCCTCCCAGAGGATCGAGGCCATGGGACGCCTCGCGGGCGGAGTGGCCCACGACTTCAACAATCTGCTCTCGGTGGTCCTGAGCTACGCCGACTTTGCCCTGGAGACCCTCAGGGAAGGAGACCCCCTCCGCGCAGACCTCCTGGAGATCAGGAAGGCTGGCGAGAGCGGGGCTGCCCTCACCAGGCAGCTCCTGGCCTTCAGCCGGAAGCAGATCCTGGCCCCAAAGGTGGTGAGCCTCAACAAGATGGTCGCCGGCGTGGAGGGCATGCTGCGCCGGTTGCTCGGGGAGGACATCAATGTCGAGGTGCATCTCGCCGAGGAGCTGGGGAGCGTCCTGGCGGATCCGGCGCAGCTCGAACAGGTGCTCCTGAACCTGGCGGTCAACGCTCGCGACGCCATGCCCCAGGGAGGCACTCTCACCATCGAAACCAGGAACGTGGAGCTCGACGAGGCCTACGCCTCCCAGCACGTGACCGTGGCGCCCGGCAAGTTCGTGCTGCTCTCGGTCAGCGACTCTGGCTGCGGAATGCCCCCCTCCACGAGGGAGCACATCTTCGAGCCTTTCTTCACGACCAAATCGATTGACGAGGGCACCGGGCTGGGCCTCTCCATCGTGTACGGGATCGTGAAGCAGAGCGGCGGAGACATCTGGGTCTACAGCGAGGAGGGGCAGGGCACTACCTTCAAGGTCTATCTGCCCCAGGTGGACGCTCCCACCGCTGATACCGCGCCGCGACCTGGGTGCGTCATGGCCACCGGGAGCGAGACCGTGGTCGTTGTGGAGGACGCCGAGGCCGTGCGCTCCATCGTGCAGCGCATCCTGCGTAGGGCTGGATACCGGGTCCACGCTGCGGCGAACGGCGGCGAGGCGTTGCTGCTCTGCGAGAAGCTCGAAGGTGATGTGGATCTGCTCTTGACCGACGTGGTGATGCCCAGGATGAGCGGCCAGGAGCTTTCGGAGCGGCTGAAGGAGACATGCCCCAGGCTCAAGACGCTCTACATGTCGGGCTACACCGACAACGCCATGGTGCACAAACAAGTGCTAACAAGAGGCGCGCTCTTCATCGCCAAGCCTTTCTCCGCCGCGGACCTGACTCGCAAGGTGCGCGAGGTGCTCGACACCTGACGAGAGGCGGGATCCCGAGAATCAGCTTGCCGGACGAGGGGGCGCCAGGGCGGGCTTGGGAGGAGGCGCCGGCGTGAAGGTGAGGGTCACGGTGCGCGTCTGGCCAGGCTCCAAGGTCAGCCGCCACCTGTGGTATGGGCCCCGCTCTGCGGCGGTTACGGGGGACAGATCGTGCTCCAGGCGCCCCTCCTGGCCCCACAGCGGGTTCGACTCGAAGATCTCCACCTCGATGGGGATCTTGGCGAGGCTCCTGGCGGTGAGGGTGAGCCTCTGGCTCCCGTCCGAAAGGTGCGTGAGATCCTTCTTCACGCTCAGGGCGCCGTCGTTGGTGGTGGTGAGGAGGGCATGTCCGCCCACAGGGGTCCAGTGATGGAGGTCGTGGCCCACGAACACGTCCTCCCTGTATATCCACGCAGTACCCGCCGGGAGGAGGAGCCCAGTCTGGTTCGGCACCTTGTACACAGTGAAGACGCTCTCGCCCCGATCCGCGGGCCAGAGGTAGTAGGGCCGGCTCTGGATCGTCACCGTGGCCATGCGCAGGTAGCTCTTGTGCCCCCGGATCAGGTTCAGGCGGAGATCCCGGTACAGGTGGTAGCCGTCCACCTGGTTCTTCAGGGCATGGCTCCTCCCGGTATCGGCCCCGGTCTTGACGTAGTAGTCGGCGAACTGCATCT
>JAVEWA010000638.1:0-4010 GCA_034004785.1 Polyangia bacterium
CTCGATAAAGACCGAGAAGCGACAGACAGTGATCCGGGAGGCCCGGGACGTCTCCAGGCGCCAGAGCCGCGAGCCGACTAGGACGGACAGAGTAGTGGTAGAACGTCGTGAAACCATGAACCGGGCCATGGACAAGGGGGCCCTGAAGGCTCTGAACCGCGCCATGGCTTCCTCCAGCGCGGTGGCGCGGCTGTTTCAGCGCCAGGGGGGCCTGCTAACGCAGGTGGACCAGGAGCTTGCAGGCCTGACCGCGCCCGGTGCGACCGCGGGGGGGAGCGATGGCATCGCAGACCCCCTGGCCTCGCGGGCTCGCCAGTCGGATGGCGCGGTGGGAGAGACCTCGACCGGAGATGGGCCAAAGCTCGGAACTCCTGTGCACCAGCGTGGCACCATCGGCTCCAGAGTCGACAGGCAGGTCCGGGTCGCCAGGATCAACCTCGGAGTTGGTGCCGTCTCTGGAACTGGCCTCGGAAAGGCTGCCATCGGCCAGGTTGTGGCCGTTCGGAGCGGAGCGATCAAGTTCTGCTACGAGAACGTCCTTAGGGCCAACCCCAACATTGGATCAGGGCGGGTCACGGTTGCCTTCAAGATAGGCCCCAACGGTCAGGTCCTCTCTGTCAGGGTCGAAGCCAACACCTTGGCTGGCGGCGCAGAGGTGGGATCTTGCATCGCGAGAGCTATCAGGCACTGGCGCTTTCCCACCTCGGAAGGCTACGCCGAGGTTCGCTACCCCTTCCTCTTCTCCACCGGGCTGAAATAGCAGAGCAAAAGTTACCCTGGGCCACCTTCTGGGTGTCCGTGGCCAGACGACGCCTTGCGTCACAGCTCGATGATCACGACCCCACGCTGTGGGACGTCATCGGCGCTGGGAAGCACCTCCGGGAAGATCCCCTCGGGGGCGTCGATCTGGATCTCTTGCCGTCGCTCCCACTCCTCACGCCTACGCCTGTCCTCTTCTTCGCGACGCCAGATTTCCTCGATGATCCACGGTTGCATCTTCTGCCTCATCGGGTGCCAACCGCTTTTCCACCAGACAACCCTATTGATGATGCAAGGGACAGACCAGGCAAGGCCAAAACTGGAAAAAAACCTACAATACATCGATATCAATGGGTTGAGTGGCATCTAGGATTTATCCGACGATCCATGGGGGCCTCTCGATCTATGAAAAGTATGTCACAGGTGAGCCGGAAAAGGCCAGATTCCCTCAAGGTGTTTCAAAAATGGAATAAAAATCCACTGGATGTGGGATGTCGCCCACCGCGCATTTTTTGCGGGGCACGGCCAAGAATTGGTCACCACTTCCTGCTCTACCCTCGCGAGGAGATCCACATGGGAAGAAGGGGAGGCGCCCCGGTTGGATTCGAAGCGGGCCCCGGATGCTCCAACCCACAATGCAATGATTGGCTTTCAGCTCAGTCGGCATCCACGATCTTCCAGACGCCCTCCTCCCTCTGGAACTGCACCTTGTAGCTGTCTCCGTACAGCATCTCGGCCTCGTCCCCCTTGATCTCTATCTTGTTGTCCAAGTTTGCCTTGATATTTTTGATGAGCTGCCTCGTTGCCTCGATCTGCTTCTTGTCGAAGAGCCGCCGCATGTCCTCCACGGTCATGACCTTTCGCCACCTCAACGGAACGAAGCGGAGCAGCACGTCGTGTCTCTGGCGCTCCAGGGCGCGAACAAAGGACCTCAGTGCCTCCCGAGGGGTGCGCTGACTGTAGAGGCTCACCGGGTCGAGCGCCAGCTTCCAGATCCCTTCTTCCTGGACGAGGAGCATGCGCTCTCCGTCGCCGTAGGTCAGCTCTCCCTTGATGATGAGCTTCGCGGGGCTCTGCTTCAGCTCCTTGAGGTTGCGGCCTACCTCGCCCGCCTGCTGGCGGTGCTGGCCGACGAACTCTTCCCTGTCGTATTCCTTCTGGAACGCGCTGGACATGAGCGAATAGGCTCGGGAGTAGTCCTTGGCTTCCAAGGCGGCGACATAGGCCTGCAGGGTTTGGCGCGGAGTGGACTCCCTGGCCGGGCAGGCAGGGAGCAGCGCGACGAGAAACAGAGCGGGAGCCAAGCCGCGGGCCAGCGGGGCAGGCCAGGGGCGGAGTGCACTCGGGGCAGGATGGCGCATACTCACCTCATTTTCGCTCATCGGGGCATTTTACCGCGAACCACGGAGAACACCAGGGCCCCTGGAATCGGAAAATGCCTATCGTCTCACCAGGGCCACGGTGAGCTCATAGCTGTCTCCAGGGTTGGCGCGGCGGTCATGCTCGTCCTGGAGCTTCAGGTAGTAGGTTTTGGAGCAGTGCAAGGTGGTCTCTATCTCCCGCATCCCCTCGCTTGTGGGAAGGGCAGCCTCGGAGAGAATGGCCTGCTGGTCGTCCAGCAGGGTCAGCTTGAGCCGCACCCCGGGGAGCCCCTGGACCGAGATCCGCACGCGCTGAGTGGAGCCCAGCCCCCCAATCAGCCTGAACTGGTAGAAATCAACATCCTTGACGGGATGAATGAAGCCGCGGGCTGAGACTCCGGGCAAGATCCAGTTTGCGGTCGCGAGGGTGTCGTTCAGCTCGCGCTCATCACCTCGATCCGCGGCGTTGACCGCCCACAGCAGGCGGTAGCTCCTCTTGGGGTCGAAGCTCCCTCGCGCTCCAGATACCTTGATCCTGACTGCCGCCACTGCCCGGACATTGCTGAGCAGTTCGGGTTCTCCTGCTCTGCCCTCGTCAGCCGATGCTATCTTCTTGCCTCGTGAGTCCCGCACGGAGAGCTGAAGGTCGAGACCAGGGGGAGGTATCAGGTGGAGCCTCAGGTTGACCTGCCCCGGCAGTGGCAATTCGTACCAATCGACGTCGTTTTCGACCTCTATGCTCCCCCGCACCTCGCCCCGCGGCCCGGAAAGTGGCACGGCCTGGTGCTGCGTGTCGTTGGGTTCGACCTCCCGGTTGGTCGCCTGCGAGGTCGGCTCCACCTTGAGCCTGTACCGCTCCTCGGTGTTGAAGCGACCCCGTCCCGCCACGAGCACGTACATGACACCCTGCTGCAGGTTGAGGCGCAGATCTCTGAGGATCACAGGGGCGCCGCGAACACCCCGCCGGGTGGTCACCTCCTTACGGTTGTGGTCGTAAACCGAGACTTCCACCGTGACCCCGGCAACGCCTCCATAGCTGACCGAGATCAGGCTGCCCGCCGGGATGCCGGTGAGTGGTATGCGATACCAGTCCAGATCCTCGCTGTCTCCAATCAGGCCCCGGATCTCAGTGCCTGGCTCGAGCGTGGTCGCTGACCAGAGGCTCTCGTTGGGTTCACGCTCCTCTCCAGGATTCTCATCACTTAGCGAGAAGGTGAGCTCGTATGGATCCACGCGGTTGAAACGGAAGGGGGGAGCGGTCCCAGCCTCGCTGACCACCAGGCAGTATTTTCCAGGCGCAAGTGAGAGGTTGGGGATCAGGAGACCCTTTCCTGGGCCGGGCCCCTTGGTGGTGCGGACGAGAGCCCACTTGGAGGACCGCACCGTCAGCTGCATGGTGAGGCGCGGTACGCCTCGGAGCTCCGCTCTCATCATGCGCGGCTTTTCTCCAGAAAGATCGAAGCAGTACACGTCGCGGTCGCCTAGCTCGCCCGTGAGTGGATAACCGATGTGGCCTCGAATGAGCATGCCGGGGGTCACCGTGGGGGCTTGCTCAGGCCAGTTGTTGGGCTCCTTCTCCTGGAGCACAGGCAGGGTGCGGCCCCCATCCGGGGTGTCCACCTCCATGGGCGCCGCCCCGGAGTCGCCGCCGAGGATCCGGATCCGGGGGATCGGAAGAGGCTCCTCTCCCTGACCGCAGCGACAGCTAGAAAGGGCAGGCACTGCCAGGATCAAGCAGCAGAACCTCGAGATCCAGTGGATGCGGCTAGGAGACGACACTGGCTCTGTTACCACGCGACAGCCCATGTGATTCCCAGGGTAGGCCATGGGGACGAGTGAGGCAACGCAGACATCGAGGTCTAGCCGAGCGGCTGGTAGGGCGGCTGGCCG
>JAVEWA010000639.1:0-4001 GCA_034004785.1 Polyangia bacterium
CCCCCACGCCCCGAATGCGCCCGACCCGACCGCACCCTCCGACCCGACCGCGTACGACCCGAACGCACCCTCCGACCCGAACGCACCCTACGACCCGATCGCGTACGACCCTCGGTGCTACGACCCCGACGCACAGTACGACCCGAACGCACCCTACGACCCGAACGCGTACGACCCACGGGGCTACGACCCCGACGCACAGTACGACCCGAACGCACAGTACGACCCGAACGCACAGTACGACCCGAACGCGTACGACCCCGAGGCACAGTACGACCCGAACGCGCCCTACGACCCCAACGCGTACGACCCGAACGCGCCCTACGACCCACGGGGCTACGACCCCGACGCACAGTACGACCCGAACGCACCCTACGACCCGAACGCGCCCCAGCAAGCGCCAGAGCCCTCCCTCGAGCCTGCTTCACTCGATGAGCCCCAATCGGGCGCCCTGCCAGGCCAGAGGGCCCATGAGACGCCGGCGGCAGAGGCTCCCCTCGAAGAGGATGACGGACCAGGACCCGAGGCTGGCGAGGCCACGGTCTTCGATCCGGACGCCGGGGACATCGACGATCTGCGGCGCAAGTACGGGCTGCTGCCGCAGGCCGAGCCCGAGCCCGAGGCCAAGCCAAAAGGCGGCGAGGTCCTCGAGCTAGAGGACGACGACCTCGAGGTGGTGGACGATTGATCCGACCTGGTGTCCCGTGGGTACGAGCCGCCCGGAGGCCGCGCCGCTAGGGCGCGCCTCCCGGCGAGATGCGGCGCCGCAGCTCGAGGGCCCTCGCAAAGTTCGAGTCCCGCTCGAGAGCCTTCGAGAGGGCCTCGCGCGCCCTCGATAGCTCGCGCATGGTCACGAAGGTCTCGGCCTTGCCGAGGTACAGCCAGGCCTCCTTGGACCTCATCTTGTCCCGGGCTTCTGGGGGCATGGTCTCGGGGATCGACGCCAGGGCCGACTCGAACTCGAAGATCGCCTGCCGGTGCTGTCTCCCGGCCTTGAGCGCCCAGGCGTACTTCTCGTGCAGCACCAGGTTCATTGGCTGGATCTCCAGGGCCTTCTGGCCAAAGCGCCGCACGATGTCGTGACGGCCCAGCTTGTCGGCCCTCACGAGGATCGAGTAGTGCAGGCTCCCGTCGCCCTCCTTCAGGGCGGCCAGGCCGATCATCTCACCGAGGACCTCGGCGTCTTTCTTCTGCTGGGCCAGGATCCGGATCCGGGCGTCGAAGGGCTCCACCCGCTCGGGGTCGAAGCCCTTTGCCGCCTGGTAGTGCCCGAGGGCCACGGGCCACTGCTTCTCCTTGGCGGCCAGGGCGCCGAGCCGCATCCGCACCGCGTAGCCGTCCGAGCCGCCCTTGCGCAGCCCCTCGAAGGCGGTCCGGGCCGCTCCATGGTCCCCCTTGGCGGCGGCGAGCTCGGCCTCCAGGAAGCGCATCACGGGCTCCTTGGGGTCCAGGGCCTTTGCCGCCTCCATCGCCTTGCCCATGGGTCCGGCCTGCCTCCTGGCGAAGAGCCCCACCGCGAGGTTCGCCTGTGCCCGGGCGTCCTTGGGCGCTGCCTTGGCGCGCTTCTCGAGCTCCTCGAGAGGGACCACCACCGCGGCGTATGGATCGAAGCCCTTCTGGTAGTGACGGTGCTCCTGCAGGAACCAGGCCTTGAATCGTTTGTCGAACTCCGCCGTGGTGAGCCCAGTGATGGCGGGGATCACCTCCGCCGTGGTCTTGTTCATGGAATAGAGCCTCAGGGCCTTGTTGAGCGCGGCGTAGCCCCATCGCTTCTCGAGGAAGCTCAAGACCTGCGAGGACTGGTAGTAGGCGATGACCATGCCATGGGACGACTTGGCGTGGGTGAATGCGTAGTTGAGGCGCTCAACCCCCTCTGCCGTGCCCGCCACGAGGGCCCGATGGAGATCCAGGGCGTGCTCCCTCTTCCACTCGGCCCGGGCCCTGATGGTCTCGAGCTCGGCGAGGCCCTCGGTGAACCACCTGGGCACCCGGTTGCGGCTGAGGTGGATGTGCACCGTGTGGGCGAGCTCGTGCCTGAGCACCATGGCCCAGCTCGCGCTGCCGAGGGATGGGGAGAGGGCGGTGATCAGGTGGCCGAAGCAGACCCCCAGGATGCCGCCGTGCACGGGCTCGCCAAAGGTCCGGACCGTGAAGTCCTTCTGGCTGTCGTAGAGCTCGATCTTGATGGGGCCCTTGGGGGTCCAGCCGTACTTGCGCTTGTACTCGGCCAGCACCTGGTTCAGGTACTCGGGGAGGTAGCGGCGGATGACCGCCAGCTCGTCCTTGGGCACCTTGAGCTCGAAGCCCCCGGCCTTCAGGGTCGTGAACTTCTTGGCGATGTCGTCGTAGAGGTTCAGGAGGTTCAAGGTCTGGTGGTTGAACTTGTCCACCTTCCAGGCCTCCTTGAGCCAGAAGATCCCCTCCCCCTCATTCCCGGTGCGAAGGAGCGCGACCCCGAGGGCGGCGAGAGCGCTCGCGTTGTTGGCGTCCAGGTCCTTGGCCTGCTTGTTCAGCTTCACGGCGTCGTCGTAGAGGTGGTGCCGATTGGCGAAGCGAGCCACCAGCACGTAGAAGTCGGAGAACAGGGGGTTCACCTTCTTCGCCAGCGCCTCGACCTGGCGGTACTCGGCGGTCTTCTCCCTCAGGTAGTGTATCGAGGCCAGGTGCGCGAGAGCCCGCAGGTGGTTCGGGTTCACCCCCAGGGCGCGGTTGGCGAAGATCAGGGCGCGGCCGTACTCGGCGTCGTAGATGTGCATGGAAGCCAGGTAGAGCATGGCCTCGACTTGGTTTGGGTTTATCGCCAGGGCTTTCTCGGCGTGCTTCTTGCCTCGCGCCTTGTCGGGCCTCGCGGCGTGCCACTCCACCCAGGCGAGGCCAGCCCAGGCGTCGGCGTGGTTGGGATCGTGCTTGAGCACGTCCTGGAAGCAGCGCTCGGCGTCCGGCACGTTGTACTTGGACAGGAAGAGCAGGCCCCAGGTGACGTTCACCTCGTAGAGCTTCGGGTCCAGCTTGGTGGCCGCCTCGTAGGCGTCGGAGGCGAACTGCGGGTTCTGATCGCCCTCCCCGGCCATGCCCACGAAGAAGGTGTGATCCGCCCGCTTCTTGTCCAGGACGCCGTTGTCCCAGTCCCGAAAGAGGTCCTTCCAGATCACGTCCGCCTTCAGCTTCTGCCCCACCAGGTTGTAGAGCCGCCCGAGGCGGGCCCGGGCCGCGAAGTTCTTCTCGTCCTTGCCTGCGGCCTGCTCGAGGATCCGGATGGCCTCGGTGCTGCGCCCGAGCTCACCCAGGACCTCGGCGTGGGCCACCACCGCGGCGCCATGGACGTCCCTCACCCCCACGGCTTGCCTGGCGATGCGCTCAGCCTCCACGTACCGCCCCACCCGCCTGAGCGCGGTGACCTGGCCAAGGAGCGCGAGCCCCCGCTCCTTGCCCCTCGCGGCCTTCTGGAAAGCCTCCAGGGCGACCTTGTACTCGCCCTTGGCGAGGGCCGCGTTTGCCTCGACCAGCTGGGCTCTCGCCAGCTCCGGCGCCGCGACAGCGGCGATCATCAAGTAGGCGACGAACAGGCTGCGCTTCATCGTGCGTCCTCCGACCCCTGGTCCTCGAGCTCTTCGCCCGGAGTGACGTTTCCCAAGGGGCCAAGTATTATAGCATCTTGCCACGGTGACTATCCCGCTCATGCCAGTACGCACAAGGCCCGCCCCGGTTCTGGCCCTCCTCGCCGCGGCCGTCCTCTCCGGCGCGGGAGTCCTCCTGGGCGCGGAGGTCTCCTTCGCCACCGCCGCCCCCGGAGCCACAGCGGTCCCCAGCGCCCGGCCCGCCCCTGGCCCCTTCGACAGGCCGAGCCCTGGTGACTCCCGCTTCCCGACCGAGCACCCCAGGCCCGCTGGAGGGCTCCTCGGCCCCATGCCCGAGGGCATCGTCCTCGCGGCGGAGCGGCTCTCCTTGCGCTGCGAGGCCCCGGGCAGCGGCTGCCGGGTGAGGCACGCCTTCGTGCTTCG
>JAVEWA010000640.1:0-4001 GCA_034004785.1 Polyangia bacterium
CACCGACGCGCTAGTAGCAGCAATTTCTCTGCAACCGCGAAGGCCCCGAAGGCACCTACTGCACCACGATGATCTCGTTCACCTCCTCGAGGTTCATCCCCCCGGGGTAGCCGTAGCTCGTGTCCTGGTAGTAGCCGTACACCCAGATGCCGAAGGGGTGGGTGCCCCAGACGTGGTGCACCTCGCCCCAGCTCTGGCAGCTTCCGTCAGGCATCCTCACGGATGTGTTCTCCGAGGTGAGGTTGATCGTGGCGATGGCGTAGTCGCCCGACACGGGCGTGAAACGATCGTTTGGTATGGGATCGAAGCAGTCCAGGTGGATGACCGAGGATGGGTCGGATCTCACCACCACCACGAAGTTGTAGGCATAGGTCGGATCCGAGAGGAACACGTACTCCGACAGGTACTGCTCCACGGGCACGGACAGGGTTATGGCTGGATCTCCCCGCAGGTTCCCGAGGCCGTCCACGCTGACGCCGGAGTCCTCGGCCGTGGCCTGGGCGCCCTTCATGAGGTTCATCACCTCTATTGGGTGATCCTGGTCCGAGCTGACCAGGAAGGGATAGGCGGCCTCTATGGTTTCGAACTGCCCGCGGTTCAAGGTGATGGGGGCGCTCACGTAGCTCGGCTCGAAGTAGATGGTGGTGTCGTCCACGGCAGCAACGATGCGCCAGAGAAACTTCTCGGTGGCCCGCTGGGGCGGGGGCGCCGCGATGTAGGTCCAGCCCCAGGACCGCACGGGCGGGAGCTGCTCCTCCAGGTGGTCGCACCAGGTCTTGCCGAGGGGGATCTGGGCGCAGCCCGCCCCTGCGAAGACCGCCACGTTCTCCACCGTCTCCACCGTGCCCGCGGAGATCAAGGTGCCCGAGAGGTCCCCGGTGCCCTCGGCCACCAGCTGGAGGTGGTCCATCCTGTTCAGCACGACGGAGAAGGGCCCCGTGGCTGGCACGGGGCCGGCGGCCTGAAGCGTCACGCTCGGCACCACGTCCAGGTGGGTGTTGTCCTCCACCGCAACTATGGAGATGGAGGATGGCGCCTGCCCGAGCCCGGAGTAGGAGGCCACCATGTACTGCGCGCCGAGGGCTGGCACCGGGATGAGGAGCGCCGCGTCTGTGGTGTGTATGGTGGCCGCCTCGTAGGGGTTGATCTGGTAGGCCACCACCGGGAGGGTGCTCTTGACGCGGTAGGCCCCGCCAGCCTGGATGCCAGTGGCCATCTGGGTCATGTTCGAGGAGGCGGAGCCGCCCGAGCAGTTGCCGTTCACCTTGAAGATCTCGAGCTGCCGCGGCGCAATCGTCCGCTCCGTGCCGTACCCGGGGAAGCTCAGGATTGTGCCCGCCTGGTCCTCCACCGTGACGACGGCGTCCCCCACGTCCTGCACGTTGGCCACCAGCACAGCGAAGCAGGCCTCGTTGGCCCCTCCCTCGTCGATGTTGCCCATGTCCACCGCGAAGTAGTCGCAGCCCACGTTGGAGCGGGTCTCGGCGGCATCGGTGCAGAGGTTCTTGCAGGAGCCGTCTATGCAGGCGGTGCCCTGCATGGGGTCGCAGTCCACCACTGGCTCCCAGCCCATCCAGTCGCTCCGGCAGGTCATGACGGTGTTTTCGTCGCAGCGGGTCTCCCCCGGGAAGCAGACCACGCAGCCCTTGTCCGGAGCGCAGCGCAGGTTGATGGGTAGGCAGTCGCGCCTGCGGCTCTCCACGCCGCTCGAGTCGCAGACCACCTCCTCGGTGCCCAGGCAGATCGTCTGGCCAGGGGCCTGCTGGCAGGTGGTGAGCGCGCCGTCGAGCTGGTTCACCCCGCTGTCGTTGCCGTTCGTCTTTGAGGGACCGGTGGGCCCGCAGGCAGCCAGGAGGCCAAGGGCGCCGAGAATCCAGCCCAGCATGTTCTTCGAGGACATTGCTACCCCTCCATCCGGGTGATGCGATCACTGCTAGGAAAAGACATGGCCTTTGAATCATAGCACGCCGAGAGCAGCTCTCTCAATTACCAAGCACTCGATTTTCCGGGCGCACGCCTATTCGCTCTCTTTGGGCTCGCTTTCCGCTCGCCCACGCGCGCCGTTGATGTAGGATCCCATCGAACGATCAGGAGGCCGCCTCTTGCCTCCATGGACCGCCCCGATGACGCTCCTAATTAGCCCCGACAACTTCACGCCGCCCAGCCGTACGCCTTGGGGCGGCCGCCGCATTCCAGAGCGCTACAAAGCGAGCCTGGGCATTCCCCTGCCCGACGGCCCCGTGGGAGAGTCATGGGAGGTCTCGGTGGAGCCGGCCTTTCCGAGCCGTATGGCAGGCTCGGGCGAGGACTTGGGCGAAGTCATCGCGAGGGACCCGGGCGCCTGGCTGGGCCAGGCGACGGCAGCGCAGCACGGAGGACGCCTCCCACTCCTCGTGAAGCTCCTGGACACGGCTGACCTGCTCTCGCTCCAGGTGCACCCCCATGATGGCCATCCGAGCCTGGGGCCGAAGGAGAGCGGCAAGCCAGAGGCCTGGCTGGTGCTCGAGGCCGATCCGGGCAGCGGGATCTACCTGGGCTGGCGAGAAGGCGTGGAGCGGGCCGAGGTGGAGGCCTGCCTTCGCTCCGAGGGCCCCCTCGTGGACCTGCTCAACTTCGTGGCCGTTGCGCCTGGCGAGGTCTATGCCATCCCGCCAGGAGTGCCCCACGCCATCGGCCCTGGCCTCACCCTGGTGGAGCCGCAGCTCGTCCGGCCCGGCTGCCGAGGGGTCACCTACCGGTTCTGGGACTGGGGCCGGAGATACGACCCCTCGGGCAGGCTCGACCCCTCGGGCCTGCCCCGTCCCTTGCACCTCGAGGAGTCCCTGGCCTGCACGGACTGGGATGCCCCCCAGGGGGAGGCCCTCACGCGAGTATGCCGAGCCCTCCCGCGCGTCCTCGAGCCGGGCCCGCCCAGCCGGACGATCCTCCTTGGCTGGGAGCATTTCCTGGTGGAGGACTGGCAAGGCACTGGGGACCTCCGGGTTCCAGCGCCAGGCGAGCTGTGGGCCCTGGTCTGCGTGGCGGGGCGCGCTCTCCTCTCGTCGAGCGCCGGGCAAGCGGACATCCAGCGAGGCCAGAGCGCCGTGGTGCCTGCCTCTGCCGGAGAGCTCCAAATCTCGGGAGAAGACGTGAGGATAGTGTCCACCAGGCTCCCCGCTGGCGGGCCATGAGGGGAGCTGCATTCATTATTCTTGCAAGGCGCGCAAGGAAGTGCGCTATCTTGTCGTAGAATTGGCCCATGGACATCGAACCTTTGAGTCCTCGAACCGGGAGGTTGACCTTGAACATCCAGCGTAAGCTCGTTGCCTTGCTCGCCGTGGCCCTCGCGGGCGCGGCTGGTTGCTACATCGGTCCCAGGGAGCCGGCGGCCCCTGCGGGCGGACCGCCCCCTGGTGATCAGGGAGGGCCGCCGCCCGCCGCCCATGGCCAGCCGGCCGGCGCCAGCCTGGTGTGCCGCGCTGGCACGGCCTCGGCCTACCACTGCCCCCAGGGCGGCTGCACGGTGCTCGCCCAGTCCCACTCGCGCTGCGCCGTGACCTGCGCCGGCGGGCGCTGCAAGCTCTACGCCTCGCCTGGCGCGCTTCTCTCGGCCACCTGCACGGGAGGAAAGTGCATGGCCATGGCCTACCGGGGCAGCCGCCTGGCAATGGCCTGCTCCGGCGGGTTCTGCGGGCAGTACTGCGGCCGGGGCGCCGGCTGCGCCTTCACCTGCTCTGGAGGCGGCTGCGTGAGGTCCTGTCCTCCTGGCGCCGCCTGCCAGATGACCTGCGCCGGCGGCAACTGCCGGCACTGGCAGCCTGGCGGCGCCCAGCCCCAGGGGGATCAGCCCCAGCCACTGCCCCAGGGGGATCAGCAGCCCCAGCCCCTGCCTCAGCCCGACTCCGCACCTCCTGCCGGCAAGTCTCCCCCGCCTGCCGCTACCCCGCCCGACGAGGGCGGCACCCCGCCCGGGGACGGCGCCACCGTGCCGCCACCCGCGCCTTTGGAGTAGCCCCTGCGGA
>JAVEWA010000641.1:0-4000 GCA_034004785.1 Polyangia bacterium
GGGGTGCTCCCGGCGGCGTTGGATACCACGCAGCGCAGGAGCTTGCCATCGTCGGCCAAGGTGGTGGAGGGGGTCAGGTAGGTGCTCCCCTGCGCGCCAGTGAGGTCCCTCCAGATCGCCCCGTCGAGCCACTGCCACTGGTAGGAGAGGCTCCCCGAGCCGGTCGCCGCCACGAGGAAGGAGGCCTGCTGGCCCTCGTTCACGGTCTGGTCGGTCGGATGGGCGGTGATCACCGGGGGGAGCAGGTCCACGAAGAGGTAGGCCGTGGTCGAGAACACGCTGCCGGCTTCGTTCGAGACTTGGCAGCGCAGCAGCTTGCCATTGTCGGCCAGGGTCGCCTCGGGGGTCTGGTACTCGAGCCCGGTGGCGTCGGCGATGTCCGTCCATGCGGCGCCGTCAAGCCACTGCCACTGGTAGGCGAGGTTGCCAGAGCCGGTGGCTGTCACCGTGAAGGTGGCTCGCCCCCCTTCACCGACGGTCTGATCGGCGGGATGGTTGGTGATCACCGGGAGCGCCATGGCAACGCCGAGGCTCGCAGCGGCCGAGAACACGCTTCCCGCCTCATTCGAGATCCTGCAGCGGAGCTCCAGGCCGTCGTCCGAGAGGGACGTCCCGGGGATGTGGTAGCTCATGGACGTCGCGTCGCCCAGATCGGTCCAGGCGCCGCCGTTCAATCGTTGCCACTGGTAGGCCAGGGTGCCCGAGCCCGTGGCAGTCACCGAGAAGGTCGCGGGCTCGCCCTCCACCACCGCCTGGTCCGAGGGGTGCGTGACGATGACCGGCAGGGCCATGGCCACCGACAGGGTCGCAGGGCCAGACGGCGTGCTGCCCGCCGCGTTGCTGACCTGGCAGCGCACCTGAGTGCCGTCGTCGGCTAGGGAGACGGGGTGGGTCACGTACTGGATGGCGGTGGCGTCGCCGATGTCCGTCCAGGTGCCCGAATCCAGGACCTGCCACTGGTAGAAGATGGTCCCGGCTCCCGTCGCCGCCACGGTGAAGGTGGCGGTGTCACCCTCCACGACGCTCTGGTTCGCGGGGTGGGTGGTGATGACGGGCGCGGCCATGAGCACCGTGAGAGTGGCCGCGTCCGACGAGGTGCTGCCGCCCTCGTTGATCGCCACGACGCGGAACTGCTTGCCGTGGTCCGTCAGGGCCGCCGGGGGCGTCTGGTAGGTCCCTTGGGTCGCTCCAGCGATGTCGGTCCAGATGGTGCCCTCGAGGAGTTGCCACTGCAGGGTGACCTCGCCCGCGCCGCTCGCTTCGGCAGAGAAGCTGGCCACGGCGCCCTGGACCACGGTCTGATCTTCGGGCTGTATTGTGATGACCGGGGGCAGGCGGACAACGGTGAGGGTCGCCGCATCGGAGGTGGCGCTGCCCTTCGGGTTCGTGACCACGCAGCGGTGCTGTCTTCCATGGCTCGCCAGGGTGGCCGGGGGCGTCTCGTAGCTCGGCGCGGTGGCTCCCTCGACGTCGAGCCAGTCGCCGCCCTGACGGCTCTGCCACTGGTAGGCGAGGGGCTCGGCGCCCTCCGCCTCGACCGAGAAGGTGGCCGCTTGACCCTCCTCGACGCTCTGGCTCTGGGGCTGGGTAGTGATGGAGGGCGGGAGCAGCTCTGGCTTGTAGTCGTCCGGGCCGCAACCGCCCACCATGCCCACAAGAGCCATGATCCAAAGGAGCGTCCTGAAGCAATTGGACACAGAATTCATACGTAATCTCCGTTTGATTCCGCGTAGCCTTCCCCGAGGTTCCTGCTTCGTTTCGAATAGACCAGGCCACCCTCCCTGTCAATCGCCGCGCCTGGATGTTCGAGGCCCTTGCCAGCAACCCGGTCGTGAGCGCGGGCTACGCCAAGGTCTTCATCGTAAGCTTGATCTTGCCGAGCTCGCCCTCGCCGAGGCCCATGGAGGCGCCCTGCAGCACGTGGATCGGGGTGCCGTCCTTGCCGCCGTCCTTTCCCCGCTTCATCAGGAGGGGCAGGGCCTTGCCCTTTCGAAGCCGGTCCAGCTCCTGCCAGTGGAGCCGATCCAGGGCGACGGGATCCCGCGTGACGTAGAGGCGGTCGAGCCAGAGGTTGTGCTCGGGCCGGCCGTCTCCCCTCGGGCCGCCTTGAATGATCACCCGGTGCACATCCGCCACGGTCAGCCTGATCTTGGGCCGTACCATGGGAAGGGCGTAGAAGTCGCAGATCGCAGGGGTGCAGGCGTTCGGGTGGAAGGCTCGGGCGACCTTCATCATGCCGAAGCCGATGTTCTTCAGGGCGCCCGTGACCCCGGCCAGACCGTGGTCCTTCCACACCGGGACGTTCAGGATGGCGGTCGCGCGATGGATGACGTTGCTGAGCTTCTCGGTCTGTCCATTGGAGATCTTGACCTCCCTCGGGTCGTAGCCGAACTCGTCCATCAGGCCCACCCGGACGCCCGACATTGGCCCGTCCTTGGAGGCGCTCCCCGCCTTCAGGGCCGCCAGGAGCTTGGTCCCATCGAAGTGCGGGCGGTCGAAGATGTAGATGTTCCCGGGCTTCACCCCTACGGCCCTCAAGCGCTCCACGAGAAGCGCCACAAGGGCCGGGCTCGGGCTGCAGGGATCCCTGCCGAGGGTGTTGGGCTTCAGGGCCACCACGTCATCCGGGCGGAACAGGACGGACCAGGCCTCCTCTGGCTTCGACTTTCCGGTCAGCTCCGCCATCAGGTGGTCGAGCATCTTCTCGACCGGCTCCCTGGCGGGCAGATCGTCCTTGCCCTTCATGCCCTTGTGCTCGGCGCCGAAGATCACCCCCCTGCCCGCGACACTCGAGGGAACCTCGTATGGGGGCCTCGGTGGGCTCTCCACCGGGCGGTCCCGGGCCGACCCAAGCTCTGGCTCCCGCCCCGGCTCCCGCCCTGGCTCCCGCCCCGGCTCCCGCCCTGGCTCCCGCCCTGGCTCCCGCGCTCGCTCGGCCCGAGCCCTGGCCATCTCCGCCGCCATCTCGTCCTTGTCCCGGCCGGCTCCAGGGCCCTTTGGCTTGCGCTCGCAGCCCGACACAGCCGCTCCCACGGCCAAGGCCCCTGCGCCCACGGCCACGGCCCCCGCGCCGAGGAGAAAGCCGCGCCTGCTGGAACCGCCCTGGCCAGCCCCAGGGCAGGGCCAGGCGTCATGGGTGCCGGTCTGGGTGTTCGAGGGGTCCGAGCCTGACGAGCAGGGGTAAAGGCTGTTGCGTTCCAGATCCTTGGGGTGTTTCCGCATCGGGGATCCTTTCTTCATGGGGTCCGGGACACGTCCATCCACATCGACGGGAGAGTATAGCCGAGGAAGTCGCTCGGGCTACCTCCACAGGAGGTTTTCGTCACCTGGCATCTCTCTTCACGAGCCTGGGGGCAGCCGTTGTGGCGAGGGGTGGTTCACATGAGGTCGTCCCTGTGGGATCATGCGTCAGGCGAGGTGAAAAGTGGTCTGCTGCTCCCTTCATGATCATGCTCTTGGCCGGGCCCCTTGGCCGGTCTCCTCGAGGCTGGGCCTTCGCGCCGCCGGCCTGCTCGGGCTCGTCGCGGCGCTGGGCCTCCTGCCGCCTGGCTGCGCCACCGGAGGCGGGGGGGACCGGGATGCCGCCCTCCCCGCCGATGGAGGTCTGGACGGCTCCTTGTCCGACGCCTTGGTGCGTCCGGATGGTGGGCCGGACGCCACCGTGCAGCCAGATGGGGGGCCCGACGCCGCCGTGCAGCCAGATGGGGGGCCCGACGCCTGCGTGCCCGACTGCGCGGGCCGGGAATGTGGCCCGAACGGATGCAACGGCTCCTGCGGATCTTGCACGGGGCAGGAGGCGGACACCTGTGACTCCGCGGGACACTGCGTCTGCGGCACCACGGGCAGCGCCTGCGGCCAGGGCCTCGAGTGCCGCGGGGGTGAGTGCTTCGATCCTTGCGGGGACCCCGGCGTGATCCCCGCGTTCGCTCACGGCTCCCGGAACCCGGTCCTCACTCCCTGCGCGAGCGTCGCGGCCCAGGGCTCGGACAACATCTACGCT
>JAVEWA010000642.1:0-3987 GCA_034004785.1 Polyangia bacterium
GCATCCCCGACCTGCAAACGGCTATCCCCGCGCATCCCCGACCTGCAAACGGCTATCCCCGCGCATCCCCGACCTGCAAACGGCTATCCCCGCGCATCCCCGACCTGCAAACGGCTATCCCCACGCCTCCCCGACCTGCAAACGGCTATCCCCACGCCTCCCCGACTCGCGGCCCGATCTGCTCCCAGGGCTGACCCGCCTCCCCTTCTCGGTCAGGATCCGTCGCCGATCCGCAAATGAACCTAAATCGGAAGATCCCGGCTCAGTCCACGATCGACAGGATGGGGACCTTCTTCATCTCCCATCGGTTCTTCGCCGCGTCGTAGGTGCAGTTCACGAAGCACTTCCATTCCTCTTCGTTCATGCCCTTGAAGTCTGCGCGGTAGTAGTAGCCGGGCCAGCGGGTCTCCTCGCGGAAGTGCAAGGCCTGGAGGTGGGCGTCCGCCTGCCAGGTGCGGTGGATGTTCTCCCAGCACCGCATCAGCTCGTGCTGATCCTGGGCGGCGAGCTTCAGGGAGTCCTCCTTAAGCATCTCCATGAGGGTCATGCCGCGCTCGAGGAGCCACTTGTTGGTGGTGAACTGCATGGACACGCCGCCGGCGTACTCGTCCATGATCTTCTGGAGCCTGAACATGTAGTCCCGCGGCTTGATGAAGTGCGGGTTCACGTTGGGGTCCGTCGAGAGGGCCTGGTGCTCCTCCCAGGTCTTGAGGGGCGCGAGGACCTTCTCCTTGAGAGCGTCTATCACGGCCTCGCCCGGCTCCACCTGATCGGGGTTCTCCAGGGCGTACTTGCAGGCTGCCTTTGCGGCGATGCGGCCCTCGGTGTGGGACCCCGACGAGAACTTGTGGCTGGAGGCGCCCGAGGCGTCCCCGGCGGCGAAGAGCCCCCTCACGGTGGTCATGTGGGCGTAGCCCCAGAAGTACTCGGGCGGCGCCAGGTCCTCGGGGCCCGAGACCCAGGCCCCGGAGGCGCCGGAGTGGGAGCCGATGAAGTAGGGCTCGCAGGGGGCGATCTCCGAGTCCACCTCCTCGGGCTGGATGTTCTGCCCGGCCCAGAGCAGGGCCTGGGAGATGGTCATGTCGAGGAAGTCCTCCCAGGCCTCGGTCTCCAGCTCCTTCAGGCGCCGCTTGGTGGCCTTGGGATCTCCCTCGGACTCGGCGATCTTCCGGATGGCATCGGAGGTCCTCATGTAGATCGGGCCCTTGCCCTCGAAGAGGTCGAGCATGCCGAGGTGGTTTCGCAGGCAGGCCGGGATGGGCTTGCCCGTGCCATAGGGCGCGTACTTCTTCAGCTCGTCCGCGCGAGTCACGAAGTAGTTCTCGCCAAAGGCGTTGGTGGCGTCGGCCTTGAACAGGAGGAACCAGGCCCCCACCGGGCCATAGCCGTCCTTGAAGCGGATGGGGATGAAGCGCACCTCCTGGCAGGTCATCTCCGCGCCCGCCTGTATGGTGAAGTAGGCGCTGGAGCCGGTGTTGAAGGGCGGGTACCAGGAGCGGCCCAGGCCCTCGCCCGTGGACCGCGGCTTGAAGACGTGCACCGCGCCCCCCATGGCGCAGATCACGGCCTTGGCCTTGAACACGTAGAGCTTGCTCTCCCTCGTTGAGAAGCCCACCGCCCCGCAGATCTTTCCGTCCTTCACGAGCGGCTCGGTGATGAAGACGCGCTCGTAGATGTTCTCCCTGCCGAGGGCGTTCTTCGCGGCCTCCGCCACTATGATCTTGTAGGACTCGCCGTGGATCATGACCTGCCAGCGGCCCTCGTTGACGTAGTTGCCCTCGGCGTCCTTCCAGATGGGCAGGCCCCACTTCTCGAAGAGGTGCACCGTGCCGTCCACGCTTCTCGCGATGGAGTACACGAGGTCCTCGCGGGTGATCCCCATGAGGTCCTGGCGCACGTACCTCACGTAGTCCTCGACGGTGTTCTTCTCCCTGTGGAGGCCGAGGTACTGGTTCACCGCCGACAGCCCCATGGCCACCGCGCCGGACCTGTCGAGCGCCGCCTTGTCCACGAGCGCTACCTTCAGGCCCTGCTGCTTCGCCCAGTGGGCCGCCTCCACCGCCGCGCCGCAGGCCGCCATGCCGCCCCCGATGATGAGGACATCCACCTTCACTTCGACCGTCTCGAAATTGGCGTCCATGATGGGTCCTCCTACTTCTTCAAAGAGGGCAGGGCGCCGATGCCGATGCACTCGGGCTCGTTGGCGAGCTCAGGGCCGGAGAGGCTGTCGTGCCCGGGGTAGCCGCCGCTCGGCAGGGCGCTCCCCTCGGGGGTGGTTCGGATCGGGAACTTGAACCGCTTCAACGTGCCGTTTCTGAACTTCACGGCCCACAGGATGTCCTCTGATCCGCGCATGGGCACCGCCGAGGCCCCGAGGGGGATGAAGTCGGCGTAGCCGCGCACGTCCATGGCCTGCTGCGGGCAGATCTTGACGCAGCACATGCACTCCCAGCACATGTCGGGCGCGCGGTTGAAGGCCTTCATCCTGGCCTGGTCGAGCACCATGAGGTCGTTCGGGCAGATGTACATGCAGGCGGTCTTGTCCTGACCCTTGCAGCCATCGCACTTGTCGGTGATCACGTAGCTCGGCATGCATGCCCTCCTGTCGCCCCAGAGCCTCGAGCGGCCCAGGGCCAACCCGTGAGAACCTGTTTCTCCCCAACGAAAAACCTCGAAATGCTTACCCTTGAGCTTCCGGGCCTGTCAAGGGAATCAGAGCCCTGGGGCGGCTCCCAGGACAAGGGCGCCAGGCACTCGAGCCCGCTCGCGCGGTGGGGCAGCTCCCTGGCTCAGGGCGCCAGGCACTCGAGCCCGCTCGCGCGGTGGAGCAGCTCCACGGACAAGGGCGCCAGGCACTCGAGCCCGCTCGCGCGGTGGAGCAGCTCCACGGACAAGGGCGCCAGGCAGCTCCGTGGATCAGGGCCCTGGGGCAGCTCCCCGGCTCAGGGCGCCAGGCAGTCGAGCCCGCTCGTGCGGTGGAGCAGCTCCCGGCAGGTCTCGCTCCGTCCCTCCACCTGACAATCCGAGCAGCGCCCTTCGAGGGCCTCCTCCTCTAGGCACCGGATGCAGGCGTCGAAGTCCCCGAGCTCCGTCGAGTCAAGCGAGTCGAGACCAAAAAGCTCCTCCCCCTCCTGGTCGGCCCGGCAGCTCGGCGCTGGGCACCCAGGCTCGCACTGCTCGAGCCACTCCCGCGCGGCCTCGCACCTGGGCAGCTTGCCCACCTCCTGGCAGGCCCCGAGCAGCCCGAGGGCCAGGACAATGCAACCACAGGCAAGCAGCGCTCCTCTTGTCTCGCTCATCACATGGCCTCGTCGGCGCCGATGTCGGGGCCAGTCCCGAGGGGCCGCGCCTGCCCGTCGATGTCGTGGTCTAGCGACGAGCCAGGGTCTCCAGCGTCTATGCAGGGCGAGCCTGGCAAGATGTGATAGTCGCCGCTCCCAACGAAGAGAGGGTCCCCGCTCGCGGTGGTGAAGGAGTGGGTCGAGGAGCAGAGCGCGGAGAGGTCACCGTCCTGGTTCTGTACGACGATGCTGCTACCAACCGTGAAGGCCTGGTAGCACACGATGCCTCCCTCAACCGCCTGAGCATCGTTACCCACCACCGTGTTGAACTCTAGCGATGACCCAGCCTGCGCCTGGAAGATGCTCACGCCCCCGTGCGTGGCCGTTGGCCCGCCGTTGAGCGCGATCACGTTGTTCACGAGGGTGAAGGCGGAGCTGGCGAGGTAAACCCCGCCTCCGGCGTTGCCGATTATCTCGTTGCCATCGAGGCTCACCGTGCAGCTCGTCGCGGACACGCCGCCTCCGGCGTTGCCGATTATCTCGTTGCCATCGAGGCTCACCGTGCAGCTCGTCGCGGTCACCCCGCCTCCGGCGTTGCCGCTTATCTCGTTGCCATCGAGGCTCACCGTGCAGCTCGTCGCCGACACGCCGCCTCCGTTGCAGCCCTCCACCGTGCTGCCTCGAAGGCTGACGCTCGGCTGCACTG
>JAVEWA010000043.1:0-19073 GCA_034004785.1 Polyangia bacterium
CCTGGGGCACCTCGACGGCCGCCCCGTCGGCCTTGGCGACCGGCACCAGGTCCACCTTGCCAGCCTCCACCGCGACCCGGGCGGCGCCAGAGAGCCCCACGCCCACTGCCAGGGTAGTGCCCTGCACGTTCACCACCGCGCTGGGCGTGTAGATGGAGACGGGCCCCTGCCCCTCGGTGCGGGGGTTCACGTCGAAGCGAGCCGCGCCAGCCATCACCGCGATGGAAGGCGCCGGCTCCTTGATGTTCTCGGAGGTGTTCACCGTGATGGCCGTCTCGGCGGGCAGCTCCACCGAGGAGTTGTCCCACAGGGCCAGGGTGGCCTCGCCGTCCTTGCCCACGCGGATGGAGTCCTTCGCGAAGACCTGGGCATCCTTGGCAATGGCCTCGAAATCCTCCTTGCCCGCCCGCCTGACCTCGACCGTGCCCTTCACCTCGGTCAGGACTCCCTCGGCAACCGCATCCTTGTCCTCGGCGGCAGGCGCATCGGCTCGGGGGGGATCCTCGGCGGGTCGCTCTGCCACGGGGCGCTCTGCCTCCATGGTGCCCATGGAGTCCATCCCCTCGGCGGCCTCCATGCCCTCATCACCTTCCATGGCCTCCATCGCGCGCATCCCGCGCCCCTTCATGCCATCGTCACCTTCGGCCTGCTTGTCTCCGCCCTGCTTCTTGCAGCCAATCCCAAGGCTCGAGACAAGCACACACACTCCAGCAAGCGCCAAGAATCTAGTTCTCATCGAAATCCTCCTGCAGGTGCATTCCCGCAACTTGGGGCAAGCTAGCATATGCGAGAAAAAGAATCCACACGGCAAATTGTTCAGCTTTTACGGGGTATTGAGCCCGGAATTGGTTCCATGGACATGCGAAGGCTATGTCTGAGTCCAGGTCGAGCCTCGACCCAGTGGTCCGACCAGACGTGGGAGACAGGCGCCAAAGCGGCGGCCATTCATCTCTGGTCGCGTGGGACCAGGTAGGCGAAGGAGGTGGTGGTGCGGGCGCCATAGGCCTGGAACTCGATGGCCCCGCCCTTGCATCCCTCGGGAACAAAGGCCTGGAGCCTGGTGGCGGATACCTTCTTCAGCACCAGCTCCACCCTCCCGTGCTGCCGGTGGTTGAGCCAGGCCTTCTCCACCCTGTCGAGGTTTTGGCCCGAGATGTTGATCCAGCGCTTGGGAGGCCCGCGCTCCGGGTTCACATCTACGATCCGGGGCTGCGGCTTGACGATCTTGAAGGAGCCGGCAAAGCGGCCAGCCTTGCCGTAGCAGCGCACCTCGACCGAGCCCGTATAGACCCCGGCGGGCACCCGGACCTTGATCCTCGACTCGCTCTCCCTGACGAAATCCAGCGCCGGCTTGGCGCCGAAGCGCACCACCGGAGAGGGACAGAAGTGCCGACCCTCGATCACCACATAGTCCCCGTACCAGCCCTCGCTCGGCGTCAGGCTCTCCACCTGCGGCTCCGGAAGAGCCAGGGTGAATCTGTGGTCGGTGACCGTCCGCCGACCTCGCGACATCACGACTATCCGCCCTGACTCGGCGCCTCTCGGGACCTTGACCCGGACCTCCACGGCGCTCATGCGGCGAACGTCCTCGACGGGCTTGGGGCCGATGAAGAACCGATCCTGGTCCGTGAACCCCCTGCCGGTCAAGGTGATCCAGGTCCCCCAAGGCCCCCGGGCGGGGAAGATCGAGGTGATCTGCGCAAAGGGCGCCTCGAGGGTGAGCTTGCCGGGAACCTCCACGACGTGGTTGTGGCACTGGACCTCGAACCTTCCGCCCTGTGTCTGTCTTGGGACGGTGATCTGGATGGTGGTCCCGCTCGAGTTCACCACGGGCACCACTTTCTTGCCGAGGCGCACTATTGGAGCCTCGCAGATCTGCTCCCCTCGAAGGGTCACGACCTCTCCGAACCAGGACACCTTCGGCTCGAAGCCCGAGAACACCGGCGCAGGAAAGCCGACTCGAATGCGGAACCTCGTCTGGACCTTGCGACCGAAGCTCTCGTGCACCAGCACGTCGTCCTTGGCCCTCGGTGGCAAGGTGACGCTCACCTTCTGTGCGCTCTCAAAGGCCATGGGAAGCGGCATGGTGCCCAGGTAGAAGCGATCCGAGGGTCTGAGATTGAACCCCGTGATCACGATCCTGCCCCCGGGTGGCGCAAGGGTCGGCTGTACGTCGTTCACTCCGGCCTTGGGCGCCTCGAGGATCAAACGCCCGGGCGACGCGGCAGTCCAGTCGAGGCACTGGACCGAGAACCGCTCCGACCTGGCGCCCTGAGGGATCTGGACCGTCAAGGAGGTGCTGCCCTCCCGCTGAACGATCTGGAGCTCCTGCTGGCCGAGCCGCACCTTCGCCATGGGGCAGAAGTGCCGACCCGTGAGGGTCACGAAGTTGCCGTGCCAGGCGGATCGAGGGGCAAAGCTAGTGATAACCGGAGGCTGGTAGATCGTGTAGGTGAAGCTCGACTTGAACCAACGGCCAAAGGACTCGTGATAAATTGGGGCCTCTTGGGCTCTTGCCGGGATGAACACCTCCACGATGGTCGGGCTCTGAAACCGCATGCGGAGAGGGACGTTGCCCAGCTTGAACTGGTCCTTCCTCGTAAAGCCGATGCCGATCACCTTGATCCATGTGCCGCCCTTGCCGCCCGTTGGTGAGATCCCCTGGACCTCGGAGTAGGGCGGCTCCACGAGGAGCTCGTCCCCATGGCTCACTCGCTTTCCAAAGCACTCGATCTCGAGGCGGCCCGTAGCCACGCCCGCCGGCAGCGTGACGACCAAGACCTTGTCCCTCTCCCGCCTCGTCACCGGGAGGCTCACCCCTCCAAGGAACACCGCCGCCCCAGGGCAGAACGAGAGCCCCTCCAGGGTCACGCGGTCACCCACGAAGGCCTTTCTCGGCTTGAACCCGGAGAGCACCGGGTACTGGGCGATGTCGAACCTGAGCTTGGTCTGCTTCCGGCTCTGATCCACGGCGAAGGAGAGCTGGCCCGAGGCCAAGCCTGCGTGAATGAGCAGCTTGAGGCTCTTTGGGCTCACGAACTGCTTCCTAACCGGGCTCCTGCCGATCCAGAACCTCATGTCCTCGGTTAAGTGCTTGCCGGTCACCGTGATCCAGAGGCCAGGGGGGCCGCTCTTCGGGTCCAGGTCCGTCACCTGCGGCTCGTTCTTGACCCGGAAGGTCTCGGGCGCCCTGAGCTGCTGTCCACCCTGGGCGATCTCGAACCAGCCAGACCTCGATCCATCAGGCACGTCGGCGACAATCGCAGTGGGCGATATCGAAACCGCCTTGATCAGCTGGCCGTCGTAGAAGACCTTGGCCTCGGTGGTGAAGCCGTAACCGAAGAGCCTCACCCTGGTCCCCCAGGGGCCCTCCGTAGGGGCCATCCGCGTGAAGTTCCAGGCGGCAGGCGCCGCGCGCAGGTGTTTAACACCCGCGAAGCTGCCAAGGATCATCAGGCCGCAGAAAAACCAAGACAGGCGTACTTGCATGGGTAAGATCCTTCCGCCCAAGAGCCGCGCTTCAGGCGATTGACACCTGAACGCCGCGCGGGCGCCGGCGCGCCCATGGGCGCACCAGCCATTCTCCCAAAAGACGAACAGCCCGGCTCGCGTTACGGCCGGGCTGCCATCGGGTGTTCAAGAGGCGGCAATCGGATTCGAACCGATGAATGGAGGTTTTGCAGACCTCTGCCTTACCACTTGGCTATGCCGCCAAACCTGATCGATGCTCCGGTCGCTTCCGGCCTTTCGTACCCGGGATCCGAGGGGCTCCCGGGCATCCTTCCAGGGCCCGCTCATCCAGGCCGAAACCGGCCATAACCTCGCGAGCCGACTAGCACATAACAAAGCCAACACCCCGCGTCAAGCCCAACCCCTCGGCGCCCATGCCATGCCCACTCAGGGTTTGTACGGCTTCAGACGCCCTCGGACTCGCCTCCTGTCCACCTCGGCCCTCAGGTGGTGGAGAAGCTGCTCGGTGCCCCAGACTATTCCTCCGTTCAGCTTCGAGCGGCTGATGTGGATGTCCGGGACCGCCTGCATGGTGCATACGGCGAGGGTCGCCTTGTCTCCCCAAGGCAGCAGGGAGAGGCTGCCCCAGTACCTGTCCATTGATCCGCGGTGCCGGGTCCAGCTCAGGTGATAGGCCCCGTCCGGGGACTGGGCCCAGGTGTACTTGACCGCCACCCACGCATTTGCCACGGGCCAGGGAAGATGGGTCACGACCAGCGCCCAGACCTCGTAGGGCCCGCGACGGCGCACAACCCGACAGCTCTGGACCTTCGGCATGAAGGACGAGTAGCGCTCGAAATCCATGAAGGCGGACATCACCTCGGCGGGCCGCGCCGAGATGAGCAGCATCCCCGTAGGCTGCCAGTAGTGGGCCGACCTGTCGACCCGCATGACCTGCTTCCAGTTGGCGAGCGCGAGACGATCGAAGTAGCTGAGGTTAGGACGCGAGGGCGCCGCCGCTGCCGTCGTGGCCACGGTCATCAGGCACGCAATGAGCAGCAGCCTGTGCAAATGTCGGCTCACTACCTCTCCTACAGGGAGCAAATCGGGAAAGCGCCTGCGGGCCTCACGAGCTATAGGTCCTCGTCCTCCGGCACGGCGGCCGCCTCTGGCACTAGCTGCTCGTAGGGGATAGCCGCCTCCTCCACGTGAATCCCGATGCGCTTGTAGGGCGTAAGCCCCGTTCCGGCGGGGATCAGCCGCCCCATGATCACGTTCTCCTTTAGACCACGCAGATAGTCGATCTTACCGTAGATCGCCGCCTCGGTGAGCACCTTGGTGGTCTCCTGGAAGGAGGACGCGCTAATGAAACTGTCGGTCGAGAGGGAGGCCTTGGTGATGCCGAGAAGCAGCGGCTCGCCGAGCGCCGGGCGGCCTCCGTCGGAGAGCACCCGCCGGTTCTCCTCCTCGAAGACGTGACGCTCCACCTGCTCGTCCACCAGGAAGCTGGTGTCCCCCACCTCCACCACCCTGATGCGCTTCAGCATCTGGCGGACGATGACCTCGATGTGCTTGTCGTTGATCTTCACTCCCTGCAGCCTGTACACCTCCTGCACCTCGTCAACCAGGTACTTGGCGAGGGCCTTCTCCCCGAGCACCCTGATGATGTCGTGCGGATTCTCGGCCCCGTCCATCAGCCTCTCTCCGGCGCGGACGCGGTCTCCCTCGCGAACCGAGATGTGCTTGCCCTTGGAGATCAGGTACTCCTTCGGCTCTCCGACCTCGGGCTTGATGGTCACCTTGCGCTTGCCCTTGGAGTCCTTCCCGAAATGCACGATTCCGTCTATCTCGCTGATTACGGCGTGCTCCTTGGGCTTGCGCGCCTCGAAGAGCTCCGCGACCCTGGGGAGGCCGCCGGTGATGTCCTTGGTCTTGGTGGTCTCCCGTGGGATCTTCGCTATGATGTCGCCGGCGCGGACATCGTCCCCTTCCCCCACGAAAATGTTGGCCCCGACGGGCATGAAATAACGGGCCGCCAGCTCTGAGTCTGGCAGCTTCCTCGTCCGCCCCTTGTCGTCCTTGATGGAGATTCGCGGCCTGGTGTCGGCATCCCGGGACTCGATGATCACCTTCCTGGACAGACCGGTGACCTCGTCGAGCTGCTCCTTCATGGTGACGCCCTCGATGACGTCGCCAAACTTCACCACGCCGTCAACCTCGGTGAGGATCGGCACCGAGAAGGGATCCCACTCGGACAGCAGCGTCTTGGCTGCCACACGTTCACCCTCGCGCACGAGGAGCCTGGCGCCGTAGGTCAGAGCGTAGCGCTCACGCTGCCGACCGGAGTCGTCCTGGATGATGATCTCTCCGTGTCGGTTCATGACGACCAGGTGATCGTCGCGTCCGACCACGGTCTCGGCGCTCTCGAGCCGGATGATCCCCTCGTAGTTGCTCTCGAGGGTGGAGGCCTCGCGGGACACCTGCCCGATGCCGCCGATGTGGAACGTGCGCATGGTCAGCTGGGTCCCGGGCTCGCCGATTGACTGGGCGGCGATGACGCCGACAGCCTCGCCCAGGTTGACGATGTAGCCGCGCGCCAGGTCTCGCCCGTAGCACAGCACACAGATGCCGCGCTCGGCCTGGCAGGTGAGCACCGACCGGATCTTCACGCGATCGAAGCCAGCCGCCTCCACCAGCTTCACCTTCTCCTCGTCTATCTCTTCATCGGCGCGAACCAGGATCTCGTCTGTGTAGGGGTGCCGCACGTCCTCCAGGGCTATGCGGCCCAGGATGCGATCTCCGAGCTTCTCGATGATCTCGCCGCCCTCCACGAGCGAGGTCATCTCGATTCCCTCCATGGAGCCGCAGTCGAACTCGGTGATCGTGGCGTCCTGGGCGACGTCCACGAGGCGCCGCGTCAGATAGCCCGAGTTGGCGGTCTTCAGAGCGGTGTCGGCGAGCCCCTTGCGCGCGCCGTGAGTCGAGATGAAGTACTGCAGGACGCTCAGCCCCTCCCGGAAGTTGGTGGTTATCGGAGTCTCGATGATCTCGCCCGACGGTTTGGCCATCAGGCCGCGCATTCCAGCGAGCTGCTTCATCTGCTGCTTGGACCCGCGAGCTCCGGAGTCCGCCATGATGTAGATAGGATTCAAGCTGGGAGTCACGCGGGAGGAGCCGCTCTCCTCGTCCACCACGGTCTCGGTCCCGATCTCCTTCATCATCTCCTCGGCCACCGCCTCAGCGCACTGCGCCCAGATGTCCACTACCTTGTTGTAGCGTTCGCCGTCCGTGATGAGCCCCTCGGTGTACTGCTCCTCCACGTCGCGGACCTCGCCGAGTGCCCCATCCAGCATCTCGGCCTTGCGCTGTGGGACCTGCAGGTCGTCCAGGCAAATGGAGATCCCCGCCTTGGTGGCCTCCTGGTAGCCCAGGGTGCGGAGCCGGTCACACAGGAGGATCGTCTTCTTCTGCCCGCACGACCGGTAGCAGGCGTCTATGAGCTCCGCGAGCTGCTTCTTGCCCATCACGCGGTTCACCAGCCTGAAGGGCAGCTCCTTCGGAACGATCTCGTAGATCAGGACACGGCCCACCGTGGACTCCTGCAGGGAGCCCTCGATGCGCACCTTGCAGGCGGCCTGGAGCGCGATGCTCCCGTGATCGTAGGCCATGCGAACCTCCTCCGGGCTGGAGAAGATCCCCTGGAACTGCTCGACCCCTCGCCGATCGACCCGCCACTCGCCCTGGGCGAAGGGACGCTGGCGAGTCATGTAGTACAGCCCGAGCACCACGTCCTGGGTCGGGATGATGATGGGCTTGCCGTTGGCCGGGCTCAGGATGTTGTTCGTCGACATCATGAGCACCCGGGCCTCCATCTGGGCCTCGGTGCAGAGGGGGACGTGCACCGCCATCTGATCGCCGTCGAAGTCCGCGTTGAACGCGGCGCACACGAGCGGATGTAGCTGGATCGCCTTGCCCTCCACCAGGGTGGGCTCGAAGGCCTGGATACCGAGGCGGTGCAGGGTCGGCGCTCGGTTGAGCATCACGGGGTGCTCTCTGATGACCTCCTCCAGGATGTCCCAGACCTCCGACTTCTCCTTCTCCACCAGCTTCTTGGCGCTCTTGATCGTGGTGACGAGCCCACGCTCCTCGAGCTTGTTGTAGATGAAGGGCTTGAATAGCTCGAGGGCCATCTTCTTGGGAAGACCGCACTGATGGAGCTTGAGCTCGGGGCCGACCACGATGACCGAGCGGCCGGAGTAGTCCACGCGCTTCCCGAGCAGGTTCTGCCTGAAGCGTCCCTGCTTGCCCTTCAGCATGTCGGACAGTGACTTCAGCGGCCGCTTGTTGGGCCCAGTGATGATCTTGCCCCGCCGCCCGTTGTCGAAAAGGGCGTCCACCGCCTCCTGCAACATCCGCTTCTCGTTCCGGATGATGATGTCGGGCGCGTTCAGCTCCTGGAGCCGCTTCAGGCGGTTGTTGCGGTTGATCACGCGGCGATACAGATCGTTCAGATCCGAGGTCGCGAAGCGCCCGCCGTCGAGCGGAACCAGCGGTCGCAGATCAGGCGGGATCACCGGGATCACCTGGAGCATCATCCACTCCGGCTTGTTTCCCGACTCTCGGAAGGCACTGACCACCTTCAGCCGCTTGGCGATCTTCTTGCGCTTCGCCTCGCTCTTCGACTCCCGCATCTCCTCGCGGAGCTCGGTGCCCAGCTTCTCTATGTCGAGCTCGGCGAGCAGCTTGTGGATGGCGTCTCCTCCCATGCCGGCCACGAAGGCGTCGTCGCCATACTCGTCCTGGTATCGCTGGTAGGCCTCCTCGGTGAGGATCTCACCCTTGGTGAGCGCCGTCTTCCCCGGATCCAGGACGATGTAGGCCTCGCAGTACAGGATGCGCTCGAGGGGCTTGAGCGGGATGTCCAGCAGGTTGCCGATACGGGAGGGCAGGCTCTTCAAGAACCAGATGTGGGCGACCGGCGTCGCGAGGTTGATGTGCCCGAGCCGCTCCCTGCGCACCTTCGATGGAATGACCTCCACGCCGCACTTCTCGCACACGACGCCGCGGTGCTTCATCCGCTTGTACTTGCCGCAATTGCACTCGTAGTCCTTCACCGGACCGAAAATCTTGGCGCAGAAAAGCCCATCCCGCTCCGGCTTGAAGGTGCGGTAGTTGATGGTCTCGGGCTTCTTCACCTCTCCGTGGGACCACTCCCGGATGGTCTCCGGGGACGCCAAGGAGATACGCATGGCGTTGAAGCTGAGTGGATCCTTCGGCTTTTCGAAAAAACTGAAGATGTCCTTCATGGTCAGCCCTTGAACCAGCCGACCCATGGGGTCGGGCAAGGGTTAGCGGCGACTGCCACCGCTCCTAGAACAGCATCGCCCCGGCGGGCGCCCCGGGAGCCGCGCCAGCCGGCTCGGCAGCCGGCGAGTCCTCGATCAGCTCCACGCTCAGACACAGGCTCTGGAGCTCCTTGATGAGCACGTTGAAGGACTCGGGGAGCCCTGCCTCGAGGGAGTGATCGCCCTTCACGATAGACTCGTACATCCGGGTCCGCCCCACGACGTCGTCGCTCTTGACGGTGAGGAACTCCTGGAGGGCATAGGCCGCGCCGTAGGCCTCCATGGCCCACACCTCCATCTCGCCGAGGCGCTGGCCACCGAACTGGGCCTTGCCCCCGAGGGGCTGCTGCGTGACCAGCGAGTAGGGGCCGATGGAGCGGGCGTGGATCTTGTCGTCCACCAGGTGGTGGAGCTTGAGCATGTACATTACGCCCACCGTGACGTCCCGGTCGAAGGGGTCCCCGGTCCGGCCGTCGAGCAGCACGGTCTGACCGCTCGTCGAGAGCCCGGCCATCTCCAGGAGCTCCTTGATCTCGGCCTCGGTGGCTCCGTTGAACACGGGGGTGGAGACGTGAACCCCACCCTGCAGGGTGGTCGCGAACCGGCCCACGTCGGCGTTGTCCAGAGAGTCGATGAGCGCGTGGGCCTGCTCCGACGGGTAGAGCTTCTTGAGCTGCTGCCGAAGAACCTCGGGGTTCCACTGCGTCTCGAGATAGGCCTTGATCTGCCGCCCGAGCTCCCTGGCGGCCCACCCGAGGTGGGCCTCCAGGATCTGCCCCACGTTCATGCGCGAAGGCACGCCGAGGGGGTTCAGCACAATGTCCACCGGTGTGCCGTCCGGCAAATACGGCATGTCCTCCGCCGGGAGGATGCGGCTTATGACGCCCTTGTTTCCGTGACGCCCAGCCATCTTGTCGCCCACCGCCATCTTGCGCTTTATGGCGACGTAGACCTTCACCATCTTGATGACGCCCGGGGGGAGCTCGTCGCCGGCCTTCAGCTTCTCGATCTTGTCCCGGTAGCGACCCTCGATGCTGCGGTTCTCCTCCTCCAGGCGGCCGAGTAGCTGCTCCAGGACATGGCCAGCGTCGGCGTCGCCGCCGGCGAGCTGAATCGCCGGCCAGTAGCGGGGCGGCACGTCGTCCAGGGCTGCCTCGTCGATGTCCTTGCCCTTGGGGAGCAGGACCTTGCCGCGCTCGTCGGTGAGCCTGGAAGCGGTCTTCTGCCCGATCAGCAGGCGCCTCATCCTGCCGTAGTAGGACTGCCCGACGATCTTCTTCTCCGTCCGCTCGTCGTTCAGGAGCCGCTCGCGCTCCATGTCCTCTATCTCCAGGGCTCGCTCGTCGCGATCCGCGCCCTTGCGGGTGAAGACCTTGGCGTCGATGACGATGCCCTGCACTCCGGGGGGCACCCTCAGCGAGGAGTCCCTGACATCGCCGGCCTTCTCACCGAAGATGGCCCTCAGGAGCTTCTCCTCGGGGCTGAGCTGGGTCTCTCCCTTGGGCGTGATCTTGCCAACCAGGATGTCCCCTGATTTCACCTCGGCGCCTATCCGGACGATGCCGCTCTCGTCCAGGTCCTTCAGCGCCTCCTCGCCCACGTTGGGGATGTCCCGGGTGACCTCCTCCTTGCCGAGCTTCGTGTCTCGGGCGACGCACTCGAACTCCTCGATGTGAATCGAGGTGAAGACGTCCTCGGCGACGAGACGCTCCGAAACCAGGATGGAGTCCTCGAAGTTGTAGCCGCCCCAGGGCATGAAGGCCACCAGGGCGTTCTGGCCGAGGGCGAGCTCGCCGACCTCGGTCGCGGGGCCATCGGCGATGACGTCCTTGGCCTTGACGAACTCTCCCTTGGCCACGATCGGCTTCTGGTTGATACAGGTGTTCTGGTTGGAACGCTGGAACTTCACCAGGTTGTAGATGTCCGGCTTCACCTCGGCCACATCGACCTCGCCCTCGGAATCGAGAGGCTTGATCACGATGCGGGCCGCGTCCACCGACTCCACGATGCCGCTCCGCCGAGCGACGCAGGTCACGCCGGAGTCCCGGGCCACCGTCTTCTCCATGCCGGTGCCGATGAGCGGCGCCCTGGTCTTGACCAGGGGGACCGCCTGACGCTGCATGTTCGAGCCCATGAGGGCCCGGTTGGCGTCGTCGTTCTCCAGGAACGGGATCAGAGAGGCGGCCACCGACACCAGCTGGTTCGGCGAGACGTCCATGAGGGTGATGTTCTCGCGCTTCGAGATCAGGAAGTCCCCGTTGTAGCGCGACGATACGTCTTCGGTTACGAACTTGCCCCGCTTGTCCAGGGAGGCGTTCGCCTGAGCGATGTAGTGTCCCTCCTCCTCCAGGGCGGAGAAGTGACGCACCTCATCGAGGGGCTTCGATGCCTCCACGCGACGGTATGGGGTCTCGATGAACCCGAAGTCGTTCACCCGCGCGTAGGTGGACAACGATGCGATCAGGCCGATGTTCGGCCCCTCAGGAGTCTCGATTGGGCAAATACGGCCGTAGTGCGTGGTGTGCACGTCCCGGACCTCGAAACCGGCTCGTTCGCGGGTGAGGCCGCCGGGCCCGAGGGCCGACAGGCGCCTCTTGTGGGTCACCTCCGACAGCGGGTTCGTCTGGTCCATGAACTGGCTGAGCTGCGAGGATCCGAAGTACTCCTTGACCACTGCGGAGACCGGCTTGGCGTTGATCAGATCGTGCGGCATGAGCGTCTCGATCTCCTGAGACATGCTCATGCGCTCCTTGATGGCGCGCTCCATGCGAACCAGCCCGATCCGGTACTGGTTCTCGAGCAGCTCGCCCACGGCGCGCACCCGCCGGTTGCCCAGGTGATCGATGTCGTCGATGTTGCCGTGACCATTCTTGAGGTCCACGAGCACTCGCACCGTCTCCAGGATGTCCCTGTTCGTGAGCACGGTGTTCTCGAGCGGCTCATCGATCTTGAAACGGTAGTTCAGCTTCAGCCTGCCGACCTTGGAGAGGTCGTAGCGCTCGGTGTTGAAGAACAGGTTGTTGAAGAAGTTGGTCGCCGTCTCCATGGTGGGAGGATCGCCGGGGCGGAGCCGCCGGTAGATCTCCATCACAGCGTCCTCGGTAGAGCCGATCTTGTCCGAGAGCAGCGTGTCCCTGAGGTAGGACCCGACGTTCAGGTTGTCGATGAAGAGGACCTTGAAATCCTTAATCTTGTGGTCTCGTAGGAGATCCAGCTTGGCTTCGGTGATGTCCTCGTTGCACTCGAGCAGCACCTCGCCGGTCTCGGCATCCACGACGTCCTCTGAGGAGACCTTGCCCATAACGTCCGGCAGCTCCACAGGGAGGCGGTCACGGCCGGAGGCGCGGAGCTTCTTGATGGCCGCCTTGGTGAACTTGCGGTTCTTTCGGACGATGATCTCCTTGGTCTCGGGGTTCCGGATGTCCCGGGTCGCCCTCTGGCCAGGGAGCAGGTCGAACTCGATCGACTTGAAGAGCTTCTTGGCCCCCTCCAAGTAAACGGTCTCGGTGTCGTAGAAGTAGTTCAACAGATCGCGTGTGCTGTAGCCGAGGGCCCGAAGGAGCACCGTCGCCAGGAGCTTGCGCCGCCGATCGATCCTCACGTAGATGAGGTCCTTGGGGTCGAACTCGAAGTCCAGCCAGGAGCCCCTGTAGGGTATCACACGGGCGGAGTAGAGCAGCTTGCCCGAGGAGTGGGTCTTGCCCTTGTCGTGATCGAAGAAGACGCCCGGGCTCCGATGGAGCTGACTCACCACGACCCGCTCGGTCCCGTTGATGATGAAGGTGCCGTTGTCCGTCATCAGCGGGATCTCGCCGAAGTAGACCTCCTGCTCCTTCATGTCCCTTATGGACTTCTCGCCGGTCTCCTCGTTGGCGTCGTAGATCACCAACCGGATCATGACCTTGATGGGCGCTGCGTAGGTCATGCCCCGCTGCCGGCACTCGTCCACGTCGTACTTCGCCTTCTCGAGGTGATAGGCCACGAACTCGAGAGAGGATGTTCCGCTGAAGTCGCTGATCGGGAACACGCTCTTGAAGACGCCCTGCAGACCGATGTCCTCCCGCTCGCCGGGAGGGACGTCCTTCTGCAGGAAGCGGACGTAGGACCGCTTCTGGATGTCGATTAGATTGGGAAGCTCCACGGCCATTTCGAGGCGCGAGAAGTCCTTCCGGACCCTGAAACTCTTCTTGATCACAGATGCCATTCGGGCCGCCTCCTGAACGCAGAAAAGCGGTGTTCGGACGGATTTGAGACAGATCCATCCGAACACCGCCTCATTCGCGGTCTTTCAGGACAACGTGCGCAGGCCTGCATGTTCATTAAGAACATGCGGACGCTACTTGATCTCGACAGTCGCTCCAGCTTCCTCGAGCTTCTTCTTGATGTCCGCCGCCTCTTCCTTGGGCACACCCTCCTTGACGGGGCTCGGCGCGCCATCCACCAGAGCCTTCGCCTCCTTGAGGCCAAGGTTGGTCACCTCGCGCACCACCTTGATCACCTGGATCTTCTTGTCGCCTCCCGACGCGAGGATCACGGTGAACTCGGTCTGCTCCTCAGCCGCCGCCGCAGGACCGGCCGCCGCCGCCATGGGAGCCGCCACCGCCATGGGAGCCGCCTCGACGCCCCACTTCTCCTCCAGCGTCTTGACCAGCTTGGCCAGGTCCATCACGTTCAACTTGCTCAGGTAATCGATGACCTGATCTTCGCTGACAGCCATTTCCTCATTCCTCCTGTGCGATTTCAGCGTCGCGCCGCGCCCGCGCCGCGAAGGCGACGCGTATAGTTACTTCAAGTCGCTGCGCCCACACGCGGGGCAGCGGTCGGTTACTTCTCCAGCTCCCTCTTGCGGGCCTCGAGCACCATCAGGAAGCGCTGAGGCGCGGCGAGCAGGAGCCTCATCAGCTGCTGCGGCGCGGCGATGAAGGTCGCCAGCAGCCGGCTCCTCATCTGGTCCTGGGACGGCATGTTCGAGAGCTGCTCCACGCTCCGCGCGTCGAGGAACGACTCGAAGAACCCTCCCTTCACGACGAAGTGGTCGTGCTCCTTGGCGCACTTCAGCGCGGTCTTGGCAGGGGCCACGGGATCCGTCTTGGAGTACGCGATGGCGGTGGACCCTTTGCACAGGGGCGCCACTCCCTCCATGGGGGTGCCGCTGACCGCGGCCCTGAGGAGGGTGTTCTTCACCACCTCGTAAACGCAGTCGGCGTGCCGGAACTCCCGGCGCACGGCGTTCGCCCGCTCGACGGTCATGCCCTGGAACTGCACGAGCACGAGCGAGCCGCCGTGCAGGGCGAGATCCTGCTTCAACCTGTCTATGATGACGCTCTTCTCGGTCCGGTTCATGGCTCAACTCCGAGCCCGGCGCCCTGTCGCGGCCCTGCCGCACGGGACTCGCGGGCTCCTCTGGGCGTTAGTGCCTACTTGGTCACCTGGCTCACCAGGGCGGTGGCGTCCAGCTTGATGCCCGGCCCCATAGTGGACGACATGGTGATTCCCTTGACGTAGGTGCCCTTGGCCGTGGACGGCTTCAGCTTGACGAGCAGCTCCATCAGGGCGAGCACGTTGTCCTTGAGCTTCGCCGTGCCGAAGGAGACGCGGCCCACTGGGACGTGCACGATGCCTGCCTTCTCCACCCGGAACTCGACCCGGCCAGCCTTCATCTCCTGCACGGCCCTGCCCACGTCCACCGTCACCGTGCCGACCTTCGGGTTCGGCATCATGCCGCGGGGCCCTAGGACTCGGCCCAGGCGACCCACCAGCCCCATCATGTCGGGGGTGGAGACGGCCTTGTCGAACTCGAGCCAGCCTTCCTTCTGGATCTTGTCGACCATGTCCTCGGCGCCGACATAGTCTGCGCCGGCTTCCTCGGCCTCCTTCGCCTTGTCGCCCTTGGCGAAGACGAGCACCCTGATGGTCTTGCCCGTGCCGTGTGGCAATACGACGGCTCCCCTGACCATCTGATCGGCGTGACGAGGATTCACGCCGAGCTTAACGGCGAGGTCCACGGACTCGTCGAACTTGGCGAAGGTCATCGCTGGAAGCAGCTCCAGGGCCTCATCGAGCCCGTACCGCTTCTGACGGTCCACCTTCTCGAAATTCTTGCGGTACTTCTTTCCCCTGCTTGGCATGGTCACTCTCTCGGCGCCCTCGCGCCTGCCACCGAATCCACGGGCGGTGGTCGTCCCGGCCTCAGAAAGGCGATTGTCTCGAATTTCCCGTCCAGGGCTCGCGCAAGAGCGCCCAGGGCGCCAGAGCGCGGACCCCGGCTAGTCGGTGATCTCGATCCCCATGGAGCGCGCCGAGCCCTCCACGGTCCGCATCGCTGCTTCGAGATCCTCGGTATTCAGATCGGGCAGCTTGATCTCCGCAATCTTCTTGAGCTGCGCTCGGGTGACCTGGCCCACCTTCTTCTTGTTCGGCTCGGGCGAGCCCGTGCCGGGCTTGCCCTCGGTCCGCAGCTTCGCCTCCTTCTTGAGGAGCACGGAAGCTGGCGGGGTCTTGGTGATGAAGGAGAAGGTGCGGTCCGCATAGACCGTGATCACCGCGGGGATGATCATGCCCTCCTGCCCCTGGGTGCGCGCGTTGAACTCCTTGCAGAACTGCATGATGTTCAACCCGTGCTGCCCAAGTGCCGGGCCCACCGGCGGAGACGGGTTTGCCTTGCCCGCCGGCACCTGAAGCTTGACCTGTCCGATCACCTTTTTCATCGTCGTCCTTCCTCGCGTCTCGGACGCCGTGCTCCTGCGGGGCCCCGTCGACCCCTGGCACGCTCATGGGCCCCTGGGGAACCCTATGATTTCTCCACCTGCGTAAAATCCAACTCCACCGGGGTCGCCCGGCCGAAGATGGACACGAGCACCCGGATCTTCTGCTTCTCCGGCTTCACTTCCTCTACTGTCCCGGAGAAGTTGGAGAATGGACCGTCGGTGACCCGAACGGTCTCTCCCTCCTCGAACAGGACCCTTGGCTTGGGCTTGGCGGCGCCCTCCGTCTCCTGGCGCTTCACCGCGTGGATCTCCCGCTCCGGCACCGCAGAGGGGTTGTTTCCCCCCAGGAACCCCGTGATCTTCGGGGTCCCCTTGACCATGTGCCAGGTCTCCCGCGTGAGCTTCATCTTCACGAACATGTAGCCCGGGAAGAACTTGCGGCTGGTGGTCCTGCGCTGGCCCTTGCGCATCTCGATGACGCTCTCGGTCGGGATCAGGATCTCTGCGAAGTGATCCGCGAGCCCGGAGGCCTTGGCGCGCTCCTCCAAGGAGCGCTGCGCCCTTGCCTCGTGCCCGGAGTAGGTATGCACGACGTACCAACGGAACTCCGCGCCCGACTCCGCGGCCGGGAGCTCCTCTACGTCCTGCGCGCCCGTGGTGTCCTTAGTCTCGTTCACACCAGCCTCACTGTCATCCGAGGATGTAGCCCGTCACCCGTGACCAGATGGCGTCGAATATCTGCAGGATTATCGAGGCGATGATCACGGTTACGATTACCACCACCGTGGCCTGCGAGGTCTCCTTGCGAGTGGGCCAGGTGACCTTGCGCAGCTCCGCCACCGTCTCGGTGGCCGATTGTTGGGTCTGCTGGTGCCGCCAGAGCAGCCAGGTGGCCGCGGACGCCAGCACAATGCCCACGCCGTTGACGAGCATGCGCGGCGGCTTCTGGAAATAGCCCCAGATCCAATCGGTGGCCATGACCAGAATGTAGGCGAGCAGCATTCCGCCGGCGAGGAACATCAGCTGCACGTATTTCTTCTCACCCATGGCCGCTCATCCCTTCGGTCTAGCCACGGCCCCCAGGCGGAGCGCCGCCTCGGGCCGGTTCGAGCAGGGCAGGAGGGATTCGAACCCCCAGCCTACGGATTTGGAATCCGCCGCTCTACCGTTAGAGCTACTGCCCTTCGAGGCGCTGCCCGAAGGCCGCGCCGTCATACTCCTTCCGCGCGGGAGACTCACTCGCCCGGCCGTCCCTACTTGGTCTCCCGGTGGGGAGTGTGGGTGCGGCAGAACCGGCAGTACTTCTTGATCTCCAGCTTGTCCGGCGTTGTCCGTTTGTTCTTTGTCGTCGAGTAGTTACGGTTCTTGCACTCGCGACATTCAAGGGTGATGATCACTCGGTTTCCCATGCTACTAGCCCCCGGGCAAACCATGCCCGAGCAACGAACAGGCGCCGGAGTATACACTAACGGCGTCAGATTACCAGCGTTTGCTACTCTACGATCTTGGTGACCACGCCAGAGCCCACCGTGCGGCCGCCCTCGCGGATGGCGAAGCGGAGGCCCTCCTCGGCGGCGATGGGCGTGATCAGCGACACCAGCAGGTTCACGTTGTCCCCGGGCATCACCATCTCGCGGCCCTCGGGCAGCGTGCAGACCCCGGTCACGTCGGTGGTGCGGAAGTAGAACTGCGGGCGGTAGCCGTTGAAGAACGGCGTGTGCCGACCACCCTCCTCCTTCTTCAGCACGTACACCTCGGCGTCGAACTTCTTGTGCGGGGTGATGCTCCCGGGCTTGGCCAGCACCTGGCCGCGCTCCACCTCGTCGCGCTTCACGCCGCGAAGCAGGCAACCCACGTTGTCCCCGGCGCGGCCCTCGTCGAGGAGCTTCCTGAACATCTCGACGCCGGTCACCACCGTCTTGCGGGTCTCGGCGAAGCCCACGATCTCGACCTCGTCGGACACACGGACGATCCCGCGCTCGATCCGGCCCGTCACCACTGTGCCGCGGCCAGAGATCGTGAAGACGTCCTCCACGGGCATCAGGAACGGCTTGTCCGTCGCTCGCGCGGGCTCGGGGATGAAGCTGTCGCAGGCGTCCATGAGCTGCTGGATGCTGTCCTGCCAGGCGGGATCGCCCTCGAGCGCCTTCAGCGCCGAGCCACGGATGATCGGGATGTCGTCCCCGGGGAACTCGTACTTCGAGAGCAGCTCGCGAAGCTCGAGCTCCACGAGGTCCAGCAGCTCGGCGTCCTCCTCGGCGATCATGTCCACCTTGTTCAGGTACACCACAAGCGCCGGCACGTTCACCTGACGAGCGAGCAGCACGTGCTCGCGGGTCTGCGCCATGGGGCCGTCAGTCGCGGCCACGACCAGGATAGCCCCGTCCATCTGCGCGGCGCCCGTGATCATGTTCTTGATGTAGTCGGCGTGCCCGGGGCAGTCCACGTGGGCGTAGTGACGCTTCACCGTCTCGTACTCCACGTGCGCCGTGGCGATGGTGATCCCGCGCTCCTTCTCCTCGGGAGCCTTGTCGATCTCATCGAAGGTCGTGAACTTCGCCAGGCCCTTGGTGGCCAGGTACTTCGTGATACCCGCCGTCAGGGTCGTCTTTCCGTGGTCGATGTGACCAATCGTGCCGATGTTCACGTGCGGCTTGGAGCGGTTGAACTTTTCCTTGGCCATCTTTGACTCCTGCTGTGTTTCGACTCGAAGCCCACGACCGGAATCGAACCGGTGACCTCCTCCTTACCAAGGAGGTGCTCTGCCGACTGAGCTACGTGGGCGTATCCTTCATTCTTTCACAGAGCAGAGAACCTACCCCAAGGATGGGTGCTCTGCCGACTGAGCTACGTGGGCGTATCCTTAACTCCACGTCAAAAAAAGCGGGAAACGGGGTTCGAACCCGCGACCCTCAGCTTGGAAGGCTGATGCTCTACCAACTGAGCTATTCCCGCGCAAGCCGTCTAGTGGTGGGGGGAGGATTCGAACCTCCGAAGTCTGCTGACGGCAGATTTACAGTCTGCTCCCTTTGGCCTCTCGGGAACCCCACCGTTTGGAATCGCAACCATGAGCTGGCGATGGGACTTGAACCCGCAACCTGCTGATTACAAATCAGCTGCTCTGCCATTGAGCTACGCCAGCGCGACGCTCCTCCTCTCGTTGCCGGTCCGCTGGGCCGCGAGGCGTTGGCCTGCGGGTGTGCGGGGCAAAATATACAAAATAATCAGATGTTTACGCTCTCAATTCATGCCTGCTCACGCAGACTGCCGATTTATATGGAAAAGGACGCCAGTGTCAAGCTCTTTTTAGGCGCACAGGCCCGCCCTCTTTCCACCATGGGAGCAGACTGTGAAGATCCAGAGGCTGATCCAGACAACGCGAGTAAATACAACTTGTTACGAAGATGGTTTGGAGACCTGGCGACTCGGCGTTGGCGAGTCGGCGACTTTGGGGGAGCGCCCCGTCGGGGCCGCGGGGAGATCGTCTGGCCAAGGGCTGGGCGCCAGCCTGGCGGATCCTCATGTTAGGAGATCTCCTCGACCGATGGTCTGGCGCCGTTGGCGCCGGATC
>JAVEWA010000643.1:0-3958 GCA_034004785.1 Polyangia bacterium
GCAGGCAGATCAGGTTGAGGATCGGGAGGAGGTTCAGCTCCTCGGATTGGGAAGCGTCGCGCGGCTTTTGCATGATCGTGGCCTCCACGAGCGGTAGACACCGATCTCGCTTACCAGTTCCAAGGATTTTGGCGGGTATTCGGAGGCGAAGGGTCCGAGGTGGAGTAGGGATGGGCTAGATGCCCTGATCTAGCATGGCCCGGGCCACCTTCACGAAGCCGGCGATGTTGGCGCCCGCCAGGTAGGAGCCCTTCAGGCCGAAGCGCTCGGCGGTGGAGGCCACCTGGTTGTGGATGTTCACCATGATCTGCTTGAGCTTCTTGTCCACTTCCTCGGCGGTCCAGTACTCGTGGGCGCCGTTCTGGGACATCTCCAGGCCCGAGCAGGCAACGCCGCCGGCGTTGGCCGCCTTGCCGGGCACGTAGGTGATCCCCTTCTCTTCGAGGAAGGGCACGGCCTCCGGCGCGGTTGGCATGTTGGCTCCCTCCACGAGGGCCTTGCAGCCGTTGGCCGCTAGGGCCTTGGCGTCCTCGAGGTCGAGCTCGTGCTGGATGGCGCAGGGGAAGGCGAGGTCGCAGGGCACGCCCCAGGGGCGCTTGCCGGCGAAGAAGGGCACCTTGAACTTGTCGGCGTAGTCCTGCACCTTGTCGCGGCCGCTCGAGCGCATGCCGAGCAGGAACTCGATCTTCTCGCCCTTGATGCCGTCCTTGTCGTGCACGAAGCCGTCCGGGCCCGACACCGTGACCACCTTCGCGCCGAGCTCGCCCGCCTTCTTGACGAGGCCCCAGGCCACGTTGCCGAAGCCCGAGGCCGCCACCACCTTGCCTTCCATGCTCTCGCCGCGGGCCTTGAGCATCTCGTTGGCGAAGTAGGCCACGCCGAAGCCGGTGGCCTCTGGCCGGAGGAGGGATCCGCCCCACTCGTGGGCCTTGCCGGTCAGCACGCCGTTGAACAGGTGCGTGAGCTTCTTGTACTGGCCGAAGAGGTACCCGATCTCGCGGCCACCCACGCCGATGTCGCCGGCTGGCACGTCCTCGTCGGGGCCGATGTGGCGGTAGAGCTCGTTCATGTAGGCCTGGCAGAACCGCATCACCTCCCGGTGGGACTTGCCACCCGGGTGGAAGTCCGAGCCGCCCTTGCCGCTGCCGAGGGGGAGGCTCGTGAGGCTGTTCTTGAAGGTCTGCTCGAAGGCCAGGAACTTCAGGCCGTCCAGGGTCACGGAGCTGTGGAACCTGGTGCCTCCCTTGTAGGGTCCGAGGGAGCTCGACCACTGCACGCGCCAGGCGCGGTTCATTTGGACCTTGCCGGCGTCGTCGAGCCAGGCCACCTTGAAGGACAGGATCCGCTCGGGCTCGGTGATGCGCTCGAGGATGCGCTCGGACTCGTACACCGGGCTGTCCTCGAGCACCGGCCCGAGGGACTGGAAAACCTCATCCACCGCCGCGATGAACTCGCGCTCCCAGGGATACCTGGCTTTCAGCTCGCCGAGGACTCGTGCGGCGTAGGGGTTGATCTTTTCGCCCTGAGAAGAAGGCTTCGTGGACTTGCTGTCGCTGGTTGTCATTGCTACTCCTCGCTATGCCGGACCCGTCGGTACGGCTGTGTTGTGTGGCCTCTAGGTCGGGACCCTGCGAAAGGCTCCCACCAGGAGCTCTCTCGAACCCTCTCCTGCGGCGCCACCAAAGGGCGCGCAGCACAAATAATCTACTGCAATCAAAGGAGTAGGGAGCTCCTGGGAGCAGGGGAGGGAGCGGATGCAGTCAGGCCAACGACTCGGGAGGGGTTCAGGGAAAAACCTGCTGGAATGCCTTTGCATTTTGGAGCCGTCTGGCTGCAACCAACGGGCACAATACACGGGGGCTAGGAGAATTCAAGGCAATACGACATGTCTCCCAGGGTTGCCCAGCCGAGCCTGCACGCGATCAGGCCGCGGACGGATGGGCGCGCCGGAGGCGGGCTGCGGTCCGGTCCCGGCCGAGAGCCACGAAGAGCTCGAAGATGCCCGGCCCCACGGCCTGGCCCGAAGTGGCCGCGCGGGCGGCGTTGATGAGGAGGCCGTCCTTCACGCCCCGCTCTGCGCACAGGGCCCGCAGGGCCTCCTCGGTGGTGGCGAGGTCGAAGGGGTCGAGGGCCTGGAGGCGATCGGCGAGGGCAGGCAAGAGCTCGGCGAGGAGGGGATCCTTCGAGAGGTTCTTGGCGGCCTTGGGCTCCACCTCGAAGTCGTCGGTGAAGAAGGCCCGGCCCCGGGTGGTGAAGTCCGTGAGCAGGTGATAGCGCACCCGGATGAGCTCGAGGGTGGTGAGGAACCACTCCCTTGCCTCGCCGCCCTCGGCCCACTCGGGCCGCCAGAGCCCCTCTTTCTCGAGCTGCCTCTGAACGTGGGCCGAGAGCTCGGCCACGGGGAGCTGGCGAAGGTGCTCGGCGTTGACATGGAGGGCCTTGGGGTCGGTGATGAACTTCGGATCTCCCGGGGTGTAGTTGAAGACGGAGTTCCTGCGGGTGATGCCGCTCGGATCGAAGACCTCGATGAGCTCCTCGGGGTGCAGGTAGATCTCGCGGTCCTCGCCCGTTGACCAGCCGAGCAGGCACATGAAGTTGCAGAAGGCCCAGGGCAAAAAACCCGCGTCGCGGTAGAAGCCCACGGACACGACCTCGCCGTGCTTGCGCTTCGAGATCTTGGCCTTCTGCGGATCCAGCGTGAGGGGCATGTGAGCGAAGACCGGCACCGGCCAGCCGAGGGCCTGGTACAGCAGGACCTGCTTGGGGGTGTTGATCAGGTGATCGGCGCCGCGGAGCACGTGGGTGATCCTGTCCCGGTGGTCGTCCGCCGCGTTGGAGAGCACGTAGAGCGGCACCCCGGTTGAGCGCACGATGACGAAGTCGTCGATCTCGCGGAAGCTGACCTCGTTCCGACCGAACACCAGATCGTCGAAGGTGACGGAGCCTTCGCCCTGGGGCGCCCGGAAGCGGATCACCGAGGGTCTGCCCTCGGCTTCGAAGGCGGCCTGCTCCTGGGCGGTGAGGTCCCGGCACCTGCCGTCGTAGCCGATGAAGTCCTGCTTGCGGGCGATGGCGGCCTCCCTGCGCTCTGCCAGCTCCTCCTTGGTGCAGTAGCAGCGGTAGGCGTGGCCCTCGTCGAGGAGGCGCTTGGCCGCGGCCCGGTGGTCGTCGGCGAAGGCGGACTGGTAGTAGGGACCCTCGTCCCAGTCGAGCCCCATCCACTCGAGACCCTCGAGGATGCCCTTGGCAGAGGCCTCGGTGGAGCGCTCCTCGTCGGTGTCCTCGATGCGGAGCACCAGCTTGCCGCCGTTTCTGCGGGCGAAGAGCCAGTTGTAAAGGGCGGTCCGGGCTCCTCCGATGTGCAGGTAGCCGGTCGGGGATGGTGGGAAACGCACTCGGATCTCGGTCATTTGCGTTACTCCAGGCGCTTTGGGGCGCGGTGCGTGGGCATTATGCACCGAAAGGCCCGGGTGACAAGCGCCCGGGGCCGAATGGTTGGGCGATCGAGTTCTAGTGGCTGGCGAGCTTGTCCTGAAATCAAGTACGAGCGTACTCAGAGGGATTTTGGGCGCCTCGGTGTCCCCTTCGGGGGCCCCGACCGGGCTGCTCCGGGCTCCGCTTCGCTCCGGTCGGCCGCAAGGCGGCCGACCAAGCCCTGCGCATCCCTGGCGCTCGGAAGGTGAATTCGTGGGGCGCGCGCGCCGCCCGTCGCCGGCTCTCCTGGGGCCACGGCGGCCGGCGCGCGCTACGCCCTACGCCCTACGCCCTATTCAATCCCGGCCTTGGCCTGCAGATCCTCGATGGCCCAGCCATAGTCGAAGGGCTCCCCCCCGACAGCCCGTGCGCGGGACCCGGACGGTTCCGAGGAACCGTCCGGCCTGGCGTACAGCTCATCCTTGGCCCGCTCGAGGGCCTTGAGAAGCAGGGCCCCCTGCTCGGGCATGAGCCGGCCCTCCAC
>JAVEWA010000644.1:0-3977 GCA_034004785.1 Polyangia bacterium
TCGAGCTCCGATGGCGAGAAGGGCAAGGGCAAGGGCAAGAAGGGCTGTCCCGCTGCCGAGGTGACGGTGGATGGCAAGGTGATGCCGCTCAAGCTACCGGGGCTCGGAGTGAAGATAAAGGGATACAACGGATACCTGATCCACGCCTACACCTATGAGGGCAACACCTGCGAGAACGCCCTCACGGGCCGCGGAGCCTCCATCCCGCAGGACGGCTTCAGCTTCCGGGTGTCGGTCGTGCCAGGCCAGGTCAACACCCTGGGCGCGGGCTTCTACACCCACGTGGGCTTGAAGGCCAAGATCCTGGACAAACCCGCGAAGGATGGGGACACGCTCTCCATCTGCATTCGCAAGCCCACCGAGTTCGTCCCCAACATCGGTGACCTGAAGGACAAGAAGGTCGTCGCCAAGGGGCTCTTCACCGCCAAGTTCTGCGGCGAAATGAAGTAGCGTCCGAGCTCCTCTCCTATCGAGGTCGCGGTCCGGCTCCCAACTCGCTTTTCGTCCGACCTCATGTCGAGGGCGTGGGGGATGTCGCCCTTTTCCAGGGGGACAGGCTGGCCCTGGAGCGCTTCTCGATCGAGAAGCAGGTCCTTGCCGAGGCGAGCAGGCTCTCACTCGCCTCTCAAGGCTTAGGCGTTCCCAGGGCACCCGGCGCCCTGGATGGTTCTTCCCCACCAGTTGGCAGCTCGAGCCCCTCGTTCAGGGCGCCCCGCCGGTAGCCCTGGAGGTCCACGCAGACGTACTTGAAGCCGACCCCGCGTCCAAGGGCCACAAGGGGCGCCACACACTCTTGTGAGACGAGCCTGGCGATCTCGCCCGGGAGCACCTCGATTCGGGCCACCTCGTCGTGGTGCCTGACTCGGACCTGGCGAAACCCCAGGTCGAAAAGGGCGTTCTCGAGGGTCTCCACCTGCCCGAGACGCTCCGCGGTGATGCGGAAGCCATATGGAAGGCGGGAGGCGAGGCACGCCATCTCGGGCTTGTTCCAGGTGGGAAGGCCGAGGGCCAGGCTCAGCTCTCTGATGGCAGCCTTGCCGAGCCCGGCCTCGAGGAGGGGCTGCCTGACCTTGTGCTCCTTGGCCGCCCTGTGTCCAGGCCGGTGGTCCTGGAGATCGTCGGCGTTGGTCCCGAGGGCCACGTGGGCGAGCCCCTCGGCCCGGGCGAGCCCGAGCGCTTGCTCGAGCATCGCGGACTTGCAGTGGTAGCAGCGGTCCTCGTCGTTTCGAGCGTACGCCTCGATGGAAAGCTCGTGGGTTTCGGCTGTCAGCAGGCGAGCCCCCAATCGCTCAGCCAGGGCGATGGCATCCTGGCGCTCTCTGGCTGGCAGGGAGGGTGACTGGGCCAGGAGGCCCACTGCGCGGCCCGGTCCCAGGGTGTCGAGCGCCACCTTCAGGAGCAGGGTGCTGTCCACCCCGCCGGAGTAGGCCACCAGCACCGACCCCAGCTCCTCAAGGATCGCTTGGAGGCGGGCGTGGCCAACATCCGCAGGTTGGGAAGGCGCGGCTTCTTTGCCCGTCTCGGAGCCTCTTTTCTGTGCCTCGGGTTGCTTCATGGGGGTCCTCTGTGTCGCTGGCCTAACCAGCAGAACAAGAGCACTGCTGGAAGCTCTTTCATAGCGCGGGGTTCGGGCGGGCGCCAGGGATTGGCGATCCTGCGCGTGGAGGGGCCCGGGGGAAGGCACGAGTGGGCAGCTTGGGATCGCTGGCCTCAAACTGTGGACGGCGGTGTAGCGGTTTGAGGGTCGCCATCTGAAGGTGCTTCAACCGGGGAACCATCGCCCCATGGGCCATCTCCCTTTCCGCTCGTGAGCCACGCCGCGCGGCGGTGCCGGCGGCGCAGGGGCTCCAGGACCGAGTAGATCACCGGGACCACCACGAGGGTTACCAGGGTGGACACCAGGAGGCCCCCAGCCACGGCCTGGCCGAGAGGGGCCCAGATCCAGGCGCCTTCCTTGCTGGCCACCGCAAGGGGGATCATGCCCGCGATGGTCGTGAAGGCGGTCATGAGCACGGGCCTGAGCCTCCGCTCTCCGGCGGCGGCTAGTGCCGCGTCCTTCTCGATGCCCTTATCGCGGAGCTGATTGACGTAGTCGATGAGCACGATGGCGTTGTTCACCACCACGCCCACGAGCACGATGAGGCCTGCGAAGGCCGGGAGGGAGAGCTTGTTGCCCGTGAAGAGAAAGACCAGGAAGACGCCGGTCAGCGCGAAGGGCACCGAGAAAAGGATGACGAAGGGATCCAGGAAGGACTCGAACTGGGCCGACATGACCATGAACACCATGATCAGGGCGAAGATAAGCACCCAGATCATGTCGTTCAGGGTCTCCTTCTGGCGCTTGACCTCGGAGCCTGCCTCCACTTTGATGCCCTTCGGTAGCTGGAGCTTGCCAAGGGCAGCCTCCAAGTCCTTGATCACGTCTCCCAGGGCTCTGCCTTCGTAACTCGCGCCGACCTTGACTATCCGCTCTTTGTCCATGCGCTTGATCTCGATGGGGCTCTGCCCCCTCATCACCCGTGCGAAGTTGCCCAAGGGGAAGGCCATGGACTGCCCGTGCATGATCTCGCCGCCAATCGAGACGTGCCTCTGGGCGAGGTTCGGGATCAGGAGCTTCTCCAGGTCGGCGGGGTTTGCGGCGTCCTCGGGCCTCAGGCGGACCATGATGTCCATGGGCTGGTCTTCGCCGTGGTACTCGCCGGCCTTCCAACCGTTCAGGGCCGTGCGCAGGGTGGCGCCGATGGCCATGGAGGAGAGGCCCATCTTTGCGGCGCGCTTGCGGTCCACGACGATCTTGAAGTCGGGCTTGGTCTCGAGGAGCTCCGCAGCCACGTCTTTCGTGCCTTTGATGCTCTTCAGCATGGTCTCGATTCGGAGGGCGGCCCGTTTGAGATCGTTGAAGTCCTTGCCCTTGATGTTCAGGACGATTGGCTTCTCCGCCCCCGTCAGGGTGCTGCCAAGGGGGTTGCCGGCGCGGTAGGAGACCTGGGCGTTCGGGAACCGGTCCTTGACCCAGGGCCGGACGAGGTCGAGCACCTGATTCTCGGAACGGGAACGCTTCTCCTTTGGCACCAGGCGGGCCATGATGGTCGCGATGTTGGTCCCCTCCTTGAACCCGGCGGAAGAGAGGAGGCCCGTCTCGGTGGTGCCGGCGTTCCAGAAGGTCATGCGGACCTCCTTCTGGGACCTGAGCTTGCCGGCGATCTCGTCGGCGGCCTCGATGGTCTTTTCCAGGCGGGTGCCCTCTGGCAGCTCGATGACCACCGTGACGAAGCCGGCGTCGTCCTGAAGGAGGAAGTCCACTCCGGTCCGGAGCACGAGAACGGCCGAGCCCGCCAGGATCCCGATGGCGAGGAGGATCACAGCCACTCGCATGCGGAGGGCCTTCGCGACCAGCAGGCCGTAGCCTCGCTCGATGCCTCGGAAGCCCCTCTCCATTCCGCGGGCGATGGACGCGAGGACCCCGCGCCGCGAAGGATCCTCCCGGCGGAGGATCCGCGCGGCCAGGGTGGGGGTCATGAAGAAGGCCACCAGCGCGGAGGAGGTGAGGGTGAAGGTCATCACGAAGACCAGGCTGATCAGGAAGGCGCCGATGAAGCCCCGCATGAAGGCCAGGGGGATGAAGATGACCAGGGTGGTGAGCGTCGAGGCCAGCACCGCCCCGAAGACCTCGCGAGTGCCATTCGCCGCCGCCTGGTGTGGAGGCTCCCCCTCCTCCACGCGTCTCGCAATGGACTCCAGCACCACGATGGCCGCGTCCACCACCATGCCGATTGCCAGGGCCATTGAGATCAGGCTCACGGCGTTGATCGTGTAGCCCATGACGTACATCCCGGCGAACACCGCCACGATGGATGTGGGGATGGCCAACCCGACCACCAGGCTAGGTCTAAGCCGCCGCAGAAATATCAGCACCACCAGCAGCACCAGGGCGCCTCCGATGAGCACCGTCTGGGTGAGGTTTTCGATGGTCATGC
>JAVEWA010000645.1:0-3968 GCA_034004785.1 Polyangia bacterium
CAGGGGCTCGGTGGTCCTGCCCATCGGCCCCGACCTGGATGCAGACCAGGCCGGGCCCGGCCTCGGAGCCCGCCCCGCGCAGCCCTCTCCCCAGCGACCGGTATCGGGACAAGACCTCGGCTTGGAACGCACCCTGCCCCCTGGAGAGGCCCTCGCAATGGGCGACACCATGACGCCCTTTGCCCCTCCATCGGCTGCCTCTCCAGTGCCAGGAGCGCCGTCTGGCACCGCTGCCACGCTGGACCCATCGGAGCGCATGGCCTGGGCCCAGACCCTCAGGCCCGAGGTCTTTGCAAAGGCCCGCTCAGAGCTCAACGCGACCGCCCCTTTGGCCCCGAACCCCTGGCGCAGGGACCGGGACAGCCTGGAGCAGCAACCCCTGGAGCTCGAGGCCCGGGCACAGGCCGACCTGGGTCCGCAACCAGCCAAGGCCGCCGAGCCCGAGCTCCGCCCACCGCAGGGCCAGGCTCCGCAGGCCCACCTCCAGGCTCCCTCAATGCCGCTGCCTTCCCTGCCCTCGCCTCCAGCAGCCCGCGGCCCCCTGTCCTGGGTCCTGCTGGTTCTAGGCGGCCTCGTCGCCATGGGCGGCCTCGGTGCGCTGATCTGGTTCCTGGCCAGTAGAGGAGATTGACATGACATCAGATGGCAACGCACCGGGCGCCGGCGGCGAGGGCAAGCTAGTGGCGGTCACTGGCGCGAGCGGCTACCTGGGCTCGCACCTCGTAGAGCTCCTGCTCGGGGAGGGCTACCGCGTGAGGGGCGTCGTGCGGGATCCGGGCCGCGCCGAGAAGGTGGCGCACCTAAGGAGGCTCGCCGAGGGAGCCGCCCACCCGCTGGAGCTCGTGGCAGGGGACCTGCTCGCGCCCGGCAGCTTCGACGAGGCCTTCCGAGGATGCGAGGCGGTGTTCCACCTGGCCTCGTCGGTGCGTCTGAGGGCCAAGGATCCCCAGGCCGAGATCGTGGACGTGGCGGTAAAGGGCACCCGGAACGTGCTCGAGTCGGCCCGGAAGGCTGGCAGCGTCGAGACCGTGGTGCTCACCTCCTCGGTGGCGGCGGTGACTGGCCACGACAGGCCCGAGGGCCATGTCTTCACCGAGAAAGACTGGAACCAAACCTCCACCCTGAAGGATGAGCCCTACCCCCTCGCCAAGACCCTCGCGGAGCGAGCGGCCTGGGAGTATCACGAGGGGCTTCCCGAGCCGGAGCGTTTCCGGCTCGTGGCCCTCTGCCCCGTGGTGGTGCTCGGCCCGCTCCTGGCCAAGGCCCACTACCGGTCCAGCCCGAACCTGGTCGGCGACATCTTCTTCGGCGGCTTGCCGGCCTGCCCGCGGATCTTCCTTTCCATGGTGGACGTACGGGACGTGGCCCTCGCCCACCTGCGAGCCCTCGGGCGCCCCGAGGCCAAGGGACGCTACATCCTGCAGGCAGGGGGCCTGTGGATGCAGGAGATAGGCAGGGTCCTGGCTCCTCGCTTCCCGGGCCACCCGGTTCGAACCCGCCGGCTCCCGGACCTCGCTCTCTACGCTGCTTCGCTCTTCGACAAGCGCCTCTCCTTTGGTTGGGTCCGCCGCACGGTCGGCAAGGTCACGCGCCTCGACGATTCGCGGGCGAGGAGTGAGCTGGGGGTCACCTACCGCCCCCTGGAGGACACCCTGACGGAGACCTGCCAGTCCTTTGTGGAGCTCGGCCTTGGTCCCAGAAAACGCTAGGATTACGAGATGTCTCTCTGCCTGGATCTCGCGGCTCGCTTCACGTCGGAAAATGGTTCCGTCCGTTCCAGCAGCCTGGGACACACTGTGAAGCCAGACTCCAGACAGAAGGAGCGGCTCCAATGAGAAGACAGCATCCCGCCCTCGATCGGTCGAGCGAAGCATTCGACGAATCGGGGGGTCCAACTTATGCGAGCCCAGGGTGGCCCGCGCCCGCTGCGCCCATCAGGCTCTTCCTGATCGCGGCCCTTGGACTGCTCGCCCCGGCCTGCGGCCGCCCCCTGGGCTCCTGGTTCGGCCAGGGGCCGGGCCCGGATCCCGAGACCCCGCTCCCCATCTGGGCCCACTGGGGCGGCACCCCCGGGAGGACCGGACAGAGCCCGTTCCTGGGCCCCTCCAGGGGTGAGCTCGCCGTCATCCCACTGGTCGCCCCCACCGAGGAAGACAGGCCTCAGGTGACCCACGTGATCCCGGGCGCCATCGACGCCAACGGGCTGGTGTACGCCCTGGCCAGGGACGCCGACAACTCGGGGTGGCTCTTCGGTATCGGCATTGACCTCAGGCCCTTCTGGACCTACCGGCCTCCCTATGGCTCCGTGTCCGGGCTGCCCCTCGTGATTTCGGGAGGCGATCTGATCGTGGAGAGCAGGGACGAGCGCCTCCACGGCCCCATGTCCGAGTGGTACGTCCCTCTGGTGCTCTCGGTGAGACCGCTCGAGGGCGAAGCCTGGACCTTCTACCCACAGACCGACGCCCTCTGCAGCCAGTACTTCGCCACCAGCCTGCCCCTCGCGGGCCCAGAGGGCACCCTGTATCTCGCCATGACCGCTGGCCATGTGGAGAATCAGCTCCATGCCCTCGGGCCGGACGGCAGCGTCCTGTGGCAGTGGAATCGAAGCGCCGGCTGGCGCACCTCCAGCGCCCTTGGGCCCGACGGCACGCTCTACCTGGCCGTTTCGGAGAGCTCGAACACGCGGCTCTTCGCCCTTGGCCCGGACGGGCAGATCCTCTGGAGCACGAGGGCCCCCGGCCCCTCCTACACCGGAATCGGCCTCCTCGACGTGATCGCGGTGGATCCAGAGGGGAGGCTCTTTGCCGCTGGCGAGGGACGCCTCCACGCCTTCTCGGACAGGGGCCAGCTCCTGTGGACGGCCCAGACCCCCGAGTCCACGGTGACCGCTGGAATTGCCGTGGCCCCGGACGGCACTCTTCTCCTGGGCACGCAGACCACACCCTCGGGCGAGGAGCCCCCCACGGGGTGGCTCCATGCCTTCGGCGGGAACGGCGCGGGGCTCTGGAGCCAGTCCCTCGACCGGGTGCCCTGCGGGATCCCGGCGGTGGACGCCGAGGGCACTGCCTATGTGGTGGCCCGAGCGGTGAACACGGGCCAGAAGAGCCAGCTCATCGCCATGACTGGCGCAGGGGAGCTGCGGTTCAAGACTGCCTTCGACGACGCCTTCATGCCCTGCGGCCAGGGCAACAACGCCTGGTACGTCTCGTCCCCCATGCTGGACGCAAGGGGCCGCCTCTGGTTCGGGACTCACTCGAACCGCCTCCTGGTGATCACCAGGTAGGGTGCCGAGGACGCCTGGCCGCGGAGAGCGTTTCCGCGGCGAGCCCCCTGCGATGCGAGGTGAGTCTGGTCATCAGACACGCCGGACCAAGAGACACGCCGGACCAAGAGACACGCCGGACCAAGAGACACGCCGGACCAAGAGACACGCCGGACCAAGAGACACGCCGGGCTTGCAGGCCTTGGCTTTGCCACCTATGCTCTGGCCTCCAACACCGGACCGTCGCGGCGGACATCCCGCCGGGGCCAACGGGAGCCAGGAGCAGCGCAACGTGACCAAAGCGACGGAACCCTTCTTCGGCGAGCTCGACCAGCACCTGTTCAACCGCGGCACCCACTACCGCCTCTACGACAAGCTCGGGGCGCACCCGATCACCAGAGACGGAGCCGCTGGCACCCACTTCGCGGTCTGGGCCCCGAACGCCGAGCGGGTCTCCGTGATCGGCGACTTCAACGACTGGAACGACGCCAAGAACCCAATGGCCACCGTGGGAGAGACCGGCGTCTGGGCGACGTTCCTGCCGGGCGTGGGCGTGAACGCCATCTACAAGTACGTGATCTGGTCGAGGGAGGGAGGGCTGCGCGCGGAGAAGGCCGACCCGGTGGGCTTCGCCGCGGAGCTGCGGCCCAGGTCCGCCTCCAAGGTCTGCGACCTGGACGGCTATGCCTGGGGGGACGGTGACTGG
>JAVEWA010000044.1:0-19010 GCA_034004785.1 Polyangia bacterium
CCCTACTCCACCTCGGACCCTTCGCCTCCGAATACCCGCCAAACTCCTTGGAACTGGTAAGCGAGATCGGTGTCTACCGCTCGTGGAGGCCACGATCATGCAAAAGCCGCGCGACGCTTCCCAATCCGAGGAGCTGAACCTCCTCCCGATCCTCAACCTGATCTGCCTGCTCATCCCGTTTTTGCTGATAACGGCTCAGTTCGTGAAGATAGGCGTGATCTTGGTGGAGACGCCCCGAACCACACGGGGCCCCACCAACCCCACAGCCCATAGAGAAGCCCTGGATCTCACCTTGGTGATGACCCGCCAGGGGTACTTCTTGAGCTCCAGTCACGGCGTCGAGTGTCCGGCGGAGACCATCGCGGAGGATCGGCTCTGCTTCCGTCGCAAAGGTGGAGCGCTCGACGACGAGCTGCTTCGAAGCCTGAAACACCACCTCTGGTCACTCTTCGCGAGGAAGTACAAGGGCGAGGAGCACTACGCCATGCCCGCGGATCGGCACTCGATCACCCTGATTCCCGAGCCGGACCTGCCCTACGAGGACATCGTGAGAACCCTCGACGCCATCCGTGACATTCCCTCCGACGCCAAGGATCCACCTCCGCCCCTCCACGTGCCAGCGGGAGGCTGCGCCCTCGAGCACGACCCCAAGACTGGCGAATGGACCCATGGCAGCAAGAGAGGGATCAACGTGCTGGACTCTGCCTGCATGTACCACCGGGTGACCCTCGCCCTGGGCGCCACCTAGCTCGCTCTCGAGCAGCACGCCCGACTCCTCGTTCTCCATCACCCTTGAGCAAGCCCTCGCCTTTGAGTAGGGTGCAGGAACAAAAGAGGAGGAAGCCCATGACCCACGGACCCATCTCTCGAGGGAGCCTCTTGGCGACCGCCGCGGCAGTCCTGCTGATCTTGTCCGCCTGCCCTGGCAAGCGAGACGCACCCAAGGACAAGTCGCCCGGGACCGAGCCGCCCCCGCCCATGCGTGCGGTGCCAGGGCCCGAGCGTCCAGAGCCGGGGAAGGAGCCGCCCGGCGAGCAGGCCCGCCCCAGGCCGGAGCCGCTTGCCGAGGGCGTGCTGCGAGAGCCCGATCTCTGGCTCACCAAGGAGGCCGTGGAGAAGGGCTGCGAGCAGCGGATCAAGGCAGCCCAGGCCCTGCTCGAGCAGATCCTGGCCACCAAGGGGCCCAGAACCCCGAAAAGCACCCTCGAGCCCTTCAACAGGCTCCTCACCGAGCTGGACAGGACTTTGCCCTTGGCGGAGCTCATCGCCAACGTGCACCCGGAGAAGGAGGTGCGCAGCGCGGCCGAAGCATGCGAGCAGCGCGCCAAGAAGTGGCTGTCCGAGCTGAAGCTGAACCGTCCCATGTTCGAGGCCATCCAGGCCGTGGACCCCAAGGGCCTGGACGCCGCCGACTCCAGGTTCCAGCGGCTCCTGCTCAGAGACTACCGCCGCGCCGGCGTGGATCGGGACCAGCCCACGCGGGAGAAGCTGGCCAAGCTGGACGCCCAGATGGTCAAGCTCGGCCAGGAGTTCTCCCGCAACATCCGCGAGGACAAGCGCTTCCTGGAGGTCACGGAGAAGGAGCTGGAGGGCATGCCCGAGGACTTTTTGAAGGCACGGCGAAAGGCCCCGGGCGCCAGGATCCGCCTCTCCACCGACACCACCGACTTCTTCCCGGTGCAGTCCTATGCCCGCTCGGAAGCGGTCAGGAGAGGGCTTTACATGAAGTACCTCGCGAGGGCCTACCCGGCCAACGAGCGGGTGCTAAAGGCTTTGCTTCAGGCGCGCCACGCCTACGCCACCACCCTCGGCTACCCGGACTGGGCCCAGTACGCAGCCGAGGACAAGATGGTGAAGGAGAAGAAGGTCATCGAGGACTTCATCGAGCGGGTGACGGCACTTGCGCGCCCCAAGATGGAGGCCGACCTCAAGGAGCTCCTGGCTCGCAAGCAGAAGGACATCCCAGCGGCTCGCCAGGTGGGCAAGTGGGATCGGTTCTACTACGTCAAGAAGCTCCAGGCGGAGCGCTTCGGCGTGAAGCCCGACGAGGTGCGGGCCTACTTCGACTTTGGCAAGGTGAAGGCCGGCCTCCTACGCATAGGAGGGCAGCTCGCGGGCGTGACCTTCCAGCACGTGCCCGGCGCCAAGGTCTGGCACCCGCAGGTGGAGGCTTGGGACATGCTCGACCAGGGCGTACCCAGGGCGCGGCTCTACCTGGATCTGCACCCGAGGGAGGGCAAGTACGGCCACGCGGCCCTCTTCCCGATCACCTCCGGGCTAACGGGAGTCCAGCTCCCCTCGGCGGCCCTTGTGACCAACTTCCCCGATCCCTCCAAGTCAGCCGGGGGACCCGCCCTCATGGAGCACAACCAGGTCACCACCTTCTTCCACGAGTTCGGCCATCTCCTGCACCACCTCATGGCGGGAAGGCACCGCTGGGTCACCCAGTCCGGGATCAACTGCGAGTGGGACTTCGTGGAGGCGCCCTCACAGCTCATGGAGGAGTGGGCCTGGGATCCGGCGGTGCTTGCCACCTTCGCGGTGCACCACCAGACCGGCGAGCGCATCCCCTCCGAGCTGGTTCGCAAGATGAGGGCCGCCGAGGAGCTGGGCAAGGGCGTACACGTTATGCGCCAGATGTACTACGCCGCCCTGTCCTTCCAGTACCACGCGCGGGATCCAAAGGGTCTCGACCTGCTCGGGCTCCAGAAGGAGCTCCAGAAGAAGTACAGCCCCTTCCCCTGGGAGCCCGGGACCACCACCTACGCCAGCTTCGGGCACCTCCAGGGCTATGGCTCCATGTACTACACCTACATGTGGTCGCTCGTGCTCTCCAAGGATCTCTTTACCCGCTTCCAGAAGTCGGGCCTCATGCAACCAGACACCGCCCTGGCCTATCGCCGGGAGATCCTGGAGCCAGGCGGGGCCCGGGACGCCGAGGAGCTGGTGAAGGCCTTCCTCGGCAGGCCCTACACCTTCGACGCCTACCAGAACTGGCTGACCCGCTAGGTCGAACACGAACCGCCCTACCCCCGCGCGAGGCCTCGAGCCCCCACCCGGCTTCGAGCCCCCAGCTATCCTAGATAAGCCCGCTCGGTCTTGGCGCTGGCGGCAAGGAGCAGGACCCACAGGCTGCTGACTCCAGCCACGAGGAGCCAGAGGGTGTCCAGGTGCGGCTCGGCCCTCAACACCAGCACGAGGCCGGCCGATACCAGGGCCGAGACGAGGAAGGTGAAGACGAGGCTCCCGAGCCAGGGAGCCCCCCTCACCCTAGCACCCCAGATGAAGGACCAGGTGTAGGTCACGCCAGTGCCGAGGGTGATGAGGAGCACGACGACCGTGCCGCCGTAGCTGGCAGGCAGGGGGATCAGCGCCAGGGAGAGCACCACGATGAAGAGGTCGGCGCGGCTCCTGTGCGCCTTGCCAGAGGCGTCCAGGCGCTCCACCGTATAGACCCGGACGAAGGCGCGGACCGCCCTCGACCCATACCCGAGCACGATGGCCACGAACACCAGCCATCCGGCCCAGACCATCCACTGCGAAAAGGTCTGGCCGGCGAACCATGGGGCGGGGAAGGCCCAGTGCAAAAAGATGAACAGGGACGCCACGTGCTGGGTGAAGGTCTTGAAGCGCCCGGCCTGCCCCGTTCGAATGGCCACACCGACCCGGTTCGCCCCCACCCGCAGGGCGGAGACGTAGAGCTCTCTCAGCACCAGGGCGCCGAGCGCGAGGGCGTGGAAGGCGCCGTGCATGGCGAGGAAAGCAAAGATCCCCAAGGTGACCAGCTTGTCCGAGATCTGGTCCAGGAAGGCTCCGATGGCCGAGGTCCAGCCGTATCGTTTCGCCAGGAAGCCGTCCAGACGATCGGTCAAGGCGGCCAGGATGATGGCCACGAGCCATCCGAGGGCCCACCTCCCGTCCCGCTCGTACTGCGTTCCGATCTGGTAGAGAGAGAAATAGACTACCGCAACCCGCACGACGCAGATCGTGTTCGGAAGCTGGTGCAGGCCGAACCAGCGCCGGCGCACCTTCCCCGAGGAGGAGGTATCCTCAGGCAGCCTATTGGGTTCCGAGATGCTCAAGCAGGGCTCCGACCGGGCTTTTCACAGGGCCCACGAGGAGCGACCTCGGCATGATACCCCCGCGAGGCCGCGCCGCATACCCCCGACGGCAAGGCGCAGAGACGACCTCGACGAGGCGCGACCAAGGACTCGAGAGGTATTGTCGGGCCACCGCAACACCCCTTGTGGTCGGCTCATCACACGCCTAGGATGGAGCGGCGTCAATCCCGAAAGAGAACCGAGTGGAGAACTTCAGCCTGCTCTCTGCCCTCGCCCTGATGTGGGTGCCCCTGCACCTCTTCCTTGCGGGCTACTACCTGGTGTTCCACCTCCGGGAGCGTGCGAAGGACCACCTGCTCTTCTCGGGGCTCTGGTTCCTCGCTGCCCTCTACTCCCTGGCCTGCGCTGGCCTGTACTCGGCGGCGAGCCCCGAAGATGGCCTCGCCTGGCAGAAGCTCCAGTTCCTGGCTGCCATATCCTTCTTCCCTCTTGCCGCCACCTTCCTGTGGGGCCACGCGGTGGGGCGCTTGCCTGGCCGGGTCAAGGCGGTGCTCGTCGTCCTTGGCGGGCTCTTCGTGCTGGCGAACTTCACGTCTCCCTGGTTCTGGACGGACACCCCCTCGGTCAAGACCTTCGTCTTCCTGGGGCAAACGGTGACCTACCACGAGATGACCCCGGGCTGGCTCGGGCTGACCTGCTTCGCCTGGGGCATGGCCCTGCTCGTGCTCAGCTCGATCCTGGCGATCTTGGCGATGAAGAAGCGACGACCCGGCAGCCTGCCTCTCATGGCAGGGCTGCTAGTCCTGATCGGCTGCGGCATCAACGACTCGCTGGTCTCGGGCGGGGTCTACAGATCCCTGTACCTCGTCGAGCATGGCTTCCCGGTGTTCGCCTTTGCAGCGGCATACTTCATGCAAACGAGGGTCTTCACGGTGCAGGCGATCCTCGAGGCCCGGACCGCGGACCTGGAGAGAGCCAACGCCGAGCTGGGACGCGCCCTGGAGAGGCTATCGGCCATCGACCGCCTGAAGGAGGACCTCCTCACCAACGTCTCGCACGACCTCCGCACCCCGCTCGTCTCGGTCCAGGGCTACATCGAGGCTATCCTGGCCGGCAAGCTCGGGCCTGTGACCCCTCGGCAGGAGGACGGCCTCAGGGTCGCCCTCCGAAACACGAGCCGCCTCCTCGGGCTCATCGGCAACCTGCTCGACTTCGCCAAGCTGGAGGACGGAAGCCTCCAGCTCCAGCGACGGCCAATGGACCTCGGCGACGTTGTCAGGGATGCCCTGGACACCGCCTTGCCCCTTGCGAAGGGAAAAGGAATCCACCTCGCGGCAGACCTGCCCAGGGGTCAGGCCATGACCTTGCTCGGTGATTCGGCCAAGCTCCAGCAGGTGCTGGACAACTTGATCCACAACGCCGTGAAGTACACCGACCCTGGGGGCAAGATCACAGTCCGGACAGAGCGAGCTGTGGAGGGCCGACTGAGGGTCGTCGTGGAAGACAATGGCATGGGAATCCACTCCGACGAGCTGGAGCGCATCTTCGAGCGGTTCTACAGGAGCCCGAGGAGCGACGCCAGAGGCGCCAGCGGGACCGGCATCGGGCTTTCCCTCTCCCGCAGCCTGGCGCGGCTGCACGGCGGGGAGCTGAGAGCTATCCCGAAAAGCGGCGGCGCCTGCCTGGAGCTCACCCTGCCCTGCTGCCAGCCCGGCGAGGCAGCCGAGGCCGCCATGGGGGCACAGGCCCCTAGGCTTACCGGTGGCGCCGGGCCTGAGGCCGAGCCCGAAGAGCTCTCGGACACCGCCGCGATGGGCTCGCCCAACCTCCTGCTCGTGGACGACGACCTCGACGTGCTGGAGCTCTTCTCCATGGCCTTGCGGGAGGATGGCTGCAAGGTCCAGGTGGCAAAGGACGGAGAGTCTGGCCTCTGCCTGGCCCGAAGCCAACGCTTCGACCTGATGCTCCTCGATCTCACCATGCGAGGCATGGGCGGCGTCGAGGTTCTGGAGGCCCTCCACAGGGATCCTCCCAGTGCCGCCCTCCCGGTGGTCGTGGTGACCGCGCTCGGCAGCGACGAGGTGCGCCAGCGCTGCCTCGCCTCGGGGGCTAGCGACTTCCTGGTGAAGCCGGTGCCCCTGGCCGAACTCAGGCGCGCCGTGCAGCGCGTCCTGCTCGAGCGAGCTCGGAGCAATGCCGTCCTTTGATTCCCTGGCCTCCTCCCAGCGCCCCCCCGATGCCCTGGCCTTGACGCCTTGGGTGCGATGGTCCATCAAAGGAGAAACGGACGCTCCCAGAGATTACCATTATGAATGACTGGATCGAGCTTCGAGGCAAGACCGCGCTGGTGACGGGCGGCGCCCGCAGGCTGGGCGCGACCATCGCTCGAGGCCTGGCGGGCGCTGGAGCAAACGTTGCGGTGCACTACCGCCATTCGGCCTCGGAGGCCGAAGCCCTCGTCGAGGAGCTGCGCGGCATGGGCGTGCGGGCCATGGCCGTCGCCGGAGACCTGGACGATCCCTCGAGCGCCCCGAGGATCCTGGACACAGCTTCCGCCGCACTCGGCCCCTTGGACTTCCTGGTCAACAACGCGAGCATCTTCCCCGCAGACAGCCTGCCCGACCTCACCCCCGAGGCCGTCCACCACAACGTGGACGTGAACGCCCTGGCGCCCCTCTCCCTGGCCCTCGCCCTGGGGCGGGCGCTCGCCGCGAGCGGCCGGCCCGGGGCCATCGTGAACCTGCTGGACACCCGCATCACCGACTACGACCGGGACCACCTGTCCTACCACCTGAGCAAGAGGATGCTGCACACCCTGACCAAGATCCTCGCGCTGGAGCTGGCCCCCCTCGTCCGCGTGAACGCGGTGGCGCCCGGGCTCGTGCTGCCTCCCGAGGGCAAGGACGAGGCTTACCTGGCCTCCTTGGCCCACTCCAACCCTCTCCAGTCGTACGGCGGCGAGGCGAACGTGCGTGAGGCCGTGCTCTTCCTGCTGCAAAGCGGCTTCGTCACCGGCCAGGTCATCTACGTGGACGGGGGACGCAACCTCAGGAGGAACCTCTATGGCTGAGCTGCTGGATCAGATCCACATCCGCGATCTTCGCCTTCGGTGCATCATCGGGATCTTCCCCGATGAGCGGCGGGCGAAGCAGGACGTGGAGGTCAACATCACGCTGCTTGCCGACCTTCGCCGCGCCTGTCAGTCGGACGACTTCGCCCAGACAGTTGACTACAAGGGGGTGAAGAAGCGCGTGGTGGCCCTTGTGGAGGCCTCGGAGTTCCTGCTCATCGAGCGGCTGGCCCAGAGCATCGCGGACCTCTGCCTGGACACCCCCGGGGTCGCGGCGGTGCGCGTGGTGGTGGACAAGCCGGGCGCCCTGCGCTTCGCCCGGAGCGTGGCGGTGGACATCACCCGAGAGCGCCCATCCCATGCCTGACGCGGTGGCGGCCATAGTCTCCGTGGCGTCGAACATCGAGCCCGAGGAGAACATCCCGAGGGCCCTCGCGGCCCTGGTGGAGAGAGCGACCATCGAGGCGCTCTCCCTCTTCTACGTCACCGCGCCCATCGGCCGTCCCGAGCAGGACCACTACTACAACGGCGCCGTCCGCCTCCGGCACCAGGGCGGCGCCCGCCGGCTGAAGCTCGATGTCCTGAGGCCCATCGAGGACTCCCTCGGACGGGTCCGCACCGGGGATCGCTACGCCCCGCGCCCGATAGATCTCGATTTGCTTCTCTATGGGATGCAAATACTCGAGGAGCCAGACCTTGCCCTGCCGGATCCCAGCTTGCTCACGCGCCCCTTCCTGGCCGTGGCCGCGGCGGAGGTGGCGCTGGATCCGGCGCTGCCGGGCATGGGAACATCGCTCGACGCGCTGGCGAGCTCAGAGGCTCGCGCCGGGCTCACACCTGCGGCAGAGTTCAGCCGCCTCATGAAGGAGCGTTTCCTGCCATGAACCAAGCACGAATTGCCAGCCTGGTGCGCGAGCTGCTCTCCGAGATCGGTGAGGACCCGGATCGGGAAGGCCTCAAGAAGACCCCCGAGCGGGTCGCCCGCGCCTACGAGTTCCTCTGCTCTGGCTACACGCAGAACATCGACGAGATCATAAACAACGCGGTGTTCGAGTCCGAGTCCAACAACATGATCATCTCGCGAGACATCGAGGTGTACAGCCTGTGCGAGCACCACATGTTGCCGTTCTTCGGCCGCTGCCACATCGGCTACATCGCCGAGGACAAGGTCCTCGGCCTCTCGAAGCTAGCCCGCATCGTCGACTACTACGCCCGCCGCCTCCAGATCCAGGAGCGCCTCACGGCGCAGGTAGCGCGGGAGATCATGCGCGCCACCCGCGCCGAGGGCGTCGGCGTGGTGATGGAGTGCAGGCACCTATGCAGCATGATGCGGGGCGTCGAGAAGCAGAACTCCGTGATGACCACCTCCTCGGTCCTCGGCAGCTTCCACGATGACGACGCCACCAGGAAGGAGTTCCTCTCCCTCATCGCCAGGGATCAGTTCCGCTGAGGGGAGGCGACTCGCCGAGAGCCCGAGCGCGCCTCGTGAGAGGTGGAGCATCGGAAAGGGCGCTTCGCGCTGAGAGGAGCCGACACCCTCAGATGATGACGCGCCCCACCTGGTAAACGATCAGGCTCACCACGTAGGCCAAGCCCGTCATGTAACCGACCTGAACACCGACCCACTTCCAGCCCCCGGACTCCTGTCGGACAACGGCCAAGGTGGACACGCACTGCATGGCCAGCATGAAGAAGATCATCAAGGTTATCCCGGTGAGCAGGGTCCAGACCGGCGTGCCGTCCGCGTGCCGCTGCCTGTGCATCTTGTCGTAGAGGGACGCGCTCGGCCCGTCGCCGTCATCCGCGGCATAAACCTGCGCCATGGTGGAGACGAACACCTCGCGGGCGGCGAAGGCGCCGATCAGCCCCACTCCGATCTTCCAGTCGAAGCCGAGGGGCCGGATCACCGGCTCGAGGAGCTTGCCGAAACGACCCGCAAAGCTGTGCTCCAGCTCCTCGGCACGCTTCATGCGGCCAAGCTCCTCGATACGCTCCTTGTGACCCAGCTCGGCTTTTCTGGCAGATTCCTCGCCGTCCAGGTCCTGCGCGACCTTGGCCTTGGCCCGCGCCTCTCGCGCCTCTTTCTGGGCCAGGGCCACCGCGGCGGTCTCCTTTGGGTAGTCCAGCTTGTATCGCTCGGGCCTCGGGAAGGTGAGCATGACCCAGAGCACCAGCGAGGCCACCAGGATCACGGTGCCGGCGGTGCGCAGGAAGGACCAGGAGCGCTCCTTCACGAGGTTGGCCACCGAACCCAGGGAGGGGAGCCTGTAGGGGGGCAGCTCCAGCAGCAAGGGCTGGGGCTTCCCCTTCAGCACGGTGCGCCCGAGCACCGCCGCCGCTGCCATCGCCATGGCGGTGGAGATCACGTAGAGGCCGAGGAGCACGACGGCGCCGAGGGGCAAGAAGCCAAGGACCTTGGCTTTCGCAGGGAAGAGCGCCGTGATGATGAGGGTATAGACTGGGAGCCTCGCCGAGCAGCTCATCAGGGGGATCACGAGCATGGTCAGCAGCCGGTCTCTCTTGTTCTCAAGAGTCCTGGTGGCGAGCACCGCTGGGATGGCGCAGGCGTACCCGGAGAGCATGGGCACGAAGGCCTTTCCGTTTAGGCCCACCTTCCGCATGAGCCGGTCCATCAGGAAGGCTGCCCTAGACAGGTAGCCCGAGCTCTCCAGCAGCGCGATGAAGAGGAAAAGGGCGATGATCTGAGGCAAGAAGACGAGCACCGAGCCCACTCCGGTCACCACCCCGTCGGCCACGAGAGAGCCCAGCAGCCCATCGCCCGCCAGGCTCCGCGTGCCCGCCGCCATCCTGTCGAAGAGCCACTTTATCCCGTCCATTGCCGGCCCGAGCCACTCGAAGAGGGTCATGAAGACCAGCCCCATGACCACGAGGAGGCTCAAGCTCCCCCAGAGGGGGTGAGTGAAAACCCCGTCCAGCCGCTCCGAGAGGCTCGCCCTGGCCGCGTCCTCGCCCCTCGAGGTGTGCTTCGCGAGCAGGGCGTCGATGGCGCCGAAGCGGGAGCGAGTGACCTCCAGATCGAGATCGTGCCCCTCCTCGAGGATGGACGCCCGGAGCGCGCCAACGCGCTCCCTCAGGCTCCCTGGGATGCCCTCGAGATCGTCCTCGGCGGAGAGGCTCATGAGGCACCAGAGGGCGTAGGCTCTGCGGCGGTTGAGGGAGGCGTCGGGGCCGAGGAGCTCGCCAATGGCGGGGACGAGCTCGTCCAGGTGGCGGAGCAGATCCTCGTTGGGCTGCCAGCGCCACCTGTCGAGCTGCGCCGGCGCATCCTCCCCGAGGGCCTGGTCCAGCAGCTTCCGGAGCTGCCCGAGCCCCTGCCCTGTCCGGGCCACCACGCCGAGCACAGGGACGCCGAGGCTGGCCGAGAGCCCCTCGAGATCGATGTGCAGGCGGCCACTCCAGGCCTCGTCCATCATGTTCACCGCCGCCACCACCGGGAACCCCAGCTCCTGGATCTGCATCATCAAGTAGAGGCTCCGATCCAGAGTCAGGGCGTTCAGGACCACGAGCACCAGGTCGGGCGCGGCGGCTCCGGCCCGACCGAGGATCTCGTCGATGGCGACCTGCTCCTCCCGGGAGCGGGCGGTCAGGCTGTAGGTCCCTGGCACGTCGATGAGCTCCACGGGCAGGCCGGATGGGAGGGTCATCTGGGCGATGAGCCGCTCCACGGTGATGCCCGGATAGTTTCCCACTCGGCCCCTGGAGCCAGTGAGGGCGTTGAAGAGCGTCGTCTTGCCGGAGTTGGGGTTGCCCGCCACCGCCACCCGAAACCTTCTCGAGGCCGGGGCCCTGCCCAGGCTGGGACGGGGCACCTTGAGGAAGGCCTCGCCCTCGCCTGCGGAGGGACGAACCTCCACGAGGGCGGCCTCGGACTTGCGCAACGTGAAGCTCGCGCCCCGCAGCTCCACCTCCACCGGGTCTCCGAGGGGGGCGACCCGCACGATCCGCACGAGCGCCCCTGGAACCAGGCCCAGCTCCAGGAGGCGCCGGCGGAACTGGGGGTCTCCCCCAACGTGCTCCACCCTCGCCGTCTGTCCCGGGGAGGCGGTGTCGAGAGGGACATGGGGATCGTGCCCCTTGGGAGCCGCGGAAGGCCGGGATGCAGGCCCTGCGGGGAGTGGCTTTGCATAGTCTCGCTCCTCGGCGGGCTCGTCACGGACTAGCCGCTTCGCGCCCAATGCGGCGCTACCGGAATCCGCGCCGGATGCGGCGTCAATGTACGGTTTGTCTGGCATGGCGGCTTGGGCGGCTGCGGCCGAATCCGCCTTGCCGATGTCATCCTCCTCTGCCAAGACGCCAACGGAGGCCTCGCCTCCTTCCAGGATCCTCCGCCCCTCGTGCCGGACCTCGTTGAAGTGCCGCACTGCCTCAGGACAGAACTGGCCGCCCGCCAGGCGGCTGATCTCCTCGTAGGCGCTCTCGGCATCTAGCCTCGGCCGGTAGGGCCGGTCGGAGGTCATGGCCTGGAAGGCGTCCGCAACCGCGATAATTCGCGCCTCCAAGGGGATCGCCTCTCCCGCCAGCCCTTTGGGATAACCCTGGCCGTCGAAGTGCTCGTGGTGACTCCCGACGATCTCCGCAACCTCCGCCAGGAGGGGGTGGCCGACGAGCATGTCGCGGCCGAGGGCCGGATGCCGCTTCACCTCGGCGAACTCCTGCTCGGTCAGGCGTTCTGGCTTGCCAACCACCTCCATGGGCACGGCGGCCATTCCCAGGTCGTGCAGCAGGGCCGCCAGCCGAAGCCTCTCCTGGCGTTCCTCTCCGAGGCCCATGCTCCGCCCCACCAGCTCGGAGATGACCGCCACCCCCTGTGCGTGACTCCGTCGCACTGGATCCCTGGCGTCCAGAAACTCGAGGAGCCCTTCGAGCTGCCTGGAGAGGTCTCGGCGGTCCTTGTCGTGAGAGTCGCTCAAGCGCGCACCTTCCTATTAGACCTGGATTATTGCCACATCACCCTTCGGCTCGCCACGATCCCCGAGGGTTGATTGGGAGACGAGCTCCATGCCGCGCCTTCGGAAACCAGGCTTCGCGCTAGGGACATTGGAAGGGATCCGGGCGGCGAAGATCGATCCGGAGGTAGTCCTTCTGTAGCCGGGTCAAGATCAAGGAGAAGTCCACGACCGATGCCTCGGGCAAGGGATGGGAGAACCGCACCCACCTGTTCGATTTCAATCCCAGGGGCGGGCCCCATACCTTGTTCAGGAAGAACCGGGCCCCCAGGGCCTCCTGGGTCCTTGCGAGGGCCTCGCCAGTCAATAGCCGCCGCTGGGCATGGACTACCTTCGCCTCGGCCTTGACCGACAGGATGCGGCGACAGAGCGGGTGGAAGGTAGCGTGGGAGGTATTCAAGGAGCCCTGCCCGGAGACGTCCACGTGCGCGCACACGAGGGGCATCTCGTCGCCCACCTTGACGGCAAAGCCGAGGCGCACGGCCCTGGAGAGCGGCAAGGGAAGATCCACCGTGAAGCGGTGAATGGAGCCATCACTCGGCACCTTGCCCGCGAACTGCTGGCCCTGCCAGGCGTTCACCTCGATGTCTCCGGTCGTACTCATGGTCACCGCCACGCGCAACACCCGCTGTTTCGCCGTGGTCACGGCTATGGCGCGCAGATCCAGCGAGTCCGCGCCGAAGAGCTGGGTGGCTAGCCACACCGTGACCCCGTTCCGCTGGGTGGGGCCCACCCCCACTCCGATGCGGGAGACCTTGGGATCCACCATGTTCCGGTAATGCCCAGGGCTCCCCTTCCAGGAGTCGAAGAGGGCCTGCGGAACGTCTGGATACCCCGTGATGAGGCCAATGTTCTCGGAGACGAAGGGCTCGAGAAAGCCTGCGTGGCAGGCCCGCTGGGCGGGCGTCTTCCAGGCGGCCGCCGGGGACTCGTGCGCGTAATAACCCTTCTGGATCATCTCCACCGTGTGCTGCCGCGCGCCCACCCGAAGCCTCTCGTCAGGCACCAGCTCCGCAAGGCCCAGGCTCTTCCGGAGGGCGTTCACATGGGACACCACGGCGTCCTCGTGCGCCTTGTGGCCAGAGAAGCTCTGATCATTCCATGGGGGCCTGTGCACGAACGATGCACCGGGCGCCCGCGGGCGAGGAGAAGCAGGTGACGAATCGGCAGGGGCGGCTGCTCCTCGTCCGGGGGCGCCAGGGGAAGGGGCGCCAGGGGCCGCGGCGGCTGGGCCCGGGCCGCAAGCAACGAGAGCGCCCGTGATGACCATGTAGAGCCACGTAATGGTGATGGGCCCTGCGAACAGATCGGAGGCGGAGAAGCGGCGCTGCTCAATCATGGGGTTCCCCCTGGTCTCAGAGTCCGGTGTCGTGCTCGATGAAGGTCCAGTCCAGGTTCAGGGTCTCCTCCAGGTAGCGCCCCAAGGCGAGCACTCCCAGACACTCGGTGGCGTAGTGACCTCCCAGGCAGAGGTTGACGCCCCTCTCCTCGGCCTCGAAGTAGTGGTGGTGGCTCGCCTCGCCGGTCAGCAAGGCGTCGCAGCCCGCGGCCGCGGCGGCGTCGAGGTAGCTCGCCCCTGCCCCCGTCAACACGGCGAAGCGCGTGATCCTCTCGGGCCCCGTGGAAAGGAGCTGCGTGGGCTGGCCGAGAGCCTCGTCCACCAGGCGCCACCACTGATGGCGCTCGAGATCGCACTCCACGAAGTACCCTAGCTTCCGCCCCCCGTGCTCCCCGAAGCGGGCGTCCTCGTCCGGCTCGAATCCAAGGGCCCGCACGAGCTGGGCGTTGTTTCCAAGGGACGGATGAGCGTCCAAGGGCAGGTGGCAGGCATACACCGCCAGGTTCGCCGCGAAGGCCGCGGCGAGCCGTTCGAAAAGGGGCCCGGTGAAGGGTCGCACCCCGCCCCAGAGGAGGCCGTGGTGGGCGATCAGGAGCTCGGCCCCGTCGTCGGCGGCGGCCTCGATGGTGTACCTGCACGCGTCCACCGAGAGGGCCACCCGGTGGACGTCCCCAAAGGGAGTCGAGGCGCCGTCGTCGGCCAGGGCCCGCCGCTCGAGCTGCAGCCCGTTGAATGCCCCGGCGTAGTCCTCGAAGTCGGCAACACCGAGCTTGGCGTCCAAGAGGGTGCAGAGCTCTTCCAGAGTCATGGGGCTTCCTCGGGTAAATTGGGCGCGAGCTCGGGGGCCGCGCACAGTTTCATCCTGCACCGCCTCCCTGGCGGGCGCAAGCCGGTGACTAGGTGCCCCCCCCCGCCCACAGCCAACTGCCCCTGCCCATTCCCCAGACATGCCCCTACCCCTGCCAGCGGCCCCTGCCCAGTTGCAGCACCGCGGAGAGCTTGCCATAGTGGTGCCCATGCTCCCCTTTTTCGCCCTGGCCCTCGGGACCGCCTTGCTAGCGGCCGAGCCAGCGGAGCGCCCGGGGAGCGCCGCCATGCGCCTGCCCCCCCTCACGCCAACCTGGACCGCCGCCAGCGAGGCCACGCCCCATGCAGAGGACGACCTCCCGGCGGACCCTGGCACGAGGGACCGTGCAGTCCGCGCCGAGGCCGACCGCGCGGGCATGGCCTGCCTCGCGGAGCTACGTCGGCTGGGGATCCCCTTCCGGGTGGAGAAGCCCACGAAGGGCATCGCCACGCCGGTCGTCCTGACAGGGCCAGTGGGAGGCTTGAAGCTCACGCCGCGTTGGGGCAATAGGCCTGCCCTCATGGACTGCCGCTTCGCCCTGACCATGTACCGGGTGGCCAGGGTGGCCCTGGCCTCGGGCGTGAACGAGCTCCTCTACTCGAGCTTCTACTCCTACCGCAGGGTCGCCAGATCCCGCTGGCTCAGCCGGCACGCCTTCGGTCTTGCCGTGGACGTCTTCCAGGTCAAGGGGCCGGGAGGGCTCCATGCTGACGTCAAAAAGGACTGGGTCAAGGCTGCGGGACAGCCCGGAGATTGCGTCGGCCCCCTGGCCGACCCGAGGTCGAGGGCCCTCAGGCTCCTCGCCTGCAACCTGGAGAAGAGCGGGCTCGTGCACCTCGTACTGACGCCTGACAGCGACTACGCGCACAGGGACCATTTCCATATCTCGGGCCTCAGGGAGGGCGAGCGGCCCATCAAGAGGCTCCGACTCGCCGGCCGCCGAGCTCCCCGGGCGGCGCCCCCCGCGCGCGCCGCCAACCCCGCCGCAACAAAGCCTGCCCCAAGCCCCAGGCCCTAGACTTGATTCGAGTGGAGGACCAGCTTCGAGGCTATTTCTGAAGCGCCAGGAAGTGGGTGCCGCCGTTCCTGAAGACGAGGAGCACGACGTAGCCGCTGGCCTGCTCGTAGAAGACCCGGAACCGCTTGAGCGAGGTCACGTCCCTTCGGTTCACCTCCAGGATGACGTCTCCTTCCTCGAGACCCGCCTGATCGGCCTTGGATCCCGCGGCGACAGCGGTCACTACCAGGCCAGAGCTCAGCCTCGAGGGGAGCCGGTGCTTGGCGCGGCGCTCAGGGGTCAGCGGCGCAACGGTGAGGCCGTCCATGGTCAGGCTGTCCGAGGGAGCCGCCGGGGCGCCCTGGGCAGGCCCGGGCCGCCTGGCCAGGGGGCCTCCGTCCAGAGCTCCCAGGGTCACGGTGACCTGGAGGTCCTGGGAACCACGCTTCACCTTCAGTTGCACCCTCGCGCCAGGGGCGCTGTTGGCCACGAGGCTCCTGAGCCTGGAGGCGGTGTCAACGGCCTGACCGTCCACCTCCAACACCACGTCGCCCCGCCTGAGCCCGGCGCGCTCCGCCGCGCTCCCAGGGTCCACGTCCGAGATGAGCACGCCCCGTTGGCTGCCCAAGCCCATGCCCTTTGCCAGGTCCGGGCTCACCGTCTGGATGCGCACACCCAGGAAGCCGCGTTGGACCTTCCCGTGCCTCAGCAGGCTCCCCATGACGTGCTTAGCCTGACGGGCCGGGATGGCGAAGCCGATCCCCTGGTAGCCGCCGCTCCGCGAGAGGATGGCGGTGTTCACGCCCACCAGGCGTCCGTGCATGTCCACCAGGGCGCCTCCGGAGTTCCCCGGGTTGATGGCCGCGTCGGTCTGGATGAAGTCCTCGTAGTCCACGATGCCCACGTTGGAGCGACCCTTGGCCGAGACGATGCCCATGGTAACGGTCTGGCCCACGCCGAAGGGATTTCCCACCGCCAGGACGACCTCTCCGAGCCTCAGCTTGTCCGAGTCGCCAAAGACCAGTGGTTTCAGATCCTTGGCCGACTCGGTCAGGCGGAGGACGGCCAGGTCGCTCTTGGGATCCGCCCCCACGAGCTTGGCAGTCAGCTCCCGGCGATCGACCAGGGTCACCTGGATCTTCCGGGCGCCCTGCACCACGTGGTTGTTGGTCAGGATCACGCCGTCAGCGGACACGATGACGCCCGAGCCTTGGCCCTGCACAGGCGGGCCCATGCCCGGTCCCTGGGGCCCGAAGAAATGGAAGAAGGGATTCCCCCTTCCTCCTCCACCCATGCTCCCAGCGGACCTCTCGGTGGAGATGTTCACCACGCTGGGGATCACCCGCTCGGCCACGTCCGCGATGCTGGCGGGAGCCCCGGGTGATTGCGCCCAAAGGGCCGCGAAGGAAGGCCTGGCGTTAAGTGAGGATGGGGAAGAGGGAAGACCTGGGCTCGACTGAGCCATTGCCGAAGAGCCGCTGCCCGAGGCGAGCAACCAACCTACCGTGCCCGCCACGCTGATTGAGAGGGCGAATAGTCCGAGTAGTGCAATAGCCGCTGAACGCTTGGAAATCTGCATTATTCCTCCTTCCGCCGGCCCCTTCGATGGCTTCCCAGGGGGACTCGGGCGAGAGCGCCCCGGCGACCTGACCCTCTCAACCGAGGATCCTCTCGGTTTATTTCCCCTGCCCCGAGGGGCGCGCCAATTCATCCGCGCTCGAGTTGCCCACACGAGCCTTGGAACCTGGCCGGGCTCGGAGCCCGCACGCCATCCTCCCGGATCCCGAGGGGCGTCTGGATCCATTGCGGTGATCGTGGAGTGACTTTGCGCTAGACTGCCGAGGTGCTCACCCCCTGGCTACATCGGGGCGTCCGCTTCGCGCGCTTTGGCCTGGACTCCATCAGAGGACGCAGGCTGGTGGGCGTCGGCCTGCTGCTGACCCGGCGCTGCAACCTGGCCTGTCCCTACTGCGGCGTGATTTGCGGCGGCCCTCACTCCGAGGCGCGAGAGCTTTCTCCCTCGGACTGGTGCCGCGTGGTGGATCGCTTCGTGCTCCACGGGCACCGCCACTTCATCCTCACGGGCGGGGAGCCCCTTCTCTACGAGGGACTCCACGAGGTGCTCGTCCACACCGCGAGCAGGGCTCTGACGAGCCTCATCACCAACGCGACGCTCCTTGACGAGGCGGCCTTCGAGGGTCTCAGGCCCCTCGACTTCCTCACTTTCTCCTGGGACACCCTCGATGGGGCCGTCTCGGGCCTGGAGAAGGACCCGTCCGCGCGGCTCGATTCCATAGTCGAAGGATGCCGCCGCAACGCCATCCTGCCATCGGCCATCGTGACCGTCACCGCCCGCAACCTGGACGAGGTGGAGCCCATCGTGTTGCGCCTGGATCAGGCCAGGGTGCCCTCGCTCCTCTCGCTCCTGCACTCCGGGAAAGAGGGCTTCGACTTCCGCGGGTACGTGCCCGAGCTGAGTTTCGGGACCGAGCAGGACCTGGGGCGACTCGAGCGGCTAGGCAGGCGCCTCATCGCTCTGAAGAGGGAGGGTGTGCGCATCGCGGAGAGCGATGCGTTCCTTGAGAACATGGTCTCCTTTGCACGAGGGACCTTCAAGATGGACTGCCCCGCGGGGGATCCCTTCTTCACCGTGGATACGGACGGCAGGATCAAGGCGTGCCATGACGCTCCCCCTTCGCCGGTCAGCGCTCTCGACTTCCAGGACTACGACTCGATGCGCGCCATCGTCAGGTCCAATGTCCCCAAGGACTGCAACTGCTACTATGACTGCTACTTCGAGGCCCGCAACCGTCCCACGCAGAGCATCGCGAGAGGAATTAGGCGCCTAGGTTGGCGCGGATTCCCGGGTGCTCGCTGATGGCGCTCGTCCAGGCGCCGAGTATCTCGATATGGCTCTCGCGGCGGTGTCGATCTCATCGAGGCCGAGGTTGACGTCCTGCAAGGTCACGCTCGCCAGGTCGGGTATGTATGGAATGCGCTCAAGGAGATCGAGCCGCCGATCCGTGTAGAGGCTGCGCCCCACCAGGAGGACCCTCTCTCCCTCGAGGGTCAGGGCCGGCGGGGACTGCCCGAGAACTCCGCCCGAGGAGCAGGGCCGCCCGCGGCAGGACGCGGGCGTGTCCTCGGCGACGTGCAGGCAAAACGTGGAGGCGTTCAGGAGCATGTTGCCGTAGATCACCACGTCTCTCGGGGCACCGACCGGCTCCTCGATGAAGGTCCGGCGGTGCATCAGCGGTCGCAAGCGGAAGGGTCCGAGCCGCTCCATGAGGACGAGCGCCGTGGCCCGATTCACCGCGTTCGTTGTGAGGATCAACCGCTCCGCTGCCGGGGAGCCCGCGAGCTCCCGGCGCAGGTGGTCGAACAGCCCGAGATCGCCCGTAACGTACCCGCCAAAAGTCCCCATCAAGCTCCCGAGGAAGCGCTTCATGCCGCCGAGCTCGCCCTGCTTCACCACCAGGGGGAGCTGAAGAAAAAGCGCCGCGCCGGCCTCCTCGAGCAAGGGGCCGAGCGCCTGCGCCTCGGCGTCGGCCTGCCAGGCCTCGGCCACCGCCTGGGCGCGCTGAACACAAGAGGCGTCCCCCACGACCAAGCCAGCAAGGCAAAGGCCGTCCCGCTTCCGCAGGGCAAGGCGACCAACAACCTCCCTGGCCTTGGCGGGATTGGGCACGACCTGCTGATAGATGATCTTCACGGAAGCCCCTGGAAGCC
>JAVEWA010000646.1:0-3963 GCA_034004785.1 Polyangia bacterium
GACTAGCCATGTACGTCAAAGGAAGATTGTTGATGGCGGCTCTCGCCTTCTCCGTGCTCGCCATCGCCCTCGGCGGTTGCAAGGACAAGAAAGGCACTAACGGAGACCCGGACGCCGCCCTGCCGGACGGCTCGGTGGATTGCCTGGCCATGGGCTTCGAGTGCCTCTCCGGAGACGAGTGCTGCTCGGGCTACTGCGACGAGACCTACGGCGTCTGCGCCCGCGAGCCGGGTCAATGCATCGAGGCCGGGGGGGCGTGCCAGGTGGGGCCAGAGTGCTGCTCTTTCTCCTGCGTGGACGGCCACTGCTCGAGCTCCCAGTGCACCTCGGATAACGAGCTCTGCGACAGCGACGGCCAGTGCTGCAGCGGCATCTGCACCTCTGGCTCCTGCGAGGCCCTCAACCCGACCTGCAAGACCTCGGGCAACACCTGTTCCGCTCCGGAGGAGTGCTGCTCGCAGTACTGCGATGACGGCTACTGCTCGGCGACCCCGTCCTACTGCGTCCAGAACGGGGACGCCTGCACCGCCGACTTCGAGTGCTGCGGGGGCTACTGCCCCAAGGCCGAGGGCGCTACCCTCGGGACCTGCGCCCTGGTGCCCGCCGCCGGAGCGGGCGGCTGCCTGAGCGCCGGCGAGGTCTGCGGAGGCACCTACGACGCCTCCAACCTGCCGGTCTGCGGCGGCGAGTGCTGCAGCCGCGCCTGCCTCCCCTACGCCATGACCGGCATCCTCATCTGCCAGCCGCCCTCCGGCTGCCGGCCCACGGGCGAGGTCTGCGCCACGGACCTGGACTGCTGCGGCGCAGTGGGCAACCCCGACGGAGATACGGCGAACGTCACCTGCTCCAAGGAAGGCGACAACCCCCTCGGCCGCTGCACCCAGGGCAACGCCTGCACCCCTGCTGGCGGGATCTGCAGGCTGCAGTCGGACTCCTGCGCCGCCAACGCCAACTGCTGCGCCGGCAACGTGATGCAGTACAACACCTGCGCCCTCGACAACCTTGGCATCCCGCGCTGCCTGGCCGCCGAGCTGGACTGCTCCACAGCCGACCCCGCCGACTACATCGGGTTGCCCTGCGCCACCTCGGCCGACTGCTGCGACCTGCTGCCCTGCGTCTCGAACAACGACCCCGAGTTCCCGCAGTTCGTCTGCGGCGAGACTACCTGTATACCCGAGGGCGGCTCCTGCACCACCTCGGCCGACTGCTGCGCGCCCCTGCCCTGCATCGTGCCAGCCGGCTCCACCCAGGGCATCTGCGGCGAGGACCCGGGCTGCGCCACCTGGGGCATGACCTGCACCCTGCCCGAGGACTGCTGCGAGGGCCTGCCCTGCGTGGATGGCTTCTGCGGCGCTCCTGTCGAGTAGCTCCCGGCTCGCCTCCGCTCGGGCCGCCCATCCTCCCCCCAGAACACGAGGGGCTCCTCACTCCAGGACGACGAGTCCGCACTCGGTGAGCAGATAGACCATGCGCATGAAGGCCCCGGGCCTCGGCTCGGGTGGCGCCGACAGGAGATGCTCCACCAGGGAGCGCTGCCCGTCCAGCCGGTCGTACACCACCCGCGGGTAATCCCCCACCCGGAACACCTCGGGCGGCACCGGAGGGGGTGAGGAGGCCCGAGGCTTGAGGTCCATTCCTCGAGCCAGGCGCTCCTGGATCGCGAGCCACTCGAGGGCCTCCACCCCGGCAGCCAGGAGCTCGAAGGCGTCCAGGCCGAGGGGCGCGGCTGGCCTCGGGCAGCCGAGACCTCGATAGAAGGACGCCTGGCCATCGGTGATCCGAAAGGCGTTCAGGATCTTCTGGCGAACCTGGCTCGTGAGGAGCCTGAGCATCTGCATGGGCCTGAGGAGCCCGAGGGCCACCAGAGCCTCCCCCAGGCGACCCTGGTAGTCGGGCAGGATCGCCAGGGCGCGCCCGAGCTCGGCCTCCGAGAACACGCCCTGGGCGATCAGGAACTGCCCGAACAGCTCGTCTGGGGAGTTCGACGAGACGAACTGCGGGTCGCCATCGACCAGGTAGATCTCCTTGACCAGGCTCGAGTCCCTGAGCACGAGGAGCCCGGTCTCGGTGTCCAGGGCGAGCCTGAACAAGATGCCCACCAGGCTCCGGTCCCTGAGATCCCACTGCCCGGAGGACACGAGCCGCGGCAGGGTGTCGCAGTCGCTCGGGAGGGGAAATCCAGGGGCAAGGCCCTGACGCGGCCGCGTCTCGCCAAGGGGCCTCTCCAGCGTCGCTCGCAAGGAGGGAGCGGAGGGCAGGCTCTCTCCGCTCGCGAAGCCCTCTCCAACCTCCTGGCTCGGCGAATCGGAGGGCAGGCCGGCGAGCACGGGCTCCGCCTCTCGGGCCTCTGGGGGCTGCTCGGTGTGCTCCTCGCTTGGTGGGTCGGAGCCAGGCGGTCCCACGGGCCGAGGAGGACCAAGCAAGATCCTCCGCCTCCCGTGCTGGAACGCCGCGGCCAGCGGGGGATAGGGACGCTCGGGCATGGCCCGGACGTGGGGGCTCGCGGCGCCAGGGGGCGTCTCCGGATCCCGGAGGCGCTGCATGAAGCGCCTGAGCGAGGTGCCCCGCACCAGCTCGCGCCGATCCAGCAGGAAGTGATGGAGCGCGTCCCTGAAGTCTCCCGCGTCCTGGAACCGCAGGTAGGGATCCCGGGCGAGGGCGAAGTCCAGGATCTCGCGGAGCTCCGGCGGGATGTGCTGCCCATACTTATCCAGCCGGTCGAGCCGGCCGTCCCTGGCCTGAAGGAGCACGTCCAGGTAGTTCTTCCCCCTGAAGAGGCGCTGCACCATGAGGAGCTCGCAGAGCACCACGCCGGCGGAGAAGATGTCCGAGCGGTGATCCACGGGCTGGCCAGTGATCACCTCCGGGGCGAGGTAGCCGTACTTGCCCCGCACGAAGCCGGTCTCGGATCGGCCCCTGCGCACGCCCATGGTGGCGATGCCGAAGTCCGAGAGCTTCACCTCCCCGAGGTCCGAGACGAAGATGTTGGAGGGAGTCACGTCGCAGTGGACGATGTTCAGGGGCCGGCCGGCCTCGTCCTTCAGGTTGTGGGCGTACCAGAGCGCGTCTAGGACGTCCGCCATGATCTGGGCCGCCACGATGGGCGATGGCCGCCAGCGCCGAAGGGCGCAGAGGCGAAGGAGCTCCAGGCAGTCGAGCCCCTTGACGTGCTCCATGGCCAGGAAGTAGCTGCCATCCACCTCCCCGAAGTCGTAAACCTGCACCACCTTGGGGTGCTCGAGTCGCGCCATGAGGCGGGCCTCGTCGATGAACCAGTCCACGAACCTGGCCTCGCGGGCGTGCTCGGGGAGGATGCGCTTGATCACCAGGCTGCGCTCGAAGCCATGGGATCCGCGGGTCTTGGCCAAAAAGATCTCCGCCATCCCGCCCCGGGCGATCAGACGCTCCAGGGTGTAGCGACCAAAGGAGATTGGGAAGGTCTCGCCCGCAGTCACGGGGGGCATCCTAGCACAGGTGCGAGAAACAGGAGCCCGACCGCCTTCAGGGAGCGGAAACGGGCCTTGGAGGACTGGCGCGCTGCCCTAGCGGACCTGCTCGCAAAGGGGCGCCCCTTGTCCGCGTCCAAGGAGCTGGCCGAGAAGGGCGGCGAAGGCCGAGCGACGACGAGCCCAGGGAGCAGAGAGCCCGAGCTGGCGGCCAACGAGGGCGTCGAGGCCCCCGTCACGCGGGTCCACCAGGTCGATTCCGTGGAGCTCCACCGTGACGAAGGGTCGCCTCGAAAGACCAAGGCCCACGAAAAGCGCCGCCGCCCTGGGGAGGAGGCCGAGGAAGGTGCCCACGAGGGGAAAGCCCCCGAGCAGGCTGGCGGCTGGGATCTCCCAGAGGCCCATCTCCCCACGCCGCCAAGGCCTGGCCGGGTCGGGGTGGTAGGGCTCGCGGGGGGCCAGCAGGTCGAGGGGTGAGTGGAGGCGGGCCCCGCTCCGGTCGCCCCTCAGCCCCATG
>JAVEWA010000647.1:0-3958 GCA_034004785.1 Polyangia bacterium
AACCCCCTCAAGGTGGAGGATCTCCAGAGAGGCGGCATCGAGATCACCGAGCGGGTCCCTCTGGTGGTGGGCTTTGGTGAGCACAACCTTGGCTACATGCGCGTGAAGCGGGACAAGGGGCACCAGATTCCCGCAGAGGCAGTGGAGCCTGCTCGTGCGGAGGTTGCTGCTCCGGCTGATCCGTCAGGTCCCAAGGGCCGGGGCTGACCCTTCGCTCCCAAGGACGAGGGAGACTCGATTCAAGGGCGCCGTCAGGGGGAGGGGCTCTCCAGGGCGTCTCGCCTTGCGGCGTCTCGCCTTGCGGCGTCGCGCCTTGCGGCGTCGCGCCTGGCCTTGGCCTCATCGCGGCGCTGGATTTGCTCCGGGGTGCCGCAGCCCAGGTCGTGAACCGTGCGGGGATCCCTTCTGACCGGGTAGCGCCTGGGCGCGGCGGTGCCGAGGGGGCCGGGGGTCTCGCCGGCCGGGATGCGCTCCACTGCCCAGAGGTCGTTCGAGCACCAGCCCGTGACGTAGATCTTCCGGTCCTTGGGGTGTACGACCAGGCCAGAGCCCTTCTCGATGTCGAGGGGCAGGGTCGCTGATCTGCGTGCTGCCACGTCCACGATGGACATGGCGTGGCCAGGGAAGGAGGCCAGGTACACGAAGCGGCCGTCCTTGGAGAGGTCGATTGTGCGGGGCCCAGGGGCGACGGGCACAGAGGCCACGACCTTTCTGGCTCGCGTGTCTATGATCTGCAGGTAGCTCCGCTTCATGGTGGAGACGTAGAGCCAGCGACCATCTGGGCTGAGCACCAGGTGGCGGGGCAGGTCGTCGGTCCGAATCTGCGAGACGATGGCTCGTGAGCGGGTGTCCACCACGGTGACGGTCTTGCCACCTGCGTTCGCCACGTACACGAAGCGGCCCCTTGGGGACACGGCGATGCCCCTGGGGTGCCTTCCGGTCTTTACCTGCCAAGAGACTTTCTGGGTGGCTATGTCCACCGCCGCCAGGGTGGCCGAGGACCAGCTCGTGACGTAGAGGGTGGGCCCGTCCGTGGCTATCGCCATCATCTTGGGGAAGCTCCCAGGCCTGAAGGCGTGGGCGATCTGCCAGGAGCGGGTGTCGTGGATCTGCACGAGGCTGCCGTAGTAGTTGGTCGTGTAGAGGAAGCGCCCCGAGGGGCAGACCACGGACTCGATGGCGTTGCCCGGGAAGTCGATCACGCGCCTGCGCTTGAAGGTGGCGGTGTCGATGACGTCCAGGTTGCCCTTGTTCCTGTGTCCGAAGTTGGTGACGTAGAGGGTGCTCCCATCTGGAGAGATGGACACCGCCTTGGGCATGAGGCCGGTGCCCACGCTGCCCCAGATGCGGAAGGTGTCTCCGCCAATGGAAACGCTGTGGCCCACCTGTCGCGGCCCTGGTCGTGGCCCTGGCCGTGGTCCCTGCCTGGCGTCCAAGGCTTCCGGAGCGCTCATGGCTCCCGAAGCGCCCTGGATCAAGGACAGGAACAGTCCGGTAACGAGCGCACAGGCGAGCCCTGGGCGCATGGCCTACCGACCTCCCTGGGCGCCCTCGCCGGGAGGGGAGGGCCTCGAGGGCCGCTCGGGTGGCTGGCCGCTCGAGGCGGGCCCCTTGGTGTAGCCGGCGTCCCTCAGCATCTGGTCGGCCAGGCGGGCGGCCTCGTCCTTGCCGCCGCCGAGGTCGAGGTCCCCGGTCCAGCTCGACCCGAGCCAGAGGTGCAGGCGCGGCTTGGGCGAGGGCAGGATGGGTGGAGGCCTCCTGGTGGTGAGGGCGGGGAGCCGGGTGAGGGGCAGGCGAGCCGGGTCGGAGATCAGCTCCAGGCCGATGGGGCCCGCGGAGATCTCGTCTGGTCGCGGCGCGCGCCCGTCGAGCAAGAGGGACAGGGCGATGCTCGCGGGCGGGCACCCGAGGAACTCCAGCTCCACCTCGGCGGCTTGGCCCCTTGGGCTCTGGAGCTGCAAGGCAACCTCGCCCTGGCCCCGGTAGGCGGCGTGGGACATGGGGCCATGGAGCCCCCTCACCACGACCTGGCCGTCGCACTTCACAGTCCCCTTCAGGAGGTGTGGTCCCCGGCCGCCCCAGAGCCTCAGGCTCAGTCGGAGCCCTTCGGCCGCGAAGGGGTCCGCGCTCCCCCCCGCGACCTGGCTGTCCTTCCCAGGGAGCACCAGGGCGAGGAGGCGCTCGCGCATCTTTTTGGCGCGCTCGGGGTGCGCCGAGGCGAGGTTCCTGGTCTCCTGGGGGTCGTTTTCGAGATCGTAGAGATCCTCTGGTACATAGTGGCGTTTGTCGGGAGTCGTCGGTCGCCTGAAGGACCGGGTGATGTGCTCCCTGTAGATATACTTCCACCGGCCCTGCCTCAGGGCGAAGATGTTTCGGCCGATCGCGACGATCTCTTCCCTTGGGGGCGGCTTACCCTCCCGCAAGGTGGGCACCAGGGACTTGCCGCCGTGTCCGACCATGGGCGGGAGGCCTGAGAGATCGAGCAGGGTGGGCACCAGGTCCATGTGGGAAACCGGGGCCTCGATCCGCTTGCCAGCGGGCACTGCTCCTGGGAGCGACATGATCAGCGGGACATGCATCACCTCCTGGAAGAGGCTCCAGCCGTGAGCATGCCTGGTGCGGTTGTTCTCCCCGAAGATGACGTCGTGGGCGTCGTGGAACACCTCCCCGTGATCTGCGGTCACCACCACGAGGGTGTCCTTGGCGAGGCCCAGCCGGTCGAGGGCCTCGAAAAGGGGCCGGAGGTGCTCGTCGGTGAAGCGAGCCTCGCCGAGGTAGATCTCCCAGGCTGGATCGCCAGGGGCCCCTGGGGCCCGGGCGCCCTTCTCCGCGTAGCCAGGAGGCACGTAGTAGGGGTGGTGGGGCCCGTCGTAGTGGAGGTAGAGGAAGAAGGGTCTGCTCCTCATCCGCTCGAGGAAATCGACCGCGCCCCTCGTGATGGCCGGTGTGTCGTGGATGACGGCCCTGATGTCGGTCACCTGGTCGTAGCCGCGGTCGAAGCCTATCGGCGTGTAGCCCGGCAAGAAGAAGTTGTTGCCTATGGCCTCCACCCAGTAGCCATGCTCTCTGAGGTGCCAGGTGAGGAGCCGCGGCCAAGCGCGGTACATCTTCTGTTTGAGGGGCTCGGGGAGCCAGAACGCAGTGTTGAGCTGCGGATCGAAGCGCGAGACCTGCTCGCCGGTGAACATCCCCAGCATCGACGAGCGAGTCCAGCTCGCGAGGGAGTGGCAGCTCGTAAAGACCGCTCCCCTCGAGGCCAGAGCGTCGAGGTTCGGAGTGACCGGGTGCTCTCCCGCGACGGACTTCACCGCGTTCGCCCTCAGCGTGTCCACCAGGACGAAGAGGATGTTCTTGCCCTTGTGGCCGGCCTTGGAGCGCCACACCACAGGGTTCGAGAAGAAGGCGAAGGAGCCCTTGGGCCCCTCGGATCTCAGGGTCAGGCGAACCTCCTTTTCGGCCCAGGCCGAGAGGTCCACCCGGCGATCCTGCCAGAGGTAGCGGTCCCTTTGGGGCACCACGAAACGGGCGATCTCGGCGCGCGGCAGGTCCTTGGGCTCGAGCTCCACGATGAAGGTCACGTCTCCCTTGGTCCCGTTCAGGGGGACGCCCGTCCCGAAGGAGATGGAGGCTCGAGAGGGGAGCTGCATCCGGAAGGTGAAGGAGGCGGGCGGCGGAGCGAAGAGGGCGAGGCGCATCTCGTTCACGCCAGGGGTCCTGTTCATGCTGCGATCGGCGCCGAGCTGCAGGCGTCTCCTCTGCTGCTTTGGGCCGGCGTCGGCCTTCGCGTAGCCCTGGACATCATAGGAAGCGAAGCTCATCTGCACCCGCAGGGGCCTGAGTGGGGGAGGGAGGCGCGTCCAGGGGTCCACGTAGTGGCGCCACTCGCCCGGGCCGCCCTGGGCGTAGGAGAGAGACCTGTAGGTGGCGAGGAGGTCGGGGTGACGCCGCTCCGCGGTCT